>NZ_CP049303.1:0-320018 GCF_019443985.1 Liquorilactobacillus hordei DSM 19519
AAATGATTTGCAAATTAATGGTAAAAAATTCTCAGGTAATGCGATGCGCCTACAACGCGGAAGGATGTTTTCTCATGGAACCTTGATGTACGATGTGAATTTAAACGTAATTGCAAAAGCATTGAATGTACGAAAGATAAAATAGCAGCCAAAGGAATTAAATCGGTTCACAGCCGAGTTACCAACCTTAAGCCGTTTTTTACTCCTAACTATCAGCAATTAACAATTGAAGAATTCCGTGATACATTGGCACAAAAGATTTTGGCGTAACTGATTTAAACCAAGCCAATGAGTATTTTCTGGATGATACTGCCAAACAAGCCGTCGCGGATATAAATCATAAGATTTCAGTGATTGGAATTGGATTTACGGAAACTCACCGCAGGCTTCTATTCAGCACCGACAACATTTTGACCAAGGAACAATCGATTTTCGCTTACAGATTAAGCATGGTTGTATCAGCTACCTGCAAGTTTATGGTGATTTTTTTGGGCAAACTGATGTTAAAAAATTTACTGAGAAATTGATTGGTGTTCGTTATGATCGAGATGCTATTACTGAGGTTTTAGATAAAGTAGACTTACAACCCTTATTTTGGTAAGATTGAGCGACAGTCGATTATTGATTTGCTGGTAAGACAAGAATAGCTCACAAGAAGAAATGTATAATAAAAGCTGAGAAAATTTGAGTACTAATTCGAAATTAGACGAAAATTTTTCCCAGCTTTTTACTGTCTTTTTGTTTTAAATGAGGCTGTGCCAAAAGTTAAATTTTGACCCAGCCTCGCTAATTATTTCGTATAAACGTGTTCCATCTGTAGCATACTATTCTTTAATTTCTTGCGGTAACTTAATTGCAAATTTTTCGGCAATTGCAGTAATCTCTTGGATTGTTTTCGGATCTATGACAACACCATGCTTCGAATTATGGTCATAGTTACGATATTCACGGTCGCCAGAATCATAATATGGGTTCCTGGTATATGATCTAAATTCCGAATACGCTCAAACATTTTTTCAGCATTAGCTTTCAAAGTTGCTAAATCACCAAAAAAGCAGGGTTAATAACCATAAAGAATTGACTAAAGTCGTGCTTGCCAGTGTTGGTATCCGCCGAAATTGATCCTTGAGCTAAGATCCCCGTCAACAATTCAACAACTAACGAATTACCAAAACCTTTGTAGTTTGAATTTTCCTCCCGATTACCACCAAGAGTCAATACCCCACCACCGGATTGATGTTCCGTAAAGGCAACTTCAGATAAAATTTCAGCAGCTTTTTTCGAATCATGAATAATATTTCGCTCACGATCAATGGCCCATTCTCCAAAATTGGCTTTTGGTTCTTAGCCAAAACCATAATTTACCGCTAGAAACACTTGATGTCGCCCCATCAAAAACAAAAGGATGTGGATCAGCTGGGAAAGTAAAAGCAAAAGCATTTGAACCCAAGAAAGCTTCGATTGCATTAGTCGGTACAACGAGCGGTCGTGTATTAGTAGTCGAAATCCCAATCAAGCCTGCTTCGGCCGCTAAGCGAGAATAATACCCAGCTGTGCCAAAATGATTTGAGTTGCGAATAACGGCCATAGCAATATTAGTAGTTTTGGCTTTTTTTATTAGACTCTTAATTGCCAAAGCAGATGCAATCTGTCCCATATTTCCGTTAGCATCAAGTAATAGACTGGTATCCGTTTCTTTTAAAGTTTTGACCTCATTTTGTGGTTTGATAGTGCCATCTTTAACCATTCGGATATACCAATCAAGTCGTTGAATTCCATGAGAAGAAATTCCTCTTAAATCCGCATCCACTAAAGTATCAGCTAATAATGTGCCATCAGTAGCAGAAAAGCCAGCTTTTTGGAAGACTTCTTCTAAAAATTCAGTTTCAGCTGTAGCAGTAATTCGCATAAAAACACTTTCTTCTTTAATTATTTTTAAACAACAAACAAAAAACCCGTTCGACACTATTCTCATAGTGCAAGACGGGTTGACCGTGGTACCACTTGCTCTTCATTTATCATTTGATAAATCTCAATGACATAAATTGTCAAAAAAGATAACGGATTTTACCGATTGAATAGCTTACACCATTCAACATTAATTTGAGCTCATTTTCATCAGTCGTTACCTACACCTTTTCAGCTCCCGGTGCTCTCTCTAAAATAACAAAACTGAATCTCTTCTCAAAAATTATTTACGTTCATTAAAGAACAAAACTTGATAGATGTCAATCATGAAAAAATTAACTTTCAATGATCATTAGCTGGCAAGGTGTGCTTGATCAATCAGATACAAAAATAAATTGAAATTCAAAATGATACAACATATACTAAAACTAATATTTTTTTAAGGAGTGAAACCATGTTTACATACAAAATTGATTCTGAAGTTAGTCTAGCGTTACCCAGACCCAAATCGACGCCGCACCTCTTTTTCAAATTATTAAAGAGAGTCACGAAGAATTACAGGTTTGGTTGCCTTGGGTTCCCTCACTGAAAAGTATTGAAGATGAAGAAACATTTCTTAGTGGTGTCTTAAAAAACTTTGGTAATGAACGCTCATTAAATACAGTTATTCTATACCGAGACACCCCTGTAGGAATGATTAGCTTCAACAAATTTAACACAACAAACCAATGTGCGGATATAGGTTATTGGCTAGGAACTAAACATGTAGGTAATGGAATTGTTCACCGCGCCGTTGCCGGAATGTGTACGATTGGATTTACAGACTATGATATTCATAAAATCGAAATTCATGCAGCAGTGGAAAACGTACGCAGTAATCAAGTTGCAAAAAAAGCTGGTTTCCATCTTGATGGCTTACTTCGAGCAAACGAGTTGCTAGCTGATGGATTCCATGATGAAAATGTTTGGTCATTGCTTAAAGAAGAATGGGAAAAGCACTAGTTTCATGTCTTCAATTCTTTTCATTTTTACGAACTAACTCAACATCCAAAACATAAGTTCATCTAAACATTAAATAATATTTTTAACTATGAGCACCAGAGATCTATCTCTGTTTGACTCTTAGCAGTAACAATATTATTTTTATGTTATTCTGAAATTAGTAATAATTTAAAATTCAAGTGATAATATGAAAGCACTATATTTTAATAATTTGGAGATAACTCTGTTTTGAAGTATGGAAATATTCAGTCACCCAAATAAATGCGGAGCAAATATTAGTTAAAACTCAATTTATTGGATTGAATTTTGCCGATATTTATCGTCGACGTGGCACATATCACATTGAAAAACACCATCCTTACATTAAATGGTTACGAGGCACTTGGCGAAGTTGTTGCAGTTGGTAGCCATATTAATGACTTCAAGTTAGGAGATACTGTCTTCTTTGTTGATGTGCCTTCGCTAATGCAGAATATGTCAGCGTTCCGTCTGAAAATGCAATTATAGTCCCTGAAAACCTAGATCCAAAAATAATTGCTTCTGTTGGCCTACAGGGATTAACTGCTGATTTTCTAGCACATGATCTCGGAAAAAACCTTCCCGGTAACAATGTATTCATTCACGGCATCAGTGGCGGTGTTGGCCAGATATTGTCACAAATGCTAACCAGTGATGGTATAAATGTTTATGGATCACCTCAACACTTGCAAAGCAAACATTGGCTCTTCAACAAGGAGCGGTCAAAATTTTCTTAAGAAATACTCCTTGGAATCAGAATTTGAACGGAAAATTTGATACTATTTATGACGGTGTAGGAAAAACACTTGAACAGAGTCTAGCTCTTGCAACTAACAAAGGAAAAGTCATTTTTTATGGTATGTCTGGAGGAAATCCTCCAAAATTGATCCCATTAAACTATTAAATCAATCAAAAAGCATCCTGACTGGAGACTTGTGGGATTATCTGAGTATGCAATCGAACGAAAGAAGCGCAGTCAAAGATTATTTTCTTATTTTCAAGAAAATAAGATAAAGATTAGTGAACCAACAATTTTTTCATTAGCTGATGGTCAAAAAGCCTATGAGTATTTAGAATCTGGAAAAAGTGCTGGTAAAATTTTATTAAAGCCTTGAAAAAAATTTTAAAATGAATTTCAATATAGCAAATAAGGTGAATTATGCAATTAACAAAAAACGACCTAGCAAAACACTATTTTTATAAGACTGAATTAATCCAATTATGCCGTGAACGTAGATTACCAACATATGGAACAAAGGCTGAATTAAACTATTATTTATCTTGCTACTTAGATGGCATACCTTCAAAAGAAATCCAACCTCTACGCACAAATAATCGAAAAGCTCTAACAAAAACTGATATAAACTTAGAAACGAAATTAATTGGAGAAGGCTTCACGTTTAATGAGCACGCTCGTCTCTTCTTTGCCAACTATTATCATGTTAAAAAATTCAGTTTTAAAAAAGAAATGGCAATTATCAAACGACGAGTTGAAACCCAAAATCAGACAGAATACACTGTCAGAGACCTAATAAAAGAACTTAAGAATTCTAAAAAAATAGTTAACACACCAGAGGAACAAACTTATCAAAGGAACTCTCATCAAAATATTCAGCCGAACAAGTTGCTTTCCAACAGACTGATGTATCTAATGCAATATCTGTTGCTGATTTGAAACTTAAAACAAGTCAGCTATTTGGATGAGTTGATAGTATTATTAATAACGCCGTTATTTTTACCAAAGGTGCTTTGCATGAAGTTACCAAAGATGCTTGGGATCGAATCATGGCAATTGATGTAAAATCAGTTTACTTGATGACAAAAGAATTTGTACCTGACATGATAGAACAAAAAGCAGGTACAATTGTTAATACTGCTTCTATCTCTGGATTAACCGGTGATTATAATATGGCCGCTTATGATGCTGCTAAAAGGAGCATTAGTAAATCTGGTTCGTGCAATGGCCCTTGATTACGGTAAATATGGATTAGGGTTAACAATGTTAATCCCGGTCCAACAATGACCCCCTATGTTTAAAGCCAATCCTCAATCAATAATTGATACCTTCAAACAGGCTAGCCCACTTGGAAAATTAGCGGAAGCAGATGATATTGCTCGTGTTATGTATTTCTTATCCTCTGATGAATCTAATCCAATTACTGGTGAAAATATTCCTGTTTCTGCTGGCTTTGAAGTTTATAGCGGCCAACCCGTTCAAAAATAAGATTTTTAATCCAGAAACTATGTAACCCCTAAAAAAGTGTTTCAGTAAATATTAGAAATTATTTTTAATATTTAAATGCCCTTCAAAAGTTAGATTCAAGGTTGTCCTGTAGAGAGTACTCTTCAAATAATCTCCGGCAAATGGAAAGCAGTAATTCTGTATCATCTCATTAAGAATAAAATCTGCCATTTTGGAGAACTACAACGTACTATGAAAGATTGTTCTCGCAGAATGCTGGCACTTCAGCTAAAAGAGCCAGAAATTGATGGCATAATTGAAAAACTATCTATCCTGTAATGCCTCCAAAAACAGATTACAAATTAACTTCTTTTTGGAAAACACTAATTCCTGTAATTAAATCAATGGAAAAATGGGGGAACTTGTATAATCAAAGTGTAGACCGTAAAAAGTGATGTTACACTCAGAGATTCCCTACTAATAAGGTGAACTTAATACTTTTAGTTCTAAAAACAAAAAAAGACTGTGCCAAAAGTTGAATTTTGACTCAGTCTCACTAATTATTCTGTGTAGGCGTGTTCCTTAAGCAAAAACTTTCCGTCTAACTTCGAATTACTAATAGTAAAGTACCCGCCATGTTCGTAATTTCGAGTTAATACTCAAATTTTCCCGACTTTGTACTGCCTTAAAAAAGTTGGACATGTTTGTTTTAATTGTTAGTTAGATACTGTTTACGATATTCAACTGGAGTTAATCCATGCCGCTTAAGTGAAATTCGCTGGGTATTATACCAAGCAACATAATGTTCCACTAACGTACTTAGTTCATTGAGAGAAGTAACCTTAATGCGCCTTAAACATTCACGTTTAAGCATACTGAAAAAGCTCTCAACTGGGGCATTGTCTAAACAATTTCCCTTACGAGACATGCTTTGAATGAAATGATGATGTCTTAGTTTAGCTTGATAATTGGTCATTTGATATTGCCACCCTTGATCAGAGTGTAGAATTGGTTTAGTGGTTGCGGGAATCTTTTTAATGACTGTCTCAAGGGTTTGATCGATTAAAACACGATTGGGTGTTGAACTAACTTTAGCGGCTAAAACTTCATTACTAGCCTCATCAATAACTGTCGAAATATAACCCCATTTTCCACACGTAAGTTTAAACTGACTGACGTCAGTATGCAAAACAGTATATGGTTTATGGGCCTTGAATTGTTGCTTGAGCAAGTTAGGTACCACCTGTCCAACATGACCATGATATGAGTTGTACCGCCCAGAATGTTTTGAAAAAAGAGTAACTTTCAGACCCATAGAAAACATAATTTTACGAACAGTTTCTAGACAAAGTTTAACATGATGCTGTTTTAAAACAAATCTCATGCGACGATAACCATAAGTTTGATGAGAGCGGGCAAATTCTTGCCGAATAATTTGTTTAACCTGACGATATTTATCAGGCCGGTTTAGACAAGCTAAATGATAGTAATACGTCGAACGCGCAAGTCCCGCAACTTTTAAGAGCGTAATAAAGGGATAATCACGCCGCAATTCGTTAATTGTTTTAACTTTTAGTGCTATTTTTTGTTTCGAATTACGGCATCCAATTTTTTTAGATAAACATTCTCAATTTTAGTATAGGAAAGTTCCTGTTCTAAATGTCTGATTTGTTTTTGTTGTCTCTCTATTAACTGTTGTTCGGTCTTTTTCTTGGATGTTTCTTTCTTTTTCTTAACCATCTTGGGTCGTCCTATCTTAGATGAAATTACGGCTTTAATTCCAAATTGCCGCATTAATTTAAGCCAATTATAAACGACTGTGTGGCTGATATCAAAGTGGATGGCTGTTTTTTGAATACTGGTAGAATGGTTCAAGTAATAGGTAATAACCGCTACCTTGAAATCATTAGAATAGTGCCGGCGTTTAAGCTGTTTAAGTCCGGTAGGACCAAAAGCTTTATAACGCGACACCCAAATTACTAATGGAGTATCACTCGGCATCTTATATTTCAGACACAGTGTGTGGAGTGAATTTTCACCATTTAAATATTCTTTAACTACTTTCAACTTAAAGCTGTAGGTATAATTACGTGTCAAAAAAGCACCTCCAAAACTTGATTTACATGTCCAAGTTTTGTAAGGCACTTCACTTATGTCACACTCACTACTCTTTATTCATAAATATAATCGCGTGTTCGTGGTAAGTTCTTTCCACTTGGTCCCTTAGAAATCAAGTACTGAATACAATCAATATTGCCTGACTCAAAAGAAGCAGCACAAGCTTGCAAGTATAGATCCCACATTCGAATGAACTTCTCATCCATTTTTTCTGAGATTTCATCTAAATGCTGCTTAAAGTTCTCATCCCAAATCTCAAGTGTGTGTTGGTAGTGGCGTCTGAGCGTTTCTATATCAAAAACCTGCATTCCTGCGTCAATAATATGTTTCAAATTCTCATTCAGACCCGGTACATATCCACCAGGGAAAATATATTGGTTAATCCAACCATTATATGCTCCACCTTGTTGTCTGGTTATTCCATGAATTAAAGCAACACCATCATTACTCAAATACTTGGAAATCGTTTTGAAATAAGTTTCAAGGTTTTCCTTACCTACATGTTCAAACATTCCAACACTAGTAATGTAATCAAAGGGTTCATGTTTTAACTCGCGGTAATCTTCAAGATATACTTCTGCTTGACCTTCCAATCCCTCATCTACAATCCGCTGTTTAACAAATTTATACTGTTCTTCACTCAGTGTAATCCCAGCAACTTTCAGACCAAATTCCTTAGCGGCAGTCAGCATTAAGGTTCCCCAACCACAACCGATATCTAGCAATGTCTTTCCCCGCTGTGGATCCAATTTCTTAATAATGTGATGCACTTTATTCATTTGAGCCTGTTCTAAACTATCATCTTTGTGTTCAAAATATGCACAAGAATAGGTCATTGTCGGATCAAGCCATAGCTTATAAAAATCATTTCCCAAATCATAATGACTCTGAACATCATATTTGCTGCTTTTCTCCGAGTGCGATTGCTTCGGTAAAAATTTCTTTAGCTTGCTATTATAAAAGAAACTTTCAGCTGAATCATAAGCTGCTTTGACTAATTTCTGAATAGAACCATCAATCTGAATCCTACCATCCATATATGCTTCCCCTAAAGCAATTGATGCATTACGCATTATTTCTTTAACTGGAACAGCTTCTTTAAAAGTAATATTCACTTCTGGTGTTCCTTCACCATAAACTTCACTTTTTCCATCCCAATAAGTAACACGAACTGGAATATTAAAAGACTTACTCAAAATTTGCTTATAAAAAACCTTATCAATCACGGTAAAATGTCATCTGCCTTCCACTCACTTTTTGTTATTAAATAATACAATTCTAACACTAATTTTATTTTATTTCTAAGTAATGCGTACAAAAAATTTTTTTACCCAATTATAACTTTTTCTGTTGCATATCTATAATTAAAATCTTGTTCTTTCTTAGAAACAAATAGCATTAACATATACAACATTCCGACTCTCCCAACAAACATCAAAACAATAATCACACATTTGCCAACTAAAGTAAGCGAGCTAGTTATTCCCAGAGATAGACCTGTAGTTCCAAAAGCTGATGCGACTTCAAAAATTATTGAAATAAATGTTGCTTTCTCAGTAAAAGATAAAATTAAAGTTGCAGCCGTACACAATATCAGCGATAAATTGACAACCACAACTGCCTTTTGAATATCATCTTGTCCGATCCTTCTTCCGAAAATATTGACATACCTTCTTCCACGGATAAAGGACACCATATATAATATCAAAATTCCGATTGTCGTAGTCCTGACACCTCCACCAACTGAACTTGGACTAGCACCAATAAACATTAATATCGAAAATAATAATAAAGTTGTGGTTCGAAATCCAGTAAGCGAATCTAACTGAAGGCCTGCATTTCGTGTTGTAGCACTATAAAATAACGACGTAATTACTTTCTCACCCCACGGCATATGGATAAAACTATGTCCAACCTCCGACATAAAAATCAATACCGCACCTACTACAAAAAAAATAATCGCAAAGAGAAAAGCTAGTTTGGAAAATAATGAGAACCTATACTTTCCCTTACCATGTGTTCTTATCTTTAGAGCCATCCACTCACGAAACTCTGTTAGGACTGGAAAACCAATTCCGCCTATCAAAATCAATAAAATTACTAGTAACAAAAAAATATAATCATGTCGAAATGGCATTAGTGATTTGCCTGTTATATCAAAACCGGCATTAGTAACGGCTGAAATTGCAATATAAAAACCTTCGAAAAGTGCACTTTTTAAATCATACAAACTGTCTGTTAAATACAAATATCCTGAAAATATTATTCCGGCTATGAACTGTAAGGCCATCATTAATCCAAACACAGAGTATACTAAGCGAACAGTTCCACTCAATCGCGGTTGGTTCATATCGACTTGAATTAATTGCCGATGATGTAATGAAATTCTTTGTCCTGTTATAATCATTCCAACTGTTGCTATCACAGTAACTCCAAAACCGCCTATCTGGAACAAAAACTCCAACAAAAATATTCCATAATTATTATAAACTTCGTGAAGAGAAACAGTGCTAAGACCCGTTACACTAATAGTTGACACAGCCATAAAAAAAGTATCTAGAAATGATACCTTTACTCCTGGGTATCTAAAGAATGGTAGACATAATAGAAAAAAGGTTATCACAATCAATCCAAAATACGATGAAACTAATAATTGAATCGGGGTAAATCTTCCTCTTATTTTGGACAAAAAAGTCGTAATACTAAACATTACCTCATCTTTCCTTTACGAAATTATTTTAGAAGTTTCATCTTTGAATAACTGATTACAACTTTTTGTTTTAAGTCAAGAGCTGTCTCTGATCCTTTATACTCATCATCAAAATCAATTATTGCAGAATTTTTCAACTGCTTCTCAACAATTCCCTTAAAATGCTGTCTGTTAAAGATAAATGAAACATGTGTACGTTTTCGAAAAGCCTCACCTAACTTACTAACTTCTATTATTTGCTTATTTTGATTGTTTCTTTTCTCATCACTCATCGTTATTCCTCCTAAAAAAACCAAGCCTCTTTATAAAAAAGTCAGCTACTCTTAATAATTCGTCGCTGACTAACAACCTTAATTATAACGCTAATTTATAATTCAGACTAATACAGAGTTCGGTATTCTACCGTAATCGTGCATTTTAATGAATACATAGCTTCACAACGAAATTTAAAAAGTTACTTTATCACCTAGCATTTAGAACTTTACATTTCACACAATATTTGCTAGACTTAATTTGTTTTTAAGAGATTAACAAACTGGGGTGCCTAATTGGCTGAGAATTACCCATTGACCTGATCTGGACAATGCCAGCGGAGGGAGCTTTGTATCAATTGATTGTTATATTAATCAAAGCAAACAACCTGCCGGCATACTCATCACTGAGAGTATGGTGGCTTTTTTTCGCAATTCATTTCTTTTTGTTGTCTCCAAAATTTTAAAAGGGGCGATTTATTATGCAAACTGTTAATCATACTAAAAAGGGATGGTCTGTCAAAGATGTCATTTTCTTGGCAATCATCGCCATTTTCTTCGGAATTATCTATCAGGTTTGGAGCTTTGCCTATTACGCAGTAGCTGCAACACCGCTCAAACCATATGCCAATGACCTAACACTTGGAGTATGGATTATGGCCGGCCCACTAGCTGGGGTACTATTAAAAAAGGCAGGAGCATCCGTTATAGGGGAGTTATTAGCTGCTGCTGTTGAAATGTTGTTGTTTTCTAGTTGGGGAGCTTCTACCTTAATCTCTGGTTTTATTCAAGGAATTGGAAACGAGCTGGGATTTGCCGTTACAGGTTACAAAAATTGGGGAAAGCTCGGTCTTTTATTGTCTACGATTGGCTCAACTATTGTTACTTTTATTTGGGACTGGTTCCAAAGCGGCTACAGTGAATACCAAGTAGGATTGTTAATCAGCCTCTTTGTAATTCGCTTTATTTCAATTGGTTTCTTCGCTGGAATATTGGTATACTGGATAAAAAAATTAACAGATAAGTCTGGATTGATTAAATGAACATGTCCTTAAAAATAGAAGATTTAACTTTCACTTACGCAGCTGATTCCTATCCAATATTTGAGAATCTTAATTTTGAGTTGCAGCTGAATTCTTTTAACTTATTGCTTGGCCCTTCAGGAAGTGGAAAGTCTACTATTTTTAAGCTAATGTCTGGTTTATATCCACAATATAGTGGTATTAAACAAAAGGGGCACATCTTACTCAATGAGCAAGAAATTACAGATATTGTTCCTTTTGAGCGAGCACGACATGTTGCCATGCTTTTTCAGAATCCTAGTAGACAATTCACGATGAAAACAGTCTTTGAACAACTAGTATTTGCTTTAGAAAATATTCAATATCCCACTCATTTAATTGAAAAAAGGACACTGAATATCCTCAAAGAATTAAATTTATTTCAGTTCAAGGATCGAATATTACAAACACTTTCTGGCGGTGAACAACAACGCGTGGCCTTAGCAACTATTCTCGCACTTGATAGTCCCATCATTTTTTTGGATGAACCTTTTGCTAATATAGATTCTACTTCACGAGTCGAAATCTTAAATGAATTGAAACGTCTGCAACTCACGCAAAACAAAACAATTTTTATTTCTGATCATGATATTTCAGACTATGATGGTCTTGTTGACCACTTGTATAAAATCAAAGTCTCTGCGAAAAATTTAATTGAGTTACCGTTAACTGAACTTTCGAACCTACCGTCTCAACCTAATGTAGAAAAAAAAGACTTACCCAATAACTCAATTTTTTCATGGCAAAACCTAAGTTTCTCCGTGGGTGAGCGTTTGTTACTATCACCCAATTCACTTAGTATTCCTAAGGGATATATTGGTCTTTTATCTGGTGATAACGGTATAGGTAAGTCGACTCTCTTTGCCGCACTTTCGCACCAAAAAAAATACAGTGGTCATGTACTATACAATAACAAATCTTCTGAAAAAATCAGATTGCGTAATTGGGCAAAAATTGTTGCGCAGATTTTTCAAAATAGCAGTGATCAATTCATCAAACTCCATGTCAATGAGGAACTTGCACTCTCACAAGCAAACTCCCTTCATTCAGAATATTGGACAACTGCACGAGTTCAAGAAGCAGTTGAAAAACTTAATCTCACTCATGTGCTAAGTCATGTTAATTATCAACTCTCTGGAGGGCAACAAAAGAAAGTCCAAGCATTAGTCATGTTAATTATGTCTCAGCCTGTAATGCTTTTTGATGAACCTTTTGCAGGACTCGATCTTAGCTCCCTTGATAATTTGTTAACTCTGATTAAGCAAACGACTAAGGATCTAGAAATTGCAACATTAATCATTTCACATCAGCGTAGAGGTGTTATTGAAAATATTGATTACGAGTTCTTAATGGCTGGGCAGACTATCAGGCGATTGGAGGAAGATTAATTGAGTAGTAAAAGAATCAATCCTACAATCTTAGTAATTATTATGCTTGGTGTTGGTCTTCAAATTACATTTGCACATAGTGTCTCCACGAATATTGGAGTTGTTATTATTACTCTTATGTACCTTTGCTATTGCAAGACATCTGGCAAATTATTATTCCTAGCTAGCCTCTATGCTTTTCCATTAGCACTAGGAAGTTGGTGGTCGTTTATCGCATTTGGAACAGGAGATGTTTGGCATACTGCCTGGATTTATGCCTCTCGTGTTTACGCTTATCTCTATCTAGGAGCAATTGTTACATTGACAATTCCTATCAAGAATATTTTGTTGAGTTTATCACTCCATCTAAAACTATCTACGACCTTTGTTTACGGACTATTAGCTTCCTTCAATCTTTTAGGACGAATAAAACGACAATACAAAATAATTCGTTATTCAGCAATGATGCGTGGTACAACCTATCATTTTTGGAATCCTAGCCTTTATTTGCGAATCATTATTGTAGCCTTAAATTGGTCACAAGATTTGGCTGAAGCGATGACCTCACAAGGATTTAGCGAAGGAGCGCTGCGGACACTTACTTACAAGGACGATTTACCTAAATGGCAATGGGTACTAGCTATTTTTTTAATACTAATTTATTTCTTTATTTCTTTTTTGGTACGTCCTTGGTAAATTGTCTAAAATAATCGTTCTAAAATTATTATTGCTGAAAGAGAATAAAAGCTTTTTAGATCACAGAAATGAGAATATGATATAAGTAAAGCATCTCTAAAACTTGGATGAATATTCCAAATCTTGGAGATGCTTTTTCGTATAATTATAGTTTCTTATTAAGTTATATGTCAGATAAATAATAATTAAAACCAGAGTTTGCTAACTGTCAAAACAAATATCCCCAAAATAATCGATGATATAAAGACTGCTGCAAATGCAGGAAGTCCTCTCTTTAGTATCACCTTAAAGTTAACACTCATACCTAGCGCAGACATGGCCATCCCTAAAAAAATATATGCAGCTTTGACCAGAATATTTAACATATTCGTTCCTAATGGAGCAAAGGTTCCTACAACACTTGCAAGAATGAAGCCTGCCATAAACCAAGGAATCGGTAATTTCGCAGTTCCCTCTTTCTCAGTATTATCTTGTTTACTCTTTTTTTGATACCAAAAACCTATTAATAATGCTGCTGGGGCCAACATTAGTACTCGAGAAAGCTTAGTAATTATTGCATTATCCAATCCGACTGGTCCTGCAGCACTTCCTGCGGCTACAGCGTGTGCAATTTCATGCAGTGAACCACCCACAAAAACACCAAATTGTGTAGGTGTTAAGTCAAGTAATGGTTTTAGTCCCAGATCAATAAAAGTAAACACAGTTCCCATAATCGCAACGATTGCGACTGCCAATACTTCATTTTCGTGTTGTCGTTCTAATTTTTCTGGTGCTACCTTAATTTGTGGAGATATTCCCATCACTGCGGCGGCTCCACAGATTCCGGTACCACTCGCCGCTAAAATTGCTAATTCAGGTTCCACACCAAACTTTCTTTCAATCAAGTATGTCAAAAAGATTGTACCCGTAACAATCACAATTGCTAATAAAATCGTTTTAATTCCAGCTTGTGCCAACTGAACCAGATTTAATTTGAAACCAAGTAAAATAATTCCTAAGCGTAAAAATTTATTTGAAATAAAAGCTATTCCACCGCTCGCTTGATTTACTAGTTTCTTAGAAGATTGAAAAAACATTCCTAAAATCAATGCGATAATCAGTGCTCCAAAAAGTGATAAATATGGTAATTGTGCCAAAAACGTTCCGATTACAGCACAAATTAATGTCATCACAACTGCAAGCCAAAACGAATAACTCCTTATAGTTCCTATCATTTCCAATCCCTCTTTCAACAATTTACAGATTAATCATACTAATTATTACCCATAAAATAAAATTATGATTTATTATATTAATATAAGTAATAGTTATGTAGGAGGTTCTAATGATTTCACAAGAATATCAGACGTTTTTAGTCCTTAGCCAAACACTCTCATACACAAAAACGGCCCAACAACTTTTCATCTCACAACCTGCTGTGACACAACAAATTCAGCGCCTAGAAAACAGCCTTAATTTAAAATTAGTTATTTATAAGCGACCAAATTTAACATTAACAACTGCAGGCAAGCAACTCGCAGCTTTTTTAACTCGTGCACACGCACAAGCCATTAAAGTATTAAGTAATCTGCAAAATGACAATCAAAAACGTGAAATCTCATTTGGTATTACACGTTCATTAGGTGAAGTTATTGGCAAAAAGATGATTTCAATTATGTTAGACAAAGCTGATTTCACTACAATAAAGTGCCTTGCTGGAAATACCGCAAGTATTTTATCGCAGATTGACAACGGAACAATCGACTTTGGTATTGTCGAAGGAAACTTCGAGAAGCACAATTTTTCATACCATATCATTAGAAACGAACCCTTTGTACCTATTGTCAGTGCTACTCATCCATTAGCACGAAAACAAAGAGTAACTTGGAACGAATTGTTATCATATCCCCTAATCATAAGGGAAGAAGGTTCTGGATCACGGGAAATCTTGACTTCTCTTGCTCAAAAGGAAAATATAAGTCTTACTGATTTTTCTCAACTATTGACAATCTCCGAACCAACATTACTACGCCTTCTCGTCAAAGACGGAGCAGGAGTTAGCTTCTTATACAGAATTTTAGTAGAAAATGATTTAAAAAAAGGAGTTCTTAAACAATTGCCATTGCAACGTGGAGTGGTCGAGCATGAACTTTACTTTGTTTATGCTAAAGAAAGTTTTTTTGCTTCCGATTATGAGAAATGGTTTCACTCACTTGAGCAACTAAATAATTAAGTATTTGTAAATATTCTAAAAATCAGATTATATTTTATATAAACCTATCATTATTTTCTCGTTCAATATGATATTCTGACTCAAAGGGATTTAATTCATTGTATAGTTAGGGGAAATTATGATGAAACGCAAATTATTATTTGCCATTATAATAATATTACTTGGATGTACTTCAAGTTGGGGTGTCGTTCATGGTGCCTCCACAAAAAAAGCAGGTTTCAAAAAAACTGATATACCTACTTTCTTCATCCATGGCTACGGTAGCAGTTACCGTGCCGAAAGATATATGGTAAATTCTGCAACTGAAAATGGGGTTACCAATACTGTTGTTCGCGCAAATGTACGACGCAACGGCTCAATCCGTATACTACATAGTTCTCGCTGGACAAATCAAAGTTACAACCCATTAATAGAAGTTAATTTTATCGCCAATCATAATCGCAACTATCCTCGTTATGCTTTTTGGTTTGGCAAAGTTTTAAAACAACTTCAATCCCAGCATCACTTTACAAAGTATAATGTTGTCGCTCATTCATTAGGTAATCTTGACTTAATGTATTATTTACTTGGTCACGAAAAAAAGACTGCCCAATTAGTACACCAAGTTGACATTGCGGGGCCATTTGACGGTTCAAATATTGATGGTTTTCGCTTTCCCGATAATAAGTTAGCTGCTGATAGTCGTCCACAAAAAATGAGTGATTTCTATCACTTCTTCTTGAATCGAAAAGAAAATTATCCAATTAATCAGGTTCATGTACTCAACATCTATGGAAACCTGGACAACGGATCAAACTCAGATGGTCGTGTTAGTACCACATCTGCTCGTTCACTTAAATATCTAATCGGTAACCGTGCAAAAAGCTATCACCAAGTGGAATTTAAAGGCTGGGATGCTCAACATCATATGCTCCGACAAAATCCCCAAGTGAGCCAAAAGATAATCAAGTTTGTTTGGGGAAGGGATAATGATAGAGCATCATAAATTTAGTTAGTTTAAAAAAACTAAACCATTGGTTTACCAAAATAGAGGAGAATAGTGAAAATTGTTTTTTAATTTTCACTATTCTCCTCTATTTGTTTATAAAAAAGATATAATGCTGTAAATTCTTTTTTGAGTATAGTTGTAAAATTTACTTTTGCTAAATCGAATAATATATCACTTTCTACTTATCAATAAAAATAAAATCCTTGAGCAGTTGGTAAAGCAACTCTATCTCATAATTTTGAACCTTAATATTGAATTTTTGTTCCACCGGTTGAAAGATTCCTTTAGATAAAGAAATAAAATCTTTCTTCCTAGGAGTTAACGATGCTTCTTGGAATGAATTCTCTGAAACTGTTGTACTTACAAGCATTCGTTCAATCATAAGTGATAAATGCATATATAGATTTAATTTCAGTCTTGGTTCAAATTTTACGTTATAAAAATTCTCATAATGAGATACAATGTCTTGACTTTCTTGGATCACAACATCTGGATTTAAAATTTGCAAACGCCCACGGATTCCTTCAATTGATAAAAAGCGTAATAAGCGTTCAATCAGTAAATTACTAGATTTTTGAGTTTCTCCCGTTTGAAGTAGAATTGTTTCTAATTTTAATGAAACTGATTTGTCAAAAATATTATAAATGTTAATAATATCAATCCCCATATCACCGCTAACATCTGTAGTAGTTAAGATCAACTGTGTATTTGAAAAAAATTGACGATCATTATTTTTTAACAACGCATGCAGGTGCTTGTAATCAATGGCAATTACCTCTAATGATAGGGAAAGTGTTTCCTCAATCAATTTTTTTAATTCTTCCGAAAGACCTACTCCTGACATACATGAAACAATAATGTTTTTTCGATTCGATAATCCCTCATAGTATTGTGTATCTGTAGTTGAACTATATTTTTGGCTAGCATCTGCGATTGATTGGAAAAGTTCATTGCGTTGAATTCGCAAACCAATATCAAGTGCCATTGAAGTTGTAACATTATTAACAACTAAAAGTTCCTGATCGGATACTTTTTTTATTTCCCTGAACATTTCCCTTAGAGAACCCATATCAAACAAAATAATATTGCCTTTCGGAGAAGAACCTTGATCAACTAAGTAATCACGCACGTATGCATTTATCCTATTAATGGAAACATCAATAGGCATATCAAAAGCCTCAAAAAAATAGTTACCACAAAGTGTGTTGACGACCTGTTGAATACTGGATGCTGTGTGTTCTCCATGCGTAAGTAAAATTGCATTGTAGTGTACTGATTCAATCTTCTCTGAACACTGAACCATCAATACGAAAAATGGTAGATAATAATATGCACTTTTTATATTTTGAGGGGCTATTTTGTTAAGTAGTTGTTTAAATAGATAATGACTGCGCGGATATCGTTTTTTTATCTCAACTTGAAGTTTAGGTACAGATTCTGTAATTGGTAGATTATCACCACATAGACTAGCGAAGACAAAAGCAAGTGCAACATAGCGCCAAAAGTTGTCATCATCTTGAAAAGTAACTCCATATTGATGTGTAATAGCTTCCTGCGAAGATTGGCGAATTGTTTGAGAAAGTGCTGTTAAGAGAGATTCGCTAACAGTAGTATCAACCTGATTAAGCACTTTAAGCACTAAGAAGTTTTGCTCAGTGATAGTTTCCCCTGCGAGGAGTGATTCTGAAAGTTCTTTAAGTAAGTTAGTTGCTGTTGGCCCAAGCTGTAATGCACTAGTCACTAATGAAGTGATTCTCGTTTCTAGTAATTCACGATTTGGTGTTATACAAATTGCATTTTCATCGGCCTTACTAATTACTAATTGCTTAATATTAGGTGCTTTTGCGTATGCCTCTGCACACAATAACTGTATTCGATTGTTAAGTTCACTGATACTACCAACATTGGTGAATTTAGCCAACTTAATCAGTAAACGCGGTGAAATTACAATATCCTTACCTATTTTGTTAGCTTGCCGCTGTAAAAATAATCCTACAAATGTAATTCTTTCATCGAGTGGACGTTCATTGAGCAAACTCAAGCGAATTTGTACTAAAGCACAATTAAAATCAATATAATTTGTATTATTTAGGTCTGTGATTGCTGAAAAAATAAAGCGAATATTTGTTTTTTCTTGTTGATTAGCAAGCATAAAGAGTTCGTGCTGTTTTTCAGAATGCAGTACTTGCAAATTTTTGATATATAAAAATCCCGCTTGTTCCTTTTTGCCAATGCTTTGTACTTCTCTTTGCAATAAGTTGAATTTATTTTTATATTTACCACAATCAATTATTTTAAAAACTGCTTCTTGGGTAAAAATACCACGTTGGATTGCTTCCTTGAAGATACCTTGGGCAAGCGACAGTTTTCCAGTACCATGAGCACCTATGATTAAAATAGGAAGTCCATGGCCTGGATAAACAATTGCTTCTATAGCATGATTTATATCCTCTCGTAAACTGCCACGAAACCCTATCAATTCATCAAAAGCAGATTCATCCCTCTTAATTTGCCAGTACACAGGACGGCTCCCTGTTTTTAAGAGCTTTCCTTGTTTTTCTAGCTTGGATAAGTAACTACTTGTCACGCCTCGTGTCAGACCAACAGTATCAGCAGCCTGTTTGGTTGTAATACGTTCATCAGGAAATTGTTGCGCAATTGCTGCGTAAAGTTTTTCTATAGCATTCAAAAAAATCCCTCCTTAAGCACTATCAATCATAATTAAGCACAACATTCAAGTGACTTTTCAATGGTATATGCTTAATATAATAAGTGTAAGCGGTATCTTAATTTAAGTCTAGACAAATCTAAGAAATAGTTTACAAATTCTCATAACGAAAGGAGGTGCTTCCTTCACGATGACTAGTATCAATTGCGTAAAAAATAATTACACACCATTGATAATCAATCATCGGTTTCTGTAAAGCTATATCGATTATGATTTTACGGAAGAGGAAGAGATTAAAATGAAATATTTATTATTGGTTAGTCATGGTGATTTTTCAAACGGATTGAAACAGACTTTGAGTATGTTCGCGGGAGAAACTATTAATTCAGTTATTGCCGTTGGGCTAAAGCCTGATGAAACTAGTACAACTTTAGAACATCACTTCGAGACAATTTTAGAAAAACTTCCAACTGATGCTCAATTTATCGTTCTAGCAGATATTATAGGTGGTAGCCCACTTACAACCGTTTGTAACACTTTGAACAAATATAACAAATTGCAAGATAGCTTCATAATTGGCGGTATGAACTTCTCCATGGCACTAACTGCCTTGATGTCAAAAGACACAATGGATGAGGAAGAATTAAAAGCAAAAATAATGTCAGAATCAAAAGGTGCAATTAAGTTTTTGGATATAGCTGTTGCATCTGAAACTTCTGATGATGATATTTAAAGGGGGATATTATAATGTCAATTTCTTTTGTGCGTATTGATGATCGAATGATTCATGGACTTATCACAGTCCGTTGGGGCAAAGAATATCCGTGTGACGGAATTATTGCCGTAAATGATAAAGCTGCCAATAACCCTGTTTTAGCAGGTGCCTACAAAGCTGCTTCTGACAAAAAAACATTTGTTTGGACACTTGAGCATTTTGAACAGGTCAAGGATAAAGTTTTGAATTCTAAAACCAAGTATTTCTTGATTACTAAAAATCCACAAGATATGAAGAAAATCTTAGTTGATTTCAACTTTCAACCAAGTGACATAAAAACTGTTATCGTGGGTCCTGGTAACGATCGAGACAATGCAATAAAGCTTGGAGATAACCAGTCCTTTACTCAAGAAGAAGGAACGGCTTTTGAAGCAATTGAGAAAAAAGGTTACAAGGTAGATTTTGCACTGTTACCTGATCAACGATTAGGTAGTTGGGATAAATTCAAGTCAAAATTTGGTTATTAGATTTAAAAAAGAGGGGGATTTAAAATGACAATTAGTTGGATTCAAGCAGCACTTTTAGGACTGTTTGCTTGCTTATGTTCTAACTCATGTATGGCTGGCCAAGCGGTCGGTAATTATACAATCGGTCGTCCATTAGTTGGTGGCCTTATCTGTGGTCTTATTTTAGGTGATCTTCAGTTAGGAATTGCCTGTGGTGTTGCTATGCAGTTAGTTTATATTGCACTCGTTACACCAGGTGGAACGGTTTCTGCTGATGTTCGTGCAATTTCTTATATTGGTATTCCATTAGCTATGGTTGCTATTGCTTCACAGGGGTTAAATCCACTTGGTGGTAGTGCAGCTAACCTTGCTAAATCAGTCGGAACATTAGTTGGAACTGTTGGTACAGTTCTCTATTATGCTGTTGCTACTATGAACTTGGTTTGGCAATCATTCGGATGGAAAGATGTTCATAATGGGAAACTTAATAAATTAACGGCTGTTAACTTCGGTTGGCCTTGGATTTCTCACGCTATATTCTCATTCTTACCAACAATGCTTCTTACCTACTATGGTGCTACTGCTGTAACAGCCCTAAGAAATGCTTTGCCTATGGATGGCGTTGCTATGAAAACATTATTCACAGTTGGTGGCATGCTACCATGTGTCGGAATCGCAATTTTACTTCGCCAAATTATAGGTCGGACAGCTGATTTTATTCCTTTCCTTGTAGGTTTTACATTAGCAGCTTCACTAGGTCTTAATTTAGTTTCAGTCACAGTCGTTTCATTGCTGTTTGCAGTTATCATGTATGAAGTTGAAATGTCTAAAGGTGACAAACAAAACAACAGTGTAGTTCCTGAAGGTCCAAATAATGATGACGACGAGGAGGATATTTGATTATGGAAAATACTAATAACACAAAAAAACTTGATAACAAAACCCTGACAAAATCTTTTCATCGCTGGTTTTGGGGCGCGTTAACATGTTTCTCACAAGAACATATGCAGACATTTGGTTATATGGCATCAATGTTGCCAATTCTCAAGAAACTGTATCCAAAACATGAAGATCAAGTTAAAGCAATTAAGGCATATACAGCATTTTTCAATACTAATCCAATGTTAGGAACCGTAATTGTCGGCATTACAGCAAGTATGGAACAAGCACGTGCCAATGGTAAAGAAATTGATGGTGAAACCATTAATGATATGCGTGCTGGACTCATGGGACCAATTGCCGGAATTGGTGATTCTTTGATTGATGGAACTCTTATTCCTATTCTCTTAGGTATTTCTCTAGGTATGTCAACCGGGGGTTCACCACTTGGTGCAATCTTCTACATCGTTGCATGGGTATTAATCGCCTACTTCGGACAACGTTTCCTATATTTCCGTGGTTATCGTTTTGGAGATCAAGCCGTTAGTTTCTTAGTTGGTAAACAAGGAGCTGCTATCCGCCGTGCAATCGGAATTGTTGGTAGTATGGTTGTTGGTGGTGTTCTAGCTTCATGGGTAAACGTTACAACTTCACTTAAATTACATGGAGCAAATGGCAAAGTTTTCCTTAATCTTCAGAACAAATTAGACAGTATCTATCCTGGATTGTTAACAGTTATCGTAACTCTATTCTGCTGGTGGTTAATGACAAAGAAACATGTATCTGCTATTTGGACAATGGTACTTCTCGTAGTAATTTCACTTATTGGTGTTCTACTTGGTTTCTTCAATCCTGGTCTCTCATACTAAAAATAGTCAATAATAAGGGGGAAAGTAAAAATGACAATTCAAGAAATGAAAAAAGGATATGAGGAAGAGGTTGCATATCAGAAGCATATGCTTAAAAATTTAGGTTACTGGTTTCAGCTTTGGACTACTATCAGTGGTCTTGGAATCGTCGTAATTTACTTTTTCCATCACCAAAATTTTTGGCTTAATATACTTGGAATCTCCTTGTTTGTAATGGGTGCTCTGGGAATGCTGATATTTGGGTATGCAGGATGGAAAGGTCAACAAAATATTCATGCACTTATCCATGATTTTGATCAAAAACTTGAGTATTTCTATAAGACACATAAAAATACTGTAAGTTCGAATAGAGAAAAGATTAAACATTCATAATGTTTTCTCGTTAACGAATCAATAATAAAAAAAGGGGCTGTGCCATAAGTCCTAAGTGAAAGAGCTTCACCAGAGAAAGTAATGATTTTTCTGGTGAAGCTCTTTTGGTATAATTAAAAATAAAAAAGCACCGGTTGCAGCCAGCACCTTTACAAACAATACCCCTATAGAAAGGATAATCAAAATGTACGATAATTATAACATAAATCTGACTGTACTTAGTATCAAAACTGACTGGGAACCAAAAGAAAATCATCCTGCACGGATGATTAATCAAATAGTTGAAGACCTTAAAATTAAAGATCCCTACATCTTTGGACGTCCGCGTAAGTATGATCTGCGTGTACTTTTAAAATTAATTTTGTTTGCGTACACAAAAGGTATCTTCAGTAGTCGTCGTATTAATACCTTGGCAGAAGAGAATTTGGCAGCCCGCTGGCTGACGCAAGAACAAGTTCCAGCCTACCGAACAATTTGTCGTTTTAGAATTTCAGATGAAGTTGAGAACTTGATCAATCAATGCATTCAAAAACTAACCAAATATCTAAAGCAAAATAACTTTATTGATGAGGTTACTTTTATTGATGGAACTAAAATTTTGGCTGATGCCAATAAGTATAGTTTTGTTTGGCGTAAGAATACTGTTCGTTTTGACAAGCTTAATCGCTCTGCGATTATATCCCTTCTGAAAGAATTAAATGAAGCTAAGTTTAAATGCCAGCTCCCAGTAGAGACAGATCTTACTTTAGAAATGCTTGATGAAATTATCTTGCGGTTAGAGAATAACTTGAAAGATCTGAATAAAAAGATTGAAAAGGAGCACACCTCTCCAAACCCAGACGTCGAGAACTGAAATCGTTAAAACGAAAACTTAAGTTACGCCAAACTAAGTTATTGGAATATAAAATACAAACTGGAATTTATGGTAAACGAAATAGTTATTCGAAAACAGACCATGATGCGACTTTTATGCGTGTTAAAGAAGATTCAATGTTCAACGGACAGCTAAAACCGGCTTATAATCTACAAATCGCCACGAGTAAACAATTTGTAACTGCCTTTGGCATTTTTCAAAATCCAGGAGATACCAAAACATTAATTCCCTTTTTACAGCAGCAACAAGCAGCTGGAACTTTAGGTAAGTATATTGTGGCCGATGCAGGATACGGTTCAGAATCAAATTATCGATACTTTGAAGATGAATTACCTGAACATACAGCGTTGATTCCGTATGGGACAATGTTGAAAGAAAATAGTCGCAAATGGCAAAGCGATGACCGTAAGGTCATGAATTGGACATATCACCCTAAAGATGATTATTTTATTGATCCGCAAGGAGTTAGATTTAGTTTTTATACTTACCGTAAGCGCAAAGACAAGTACGGGTTTGTACGTGAATTTAAAGAGTATAAGGCAAACAAATATGATAATGATTTTCAAATTGACCACCGAGCGTTCACTAAAAGCGGAAATCTTCGCAAAATAAGTATTAATGACGCTTGGGAGTACTTCAAAGCTAAGGAACGCAAGTTGCTTTCAAATCACCAAACTGGTTCAATTTATGGACGACGTAAAATAGATGTCGAATCAGTTTTTGGTGGATTGAAGGCTTGTTTGGGTTTTAAAAGATTTTCGGTTAGAGGTCTTGAGAAGGTAAAAAAGGAAGCTGGAATTGCCTTGATGGCAATGAACATTAGAAAATTGGTGGCAAAGGTTACCAACTATAACTGTTCTATAAACAAAAAGAAGAGATTAGCGAAAATCAAAGAACGATTTTCACTAATCTCTTCTATTTTGAAGGACTTATGGCACAGCCCCTTTTTTCTTTATTCTAAAAAGGAGGAATTTAAAATGACTTAAGCGACTATTACTCAAATAACAACGATTACTCGAATTTATAATTTTAGGAGGATACTTATAATGACTACTGCTACAAAAACAATCGTTAACTCACAGAGTCTAAGTCAAATAGATAATGCTCGAGATTCTGTTAAAACGGTAATCCTAGCTTCAATGATCGGTACAGCTATTGAATTCTTTGATTTCTATGCTTATGGAACTGCTGCTGCTACATACTTTCCAAAGGTTTTCTTTCCTGAGGTAACCACAACAATCGCTACACTACTAAGTCTGCTCACATTTGGCGTGGCTTTCGTTGCACGTCCTCTTGGATCATTTGTCTTCGGTCATTTTGGAGACAAGGTTGGCCGTAAAAAAACATTGGTTGTTTCGTTGCTACTCATGGGTGGATCAACTGTATTAATTGGATTGCTGCCTGCCTACAGCACTCTTGGATTACTCGCAATTATCTTACTTTGCATTTGTCGTTTCGTTCAAGGTATCGGTCTTGGAGGCGAATGGTCAGGCGCGACACTTGTTGCTACAGAAAATGCTCCTGAGGACAAACGTGCACTCTATGGTGCTTTTCCAGAATTAGGTGCTCCTCTTGGCTTCTTCTTAAGCAATGGTTTATTTTTTCTTCTTGAATCTTTCTTAACTCCTAATCAGATGCTCTCATTTGGTTGGCGTGTGCCTTTTCTAGCTTCTGCAGTCCTTGTTGTTGTTGGTTTTTGGGTCAGGACAAAGATGCAGGAAACACCACTATTCAGACAAGCACAAGCTAAACAACTGACTTCTAAATCTCCATTAACATTGGTCTTTAAGACTTCTTGGCGTCAGATTATCCAAGGTACTCTTATTGTTGCAGTAACCTATACATTATTCTACACATTGGCAACTTGGTCCTTAACTTATGCAATCACAAATTTAGGATTTTCTAATCGTGAATATTTATTTTTATTAATGGGTGCTATTATTGTTTTTGCTATTTTAATTGTATATGCTTCCAAACTTGCAGATATTTTTGGACGTCGCAGAGTTTTACTTGCTTCTTCAAGTGCTTTGATTGTCTTTTCACTGCTCTTTCCATACCTTTTACAAGGGCAGCGTAACTTTACAGGAGCTATTATCTTTTTAGTCGTTGGTTTTACATTAATGGGCGTTGCCTTTGGTCCAGTTGGTGCTTTGTTGCCAGAATTATTTAAGACGGAAGTGCGCTACTCTGGTGCCGGAATCTCTTATAATCTAGCCGCAATTGTCGGTGCAGCATTTACACCAATGATTGCAACTTGGTTAGCTAATAATTGGGGAATAAAATTTGTTGGCCTTTATCTTGGAATAATGGCTGTTGCTTGCTTAATTTCACTCTTAACAGTAGCGGAGACAAAAGATGTTGATTTCTCTGAGTAATTAAAAGTCTAAATAAATTGTAACGAATAATTTATTATATAGTCTATAATTCAAAATAATGATTGAATAATTGGTTAAATATAAATTTTGATCCACTTTTTTATTTCCTTCACATAGATTCTGACTAAATCAATTTTATCTTCTTTCAAAACATCCTCATTTATATTTAAATAGTCTTCACTTTCTAATAAGATTCTACAGTTACTAACAGATTAATTTATCTTTATTAGCACCACCAATTTATAAAATTCGAATACTATTATAACTTTTTTGATTCGTAAAACCCATTTTTTTGAAATCAAAGAGCCAGACCAAATTTAATTTTTGGCCTGGCTTCTTATTTTTCAAACATATATAACTCTCTTTTTTATTCACGCTAAAAGAAGAAAATATTTTTCTATATTTAAATTTACTGTAACCTTATTTCTTTAATTTTCCTACAAAGATCCTTATTATCAACACTATCCATGTTAAACAACTAATAAATAAACTGAAATAAAATAATTTGCTTGGTTGATAAGTTACAGTAATTTTATTATTCTTTTGTGCTGATTTAACTTCAACTGTTCCACGAAAGCTTTTAGTATGAGTTACACGTTTATTATTTAATTTAACTTGTGTTCGATTATAATCGATAATTGGTAAATTTATATTCTCTTCTTTACCACTTTTATGGACTTGATAGATAATAGTGTTTGGTACAGTCTTGGGGACCAATTTAATCTCCCTTTTTCCTATAATAACATAATTGTTATATATTGATTGATTGTATGAACCAGTATCTTTATCAGCATATTTTGGATAATAGTCAGTTTCACCGTTTAAAACTAGATACGAAAAAATATTATTATAATTAGATTTATCAACTAAAGCATTAATCGGTAATGGTATAGGATCACCTTTACTTTCTAGTAAATAATTCTGATTAGCTGCTAAAATACGATCAAAAATTGATTGCATTGATCCATAATATCCAACAATACTTAAAAAAACAAAACTTATGATGGCTATTTTTTTAAGATAGTTCGTCTTAAACTGCTCAAGTAATTGACTTAATACCAACGAAGCCGTAATTGACAAGAAGAAGCTTGAGTAAGTATTAAATCTATAAGGAAATTGAATTTCACCCAAAATATTTAATGCTGTATGGCTATGATCAAGTAATCCCCATGGAACAAGAGTAGTAGACAAACACAAAAAGATAATTCCAATAATATAAATATTCTTTTCTACAATACTTCTTTTTACAAAATACCAGCCAAGAAGAGCAGTTATCAACATAATAATACCTATTGAATGATTAATTGAAATAGTATTCGAGACCGATGCAACTATCATTTCATTAAATGACATTAAAAAATCGAATCCTTTTTTAGGAGAGGCAAGATTTTGACCTATAAAATCTGTAACAAAAGGTACTATAATAAAAGAACTCAACAATAATGTCAAACCTATACTTTTACATAATGCAAGTATCCGTTCAGATTCAAAACGTCTTTGAATAATAATTTTAGAAATTACCAATCCCGTTAGAATCATACTTATTAGATAAACACTTAATAGATGGCTATATAACAACAAACTCATCCCTATTGCAAGTTGTGGCCATTTTTTTAAATTTTTCCAAAAAACATTATAAGCACCTAAGAAAATTAGAGGTACAAATGTATACGCAATAAATTCCCCTAAAACATAATTGTAAAGACCTAAATGTAAATGATATGGCGCAATCGTATAAATAAGTGCAAATATTAAACTCCGACCCCTATTTTTAGAAAAACTATACATAGAATAGTAAGCAATAGTTAGGGTGCTAAATAAAAAAAAGCCATACCAAATAAAAAAAGCGCTGATTGGATTAAAATAAAATCTTAAAAAAGCCCACGGATACAAAAAAACGGTAGGATAAAATAGAAAATTACCTACACCAGTATGATTAAAAGTATAACTAGCAATAAAAGTAAGTAGATGATGTCCCCTTAAATTATGATATATTTCTTCAACTCTTGAAAAATGAAAACTACTGTCAGATGTTAAAGCAAGTTGATTGGATCCAAACAATATAGATGTATATAAAAAAGTAATAGCAGCTAAAAATAATATAATAATAAAATTTTTGTTAATTTTTAACAACGTTTTTCCCCCACAATAATATAAATTATAACCCCTGTTAGATATGATATCATAAGACATTTACTATGTGCGTCTAATTATAGTCCTACGAAAAAATAATTCAGTATTTCCTCATAATTTTTATTTAATATCATTTAAAAAAAGTTGTAACTTTTAATGATCTCAATGTAGTAAAAATGAGAAATGTAATTACCAATCCCAATATATAACATAAAATTTCGAGTACTAATTCAAAGCTAGATTGGAAAATCTTAATTTGTAGAACACAGTTCTTTACAAGTAAAAAAAGATCTCCATAGAGACCTTTTCAAGGTTATCAACTTATTAAATTTGCTTACTTTTCTTCTGTTGCTGGTTCTGCATAACTAACTGAACCATTCTTTCTCTTTGTAACCATTGTTGCCCATAGTAATAATAACGAAGCAATCATAAAGATAAGCATTATTCCAACTGAGAATAGAACCTGATTTGACCCTAATCCAGAAGTCAATGCCTCACGGAATCCAAGAATTGAATATGTCATTGGTAGGAAAGGATTAATTGCTTGGAAGAATCCATTCATACCATTTGTAATATCAATTGGGAATGATCCACCTGAACCACCTAGTTGAATAACTAAGAGAATCATTGCAGCAAATCGACCTGGATTTCCACCAGCAACTGAGAGGAACATTATCAAGTACATCGCAGTAAAGGAGAATATTAGCGCATTAAGAATCATTTGGAAAGGATGATCTGGTATCAATCCTACTGCCATCATTAACAATGTTTCAATTACTGCCGTACCAGTTGCTACAACTGCACCAACTGCAATCTTGCTTAAGAACCATTCTGTTCCTGTACCATCTGGTGTAGATAGACGACGTATTGGATATACTAGGTTAAAGACTAAAGCACCAACATATAATGCAACTGAAAGCATATATGGTGCAAGTGCATACCCATAATTAGGAACAGTACTGTAATTCTTATGAGTCAGTTTAGATGGTGTAGCAAACATATTTGCTGTCTTGTTAGACGTCTTAACTGCATTTACCTTCTTCGCTCCCTTGCCTAAAGCTTTTGCAAGAGCCTTGTTTCCATCAGCTAACTTCGCTGAACCTTGTGTCAATTCTGAAGAATTAGCATTAAGCTGACTTGTCCCGCTTGCTAACTGGTTAACGCCGGATGAGAGTGTTGGCACCTTACTATTAAGTTGAGTTAACCCACTCGCAAGTTGTGCCGTTCCGCTATTCAAAGCAGCACTATTACTATTTAATTCGCTTGTCCCAGAAGCAAGTTGACTTACGCCCGAAACAAGAGTTGGCACATTGCTGTTAAGTGTTCCTAAACCAGTTGCAAGTTGTGAGGCTCCACTTAATAATTGGTTAGAATTATTATTTAATTCTGTTGTCCCATTTGCCAACTTAGAGATTGCTCCGGTCAAAGTCGGAAGAGCACTTAATAGTTTATTTGAACCTACACTGGCACTATTAACACCACTTGTATATTTAGTAACACCTGCTACTAGAGTATTGAGTTGTGTTCCAGTTGCATTTTCTTGCGCAATCTCTTTTAAAGTTTTTTCATTTACAGCAGATTCATTAAATGAGCTATTATTTCCTATTGAGTTGTTAAGACCGGAAGCTGCCTTTTGAGCAGCCGCAGTTAATTCACTTAATTGTGTAATCTTACCAGCTATACTATCTGCTGAAACATTAGACAAATCAATTTGTGAAATTGAGTTTGCTTTCTGAATTAATTCATTAAAGTTTTTAACAGCTTCCTCTAGTTGACTACTATTAATACTTGTTAAACTAGTATTTATAGAATTTGTAATATTCGTAGTATTTGTGTTAGCTGCTTTTATTTTTTCAAGTTCTGCCTTGTCACTAGTAGATAACGTTGCTGAGGTTTCTAGTGTATTAACTGCATCAGAAATAGTCTGATTATTAGCTTGAATCTGCTTTACCCCAGTTGTCATACTAGATAAATTATCTACTAACGGACTAAGTTGTGTTAATGTACTTCCATAATTTTTATAAAAGCTTTGTAAACTTTGTAAAAAAGTAATCATATCATTTAAGTTATTTAATTCACCATTAGAATTTAAACTTTGAACACTATTGTTAATCATTGTAGTTGTTATATTTAAAACAGAAACAGGGTAAGGTAAATCATTTGCTAATTTTTGTACATTAGAATTTATCTGCTTGGAGTTTCCCTTCAATGTGTTTAATCCTGTATTCAAATCTGTTAATCCACTTGTTAGTGAAGAAGTTTTACTATTCAAAGTACCCAAACCTGAATTAACCTGGCTGACTCCACTCGTATATGTTCCCAATCCACTCGACAGTGAATTCGAACCCGTAGCCAACTTGCTAACTCCACTCGCAAGTGTTCCTGTACTATTATTCAGCTTTTGTGTCCCTGTATTGACTTTAGCAACACCAGCTGTATATTCTGATACACCACTTTGAAGTGCAGTTGCCCCAGTCGTCAACTTAATTACACCTTGACTCAAAGGTACCACACCTGTTTGTAATTCAATAACACCATCATTAACCTTCTTAACTCCTGCAGTATATGTGTTAAGTCCATCTGATAATGTTGTCGAGCCTTCTTTCAACTTATTAGCACCTTTAGAAGCTGTTGTGAACCCTGTTCCAACCTGTTTAATTGTTGCGAACATTGTTTTTGCATAGGCTTTAGTCACAGTTGCATTAATTTTGGTGTTAAGTTGCTTGGCACCTTCTTCACTAATAACTTTACCAATATAGTTGAGAGAATCGTTCGTCTTATAAGTTAATCTCATTTTTTTCGGATTCTTATTCAAGACAGTGGTAGCATTCTTCGAAAAATTCTTTGGAATAGTAATGATCGTATAATATTTTTTATGCTTCATTCCATCCAAAGCTTTCTTTGCAGAAACGAAGTGCCATTGCAAAGAATCATTTTTTTTCAATTCTTTAACTAATTTGTCCCCAACTTGCATTTTCTTTCCATTGTATGAAACTGCTTTGTCTTCATTGACCACAGCAACCGGTAATGACCCAGCATTCCCGTAAGGATCCCATACCGATTTTAAGAAGAATACTGAGTACAAAAAAGGTATGAACATAATTGCCAAAATTGTAGCAATCAGCAACTTATGATTCAAAATATTCTTGAACTCCTCTTTAATCATATTCAATTTTCTTTCTCCTCCGTTTTTTTAATCATCTACTTCAACAATCTATAATATACACTCAATATCCATGAAAAACAAGAAAGTTATGTCCTTGCCCATTTCATTAATTAACCTTATGAATTTCTTAATAACTTAATTATTATCACTTGTGCTGTTTTTTTCATCCCACACCATTTTTAAATGCTTTCCCACCATTTTAACTGGGGTTATGCTGCTAGTACAGGTCGTCCAAGTAAAAAAATGGAGTAAAGATTGAATGTTTAAAATCATTTCCAATTAACTAGCTTATTATCAGCTTACATAAATACTTTGTCACAAAAAAAATCAGTTCAAAAATGAACTGATTTTTTATATTTTGCTACCAATTATTAAACAATCAATTATCCAGATATATTTCAAAAAATTAATTTTGCTTTAGAATAAATTACTGAAGAAATTCTTAATCGCACGACCCATAATAACAAAAACATTTGCCTTCTCAATTTTTTGTGTATTCACAGCTGCTAGTTTCAACTTACTTGAACCATTCAAGAAGCTTAACTGCTGTCCCTTTACACTAAGTGATAATGTACCAACATTCTTCCCCTTTGCCAGAGGTGCTTCCAAGCCACCATTCTTGTATAGCTTCTTGTTTGCAGTTAATTTTGCTGAGATGTTCTTAGATGACACACCATTTTTAAGCCAAATATTAGTAGCTTTTTGATTAACAACCTTCGTAGTTAACTTTTTACCATGGAATGTTGGTAAAGAGTTTGCCTTCTTAAATGTCTGATTAGCGGCAATCTTTGTATACGTAAAGTTATTGTATACATATGACATCAATTTTTGTGTCTGTGTGAATCTCGACATATCCGTATCACCAGTATGCTGCGCACCCATCACAACAGTGATTATTCGATGTCCGTCCTTATGAACCGTTCCAGTGAAATCAGCTCCAGCACTATCTGATGTCCCTGTCTTCAATCCATCGACTGGTAGTTCAGTATATGCACTCGCTAATCCCTTCAACATCCAGTTCCAGTTTTCCATCTCAGTTTCACTAGTACCATTGTTGAATTTCATCTTTGTAACACTCGTGGTTTTCAAAATGTCTGGATAATATTTCAAAATCTTTTCTGCAACAATCGCCATATCTTTTGCAGATAACTTATTAACTGCATCTGATGAAGCTCCTGGATACTTAGCATCACCTACTTGGTTGTCATCAAGTCCCGACGAAGTGTATAATTCTGCATCCTTGATTCCCCAACTCTTAACCAAAGCTCTCATTTTATCAACGAATGTCTTTTGTGAACCAGATACCGCATTAGCAAGTGTCATGACTGCACCGTTAGCAGAATAAATTAAACTTGCTTGATAAAGTTGTTTAACTGTATATGTATGATCCTTTAGCAGTGGAACGTTTGAAAGTGTGGTGTCCTGACTCACTTCATAAGAGTCACTATCAACTGAAACCTTCTGATTCCATGATAATTTTCCTTCTTTAATTGCTTGTAACACCAAATAAATCGAAATCAATTTACTCATCGAAGCAATCGGTAAAGCCTGATCCTCATTCTTCGCATACAGGACTTGACCTGTGTTCGCATCAACAGCAATTGCAGATTTAACGTCCAAACTCAAATCTTGTGCATTGGTACTATCAGCGCTAACTTGTCCAGCATTAAATATTCCTGCGCTTGCAGTAAAAGCTGTAGTTGCAACTACTAAGCTTAAAAACAATTTCTTTGTTCTTTTAAATAACATTTCTTCCTGTCCCTTCAAATTTTTAGCCCATTCTAGAATACCTAAAAAAGACTACTATGACAATGACTATTAGTTCTTTTCTTCAACTTTTTCTCTCTGGAGCTCAACTTCTTGGTTAATTGGAAAATGCATAATAAAATTCGTTAACTTATCATCCGATTCAGCATAAATATACCCATGATGCAACTCAACAATACTCAAAGAAATTGCAAGACCTAATCCGCTTCCACCTGTCTCCTTTGAGCGTGAGCTTTCAACTCTATAAAAGCGATCAAAAAGCTGTGCTAAGGACTTCTTAGGAATTGCCTTACCATCATTAGCTATACTGACTACAATCTCTTTTTCAGATACTTTTTTAGCACTAATCCAAATTGTTTTGGCACCTGCACCATACTTTAAAGCATTTGTAATCAAGTTATTGAATACTCGCACTAACTTTTCTGCATCTGCATCCATCAATAACTTACTTTCAATCTTTCCAGTCTGAATAACCACATTCTTTTTCTTGGCTTCTAATTCAAATGATATCGCTAACTGTTCAAGCAACTGACCTAAATCAATCTGACTTAGATTAAGCGGTGTAGATGGCTGTCTTACCTTTGTATATTCAAACAAGTCTTCTACTAATAATTTCATTTGTTTAGCCTTAAGATATGCTGTGTGTGTATACTTCAAGATATCCTTTTCAGACTGATATTGCTTTTCTTCAATCAGACCTAGATAACCAATTATTGAAGTGAGCGGTGTCCGAATATCATGACTGACATTCGTTACAAGTTCATCCTTAGAACGCTCAATCTTACGTTCCTCTTCCATTGCTCGCAGTGAACTATCCACGAGTGCGTTAATACTTGAGATCACTCGTTGCATATCACCTTGTAATTGGAAAGGAATTCGATGATCTAAGTGTCCATCAGCAATATAATGCAACTCAAATATAATATGCTGTAATTGCATTTGCCGATATCTTCTCAGAAGTCGCCAATAAATAATAAAAACATCTATTATTAACATCGCAGTTAAAAAAACCCAACCCCAGCTCCAAAATTGGATATGGTTTGGACCAAATGCTAATGACATTTTTATTTGGAAAATTCCATTAGCAAGTCCTGGATTAGATTCTATCAATTGATCCAGTAACACATATATCGATAAGTTAAGCAGTAAGAGCAAAATAATAGTTACAATTCCTTCACCGAACAATTCACTCTTTTCACGTGCGGTGAGTTTCACTTAACCAGCCCCATTCTAATGTGTTTCAACTTTGTATCCGACACCCCAAACAGTTTGGACAACTTTCTCTCCATTTGTGGCTTCTTCAATTTTATCACGCAAATGACTAACGTGAACCATTACAGTCTTAGCTGAAACAACAGATTCTTGTTGCCAAACACGTTCAAAGATATCATCAGCTGAGAAAACGCGATTTGGATGACTAGCTAGTAGATGTAAAATCCCAAACTCCAATGCCGTAAGCTGGATTAATGTTCCATCAGTCGTCTCAACTTCATGAGAGTCTTTCTTAATTACTAGTGGACCAACCTTCAAAATATCAGGTGTTTCATTCTTGACTGCATGTTCTGCACGTCGTAACAATGACTTAACACGTGCCATAACTTCCAGCGGGTTAAAAGGTTTTGTTACATAGTCATCAGCACCTTGAATCAAGCCTTGGATTTTATCCATATCACTAGCTTTAGCTGAGAGCATTAAAACTGGAATTTGTGAGTCCTTACGTACTTCCTTAATGACTTCACTTCCACTCATTTGTGGCATCATGATATCTAAAATCATCAGGCCGATTTCTGGGTTAGTATTTAACTTTGTAATTGCTTCTTTGCCATTATATGCCTTTTCAACTTCATAACCTTCATTTTCAATATAAATACTCAAAAGTTCTACAATATCTTTATCATCATCAACAACTAATATTTTCATAATATTTACCTCTCAGATATAAGATTAGATTCCCATGCTTTGTTCTTATTATATATCTTTACAAAGCACCATATGGTAAAAGCACCATACTTCATACATTAATTGTAGCAAACTATAAGCCTATCGTATCTAAAGAATTCTTTAAAATCAAGATTTATTATACAGCTGTCTTGTACTTTCTTAATGTATTCACAAAAAATTCATAGATTATATCTTGTGCACAAAATAATCTTTTTTAAAATATCTATGTTATTATTTTAATATTGAGATGTCTTTGACATTTAGCTTATTATTACACTTTTATAAGGAGATTATTGCTTATTATGAAAAATTCAAAAATACTTTATCAACATGGAACACTAGCACTACTTGTTCCTGGACTTCTTACCGGAACAACAACTATGGGTGATCTACTTGCTCATGGTGACACCGGTATTGGAACTGGTGAAGGACTTGATGGCGAGCTCATTATCTTAGATGGTGTTCCCTATCAGATAGACAGTTATGGAAATGCAAATGTTCTTAAAGATGACTTTATCATGCCCTTTGCTAACAGTCATTTTGCTGACTACACAGAAATTGGAACAATTAGTAATGCAAACCCTGCTGATTTTGAAAAAGTTGCACTTGAAGGCAAACCAAACTCAAACACCTTTTTTTCTGTCCTAGTCAAAGGAACTTTTAGTTACATGAAGACCAGAGCCGTTGTGAAATCCACAAGGCCCTTTGCAACACTTGCTGAGACTGCAAAGAATCAAAGCATCTTTGAAAAAGAAAATGTCAAAGGAACAATGCTAAGTTACTATTCGCCTGCTCTATTCCATGGTGCAGCCGTAGCAGGATTCCATAATCATTTTTTGGCAGATGATCATTTATTTGGTGGACATACCCTAGACTTCAAGATTACAGAAGGAACTGTTTCCATCCAACAATTCGACACACTCGAACAGCACTTGCCTGTTGATGACAAAGAATTCATGGGTCATGACTTTTCAAAAGATGATATAGCTAAAGTAATTTCAGAAGCAGAATAAGTAATAAAAAGCCTTAGATTAATAATAACCATAAGGACTTAAGTAACACGTTTACCTGGAACAAATAGAGAGGCAGGATCAAAATTTAACTTTTGGTCCTGTCTCTCTATTTGTTATGCATAAGCATCCTTCATAAGTCAAAATTCTGATTAAAAGCTCATTCAATAATTTCAAATTATCCTTCAGGTGAAACTAAAATTTTAACTTGATTTTTTTCAGTAGCTAAAGTTTTAATTCCTTGTTCAACAACTTGACTTAATGGAATTTTTTTAGTTACTAATTTACCGAAAAGTTCACGATGATTGTTCAACATTCCCAAAACTTCTGGATATGAGTTGTTATAGCAAAGAGTAGTGATAATATCAATTCCTTGCATGATAACATCATTCGTCATATCTACCTTAAGGGGTTTCCCAAAAAGGGCAACGATTTGCAATGTTCCAGTTCTTTTGGTTAGTTTCAAAGCATTTTCAAATGTAGCTTGTACTCCCGCTGCTTCAAAAGAAACATCAACTCCATTAGGACATTCTTTTCTAACTTCCTTCAAAACGTCAACCTTGGTAGGATTCAAAATTCTCTTAAGTCCTAATTCTTTTGCTTTGTTCAACCGATCTTGCGAAACATCAATTACAAAGACACGATTTGCACCTGCAAGTTTTGCTAAAATTGCTGTTAACAATCCAATCGGTCCGGCACCTTCAACGATAACATCTTCTCCAGCACGCAAACCACTTTTCTTGATTGCTTCAAAAACTACGGCTGTTGGTTCAGCCAATGCCCCTAATTCATAAGGCATTCCTTCTGGCATTTTATGTGCAAAGAAGGCATCTATATTAGCATACTCTGCAAAACCACCATCGTCTGAAAATCCCAAAAAATTACCCGCGCCATCTTTTGCAACGGCGTTATTACAGAAGTTATAAAATCCTTTGCGACAATTTTCACACTTACCACATGCAATCAATGGTTCTACAGCAACTGCATCACCAACTTTTAAATCGTCAACATTAGCGCCAACCTTAACTACCTCACCTGCAAACTCATGTCCTAGTGTCATTGGAACTACTTTTCCGGTTAATGGATGAGCAACTGTTGGAAGCCCCCACCCCTCAAGATATGCATGTAAATCACTACCACAAATTCCACAATACTTTACTTTAATTTGAACTTGATTTTTCCTAGGTTCAGCAATATCAACATCTTCCAACCGAACATCTTTTTCCTCATAAATTCTTGCAGCTTTCATAATCAACGACTTTCCATCTTTAAAATTTTAAGCAAGTGCAGTTCATTTGTAAGCGCTACCCTCAAAGAAAGTATAGTCGTAAAATAATTATTTTTCAATATGTTTTTCTATAAAATCTAAGATAATTTAAAAAAGTACAGCTACTAAATTTACTCTGGCATCACAGCCTTAATTTCTACTATAGACGAAGAAAAGTTTAATTATGTGTGTCATTTGCAAAACATGATTATACGAAATCATTAATGAAAACACATTAAAAATATTTTATGCTCACATCCTTATTTTTCACTTCTAGAACTGATCTTAAAATAAGATTCCTCCGCACTACTATCATCGTCTACTAAAGTTGACAGAATATGCCAAAACGGCAAGAATCTTAGCAACTTCATGTCCAGTTCCAGCTCCACCTCCACCAACTTTAGGAATCAATGTATGATTAACATCCACTGCACTACCAGAAGTACTAAAGAATTGATTGAGTAGTCCGTTATGATTCTCGCTAGTACTGTCACGAAAACTAAAATCATCTCTGCCCTGCTTGTTTTCTATTGATAACTTCGCATTTTTTTGAAACTTTTCTTTCTTCGCAACGTATACATTAACATTCTTCTGGGTTCCCTTTGAATTACTGTAAATTCCATTCCAATTATTTTGTAACTGGTACCCATATTTTTCCATTGTTGCGGCCACAACTTTAATTGGATAAAAACCATTTTGTTTTGGCAATACATCAGTTTTTACAATTTTATTTGTATCTTGATCAATAAAATGAACATAACTTACTGCTTCGTCAACAACTTTTTGCTTTGTTTCAACCAACTCTATAATTTGTTTGACCTCATCTTCTAGATTGTCCATCTTCACTGCAGTTGCTTTTGGATATGCATTCTGTTGTAATTTTGTATTCTTATTTGTATCTAAATCTGAACCTGTTTTTGTGCTTGTATTTGAACCAGGATTAGAAGGTGACTCTGGAATTATTTCAATTGGTAATAAATTAACTGTATAGATTAAGGTTTGTCCATCTTGATTAAAGACAACTCCATTTTCTGGTAAATTGCTAGATTTAACAAAGTAATCTTGATTTTCAATCAATGCTATTTCATCTGCCAATTTATAGCTTGAAGTTGTACCAAACTTACCACTAAGTTGCTTTTCAAAAATTACATTACCTGTTAAGTTATCAATAAATCTTACTACAGCCTTTTCATCTCTTGGTGAATACTTAACAATATAGTCTGCATTACTGCTATCTTGGTTTATACCTGTAGTCTCTGGAACAGTCGTTTGAGCTGCATCATAACCTTCAACTTTAGGTGATTCAACTTTGCTGAACACTGTTCCGTCTTCCGGTGTCCATGAATTGGTTGTTTCTCCTGTCACTTCATCTCTCACAATCTGATTAATAAATGTCAGTTTCTGGATGTTATCAGCAGCTGCCTTGCTTCCATCATCATATTCATAACTAATCTTTTGTTGAATGGTTTTCTCATTTGTGATTGTTGTTGTTTTATGCTTTAAATACACCGAAAAGATCTGATTCTTTGTATCATCAATATCAAAACGGGAAGAATCCGTCAAATCTGTTTTCGCTGTATCAACCTCATACCCTTCATTCTCATAATCTTCTATCTTTACATCTGGATACTTAATTAGGGAATTAGAGTTCCCACTCATATTACTTGATCCCAATGTTTCACCCGTATTTTCATCTATATAATTAATTGTCGCATTCTGTGAAGCAACATATTTCATATAATCAAATCTGAATGTCTGTTCAGCCGATAGTGCACCCGTTGAGGCCGCTATTGAGAATGAATATTGCGGGTTTTGAGAATTTATTTTGCTAGCTAAACTTTCACTGAAAGTCGTATTATCCAGTACAACACTAAGTATTTTTGTTGCTGCATCATACTTTATATCTAAATCATGCAATTGACCGTCTTCAAAAGAAGATCCCATTTCCTGCACAGATTGCTTATCAATTGTTCCCCTTCCGGTTGCATCAGTTGATACAAATGCTCCATATGGTGTTGATAATCCTTCATCTGAATCACCATCTATACCGCCATAATTCGAATAAGTATCAAGTTTCCAGCCGAAAACGCCGGGAACTCCATATATTCCGACATTTCCACCATATATATTGTTACTGCTACTATATTGACTTCTGTCACCTTGATAAAAAGCAAAGCCTATGCCATCAGCAACTTTTGCTGTAGATGTACTCTCCCCGACATTAATTGCGCCTTTTATCTCAAAAGAATTGTTTAAATTAATTAATCCCTTAAAAGTAATATTTCCCGCTTGATTGGTGGTTGTAGTAAATAGTTGCACGCCAGTTGAATTATCATAATTATTAACAGCATTACCATTTTGTGTGAAATAGTTCAAAAAATCATCTTTTGAAATTGTCGTATAGGTATTCTCGTCAGACTGATTTGTTGCCGCATCAGTGTCTTCTGCATTGACTGAAGGCACAACAGTATAAATATTAGAAATTATCGTGCAGACAGTAAGGTACTTGTAACCAAACCTGTCAAAACCCATGTTTTTTTTTTATTTTTCCCAGTCTCATTCTTCATACGATCATCTCCCACATTGACACAGTTTTTCTTATTTTGTCTTGCCTGATTGATACTTACGTTGTTTTATTTCTACTATTTTTTCACCCAACTCTGCCCAATCAAGCGGAGTTGGTGGCTTCAACCAAATAACTTGATTAATTAGCTGATACTCAATATATTGATCACTTAAATACAAATCTGTTTCACTAGTCAATACATTTGAGACATCTACATTGATATTCACATAGTTTTTAAAAAGACTTAGAATATAGGAATTAACATATGGTCCGCCTGAAAAATCTATACATAAGATTACACGATCTTTCAGTGAAAACGGAATTTCTGAAGTTAGCATCGAAGTTATGATGTTAAAGTATGCTCTTTTTTTATCTGGAATCATCCAGTGCTGCTCTAACTCATCAACTATCCTACTTACCCTATTATTTAAAAATGGATAAACGTCCGCAAAATACTGAATATTCAAACTAAATTGATCGGTCTGAATAAAACAAATTCTATCTAAAATCACTTGTGAACTAATTTCATTACAGAGTTTTGTAATCTCATCTTGATAATTATTTTTCTCCCTAAGTAACTCTTCTATCCCATTCAAAAAAGTCTGCGTGATTTCACTAAAATTCTCGCGTTCTTCTTTTTTAAAAGCAGCCGCCGTTAGCTCTCCTACGTTCATTATTCCTGCATAATAGTAAAACTGAATAACAAACAGCGTTTCTCTTTGCAACTTTTTCTTCGTTATCGGTAAGAATGTTAATAAAGAAGAATCAGCAAGTTCATTAGAAATAACCAGACTCTCCTCAGAAATGATTTTCTTGCTCAGTACTCTTTTTTCTACGATCCAGAGCATCAATTCAGCCTTAAACTTTTGCGTATTTGAAATACTCTGCAAATTTTTATTATTTCTCATATTTAAATGCTCAAGTTTTGCTGGAAAGGCACCAAAAAAAGCAAAAGAATTATAGATGAAATAACGCAAATCAGATTCTTCATCTACTTGCCGGACATTCGAAAACTCTTCATATAGCTTGTCATATTTATTTTTTTGCTGGTAGAAAAAAGTTTTGGGCCATGAATACTTTACTTCTATCTTCTGAAAGCTTGGAAAATTGCCTTCATCCAGAACTTCTATCATAAGTACTCGCATCGGAGATAATTCAAAATAATACTTCTTCATCATACTTAATGTATGACGCGAAAAATTCTTGGCAGGAATAACTGTGTGTGCATTAATAATCATCCCTGAATATTCCGTCAACAACTTAATATCATAGTTTAGACTCTCCAACAAATTTGCAACTTTATAGCGAGACATACTCATACTTTCTTGTAAATTTCTGAGTTCTATTTCCCTGTTAGGATTATCTAAAATTCTTGTAAACAAGTTAATTTTGTCACGTTCAAAATCATTCAAGACATTCAAAAATTCCATATGTGTACACCTTTACTCTTAAATTAAAAATTTGATACCTTTTTACTAAATTATATCAAATTCGTTTCAAAAGTTATACAAAAATTATTAAGTTAGTATCGATATGATTGATTGTAAAAGCATCCTATTAGTTGTCTATCATTTATTTTCATACTAAACATGCTTTGCCAGTCAAAATTTTGATGTCTTACTGTTATAGCTCTTTGAACATGATGTAATTATATAGTACTTACAGGTTTTCATAGTTTCTTTTTTTTTACTTTTTTTCAACAATTACAAACTCTCCTCTTTTGTTCTTAATTATTTGCTTTATACATTATTTTGCTAATAAAAACATATTTATTCATAAAATTAACAAATATTTGGTTTTTTATTAAAAAACTATTGAATTTTAAAAATTTATAGCTTATAGTTATCTTCATCGAAATGAATTGTTATTCACAATAAATGAATTTAAAGGAGTGATTCCATGCACATCGCAATTTTGGGAGCAACTGGATATAGTGGAAATGTTCTCTATAATTTGTTATCACAACATCCCAATGTTGAAACAATAAATCTATATGGACATGAAGGGGGCAAGAGTTCCCGCTTCCTCGATGATGAAGTTCCTGCTTTTTTTTCTGCTCATCTTTCTATCTTGCCTTTCAAACCAAAAGAAATCATGGAAAATAATGACTTACTTTTTTGTGCGACCCCTGCTGGAGTTACAAAGGATCTGATGGAACCCTTTATATCAGCTGATTTTCCCGTAATTGATTTATCAGGTGACTTTCGCTTAAGCAATCCTGCCATATACGAGAAGTGGTATCACAAGGAGGCTGCTCCCGCAAATTTGTTAGAAAAAGCTACGTACGGATTGGCAGAATTCCCTGAAAAAAAACCTAGTAAATACCTTGCAAACCCTGGGTGTTATGCAACTGCTACATTACTTGGGTTAGCTCCATTAGTTATCAACCACATGATTCAACCCGATTCGATTATTGTGGATGCAAAATCGGGTGTTTCAGGTTCAGGGAAAAAATTAAGTCCAAGTAGTCAATACAATTTTATAAATGAAAATGCATGGCTATACAAAATTAATAAGCATCAGCACATTCCAGAAATTATGCAAAAATTGAATGATTGGGATTCTCATATCCCAGCTATTCAATTTTCAACAACCTTGATTCCAGTTACTAGAGGAATTATGGCAACTATTTATCTTAAGCCACTTAAAGAATATACAAACGAGCAATTATTTAAATGTTTCCATCAGTTCTATGACGATGCACCTTTTGTCCGTTTCAGAGAAAATGAACTTCCAACTATCAAGGATGTTACTGGTTCAAACTTTTGCGATATTGGAATCAACTATAATCCAATTACTAATACGATTGCGATTGTTTCTGTAATTGACAACTTGATGAAAGGAGCTGCAGGGCAAGCCATTCAAAACTTCAACCTTCTTTGTAACTTTGAAGCTACCAGCGGCTTACCATTATTACCAATTTTTCCTTAGCATATAAATTCAAAGGGAGTTTAGAAAATGATAACTACTAAAAAATTTGTTGAAACAGAATTCGACTGGCCAAAAGGATTTTACAGCGATGCAAAACATATTGGTCTCAAGCATAAAAAATTGGATTTTGGCTGGTTATATTCTAAAGTACCGGCTACAGCGGCTGGCGTTTACACAACTAACAAGTTTTGTGCAGCCCCAACAGCAAAAACAAAAGAAATAGTTAGTCAAAACCACAAATTACAAGCAATTATTGCTAATAGTGCTATTGCTAATTCTTGTACAGGACTTCAAGGAGAAAAAGATGTCCTCACAGAACAAAAGTTGGTTGCTCAAAAATTAGAAATCAATCCTGACCTTGTTGGCGTTGCCTCAACTGGGTTAATTGGTACATGCTTACCCATGGATAAGATAGAACAAGGAGTTACGGAACTAAATTTAACTTCGAATACTGATCTTACAAAGGCTATCTTAACTACTGATACGAAACAAAAAATCGTAAGTGTTGATTTCAAAATTCAAGGCGTCAATTGTAAAATATCTGGTTTTGCTAAAGGATCAGGGATGATTCATCCTAAAATGGCAACCATGCTTGCTTTTATTACAACTGATGTTGCGATAGCAGATGATACCTTACAAGCTTTGCTTAGTGAACTAACAGATGTTACGTTTAATCAAATCACAGTTGATGGCGATACTTCGACAAATGATATGGTTTTAACCTTAGCAAATGGGATGGCCGGCAACGAGGAACTTACTAAAGAAAATTCGGATTATCAAACTTTCAAAGACGTTCTTCATTTTGTTTTACAAAAATTAGCACAAAAAATTGCTGCTGATGGTGAAGGCGCAACTAAATTAGTTGAGGCAAATGTCTTAGCAGCACAAAACAAGCCAGATGCACAAGCGATTGCTAAAGCAATTGTTGGTTCAAATCTTGTTAAAGCAGCTCTTTTTGGAGCAGATCCTAACTGGGGAAGAATTATCAGCACTATTGGAGCAACTCCAGCGACGTACAACCCGCAAACAATTGATATTAAAATCAATGAATTCTTGGTTGTTAAGCAGAGTCTAGCTGTTGATTTTGACAAAGAAGAAGTTAGCAATAGTCTTAAGCAAGATGTAATTACACTAACAATTGACCTTCATGACGGACAGTACGACGGTCAAGCATGGGGCTGTGACTTAACCTATGAATACGTAAAAATCAACGCAACCTATAGTAGTTAATATTTAAAGAAAGGAGCCTACAAGATGGAGAATTTAATTGTAATTAAAATTGGTGGAAATTCGATTGAAACACTGACACAGACCTTTTTCTCACAAATTCGCCAATGGATGCTAGCGGACAAACAGATTTTGATAATCCATGGTGGTGGGAGTAAAATTTCTGAATTATCTGATAAGCTCAAAATTCCGGTAAAAAAAATTGATGGCATGCGTGTCACAGATGCAGCAACTCTCGAGCTAACACGTATGGTCTTACTAGGACAAACACAGCCACAACTATTAATGAAATTAACAAAAGCGAATATCCCCGCAATTGGTTTGAATGCAGCTGATGAATCTATCTTAGATGGCTCCTTTCTTGATAAAGAAAAATATGGGCTCGTTGGTAAAATTAATAAGGTTAACGATAAATTGCTCGATGAAGTTTTGGAAAAGCATGTCGCAGTTCTAGCACCAATGGCATTAACAGCAAAACAACAATGGTTGAATGTTAATGCAGATACTGCTGCTTCAAAAATAGCTGGCCTCTTAAAAGCAAAGAAATTATACCTTATGACAGATGTTCCAGGTGTTCTTCATGAAGGAGCGATTGTCCGAAATCTTTCACCTAGCACTGCTGCTAAATTGCAGGAACAAAAAATTATTACTAAAGGAATGCAGCCAAAGATTAAGGCAGCATTCAGTGCATTGAATCTTGGTGTCCCAAGTGTCCAAATTACTAATCAACTTTCTACTTTAGGAACAACCATTATCCAGGAAGGAGCGAATGAAAATGCAATCTATCTTTAAAACATACAACAGATTTCCCTTCGAAATAGTTAAAGGTGAGGGTGTCACTTTATTTGATGAAACAGGAAAGAAATACCTTGATCTGACCAGTGGAATTGGGGTTTGCAACTTAGGATACAGTTCAAAGAAAGTTAAAAACGCCGTAAGTGCCCAACTAGATAAAATTTGGCATACTTCCAATCTCTATGAGAGTCAATTGCAAGAAGATGTCGCCGAATTATTGATTAAAGGTGCTGACAAGAAAGTATATTTCTGTAACTCTGGTACGGAAGCTAATGAAGCAGCGTTGAAGCTAGCTCGTAAGGCAACTGGAAAAAGTAAAATGATGGCATTTGATCACTCTTTCCATGGTAGAAGCTATGGTTCACTCTCATTAACTGGTAACGAGAGTCTCAAAGAAGGCTTCGGACCATTCTTATCTGATATTGAATTTGAAAAATACAATGATTTTGATTCTATTGAAAAAATTGATAATTCATTTGCGGCCGTTATCTTAGAAGTAATTCAAGGAGAAGGCGGTATTGTTGTTGGAGACTCCGAATGGTTACACGCTATTGCAGCTAAATGCAAGGAGAGTAATGTATTACTGATTATTGATGAAGTTCAAACAGGTATGGGGAGAACTGGAAAGTTATTTGCTTACGAAAATTATGACTTGGATCCTGATATTGTAACTGCAGCAAAAGGCCTTGCCAACGGTATCCCGGTTGGTGCGACGATTGGGAAAGCCGAACTGGCAGATGCTTTTGGACCTGGTTCTCATGGTTCAACTTTTGGTGGCAATCCACTCGCAATGAGCGCTGCAACTGCTGTATTAAAAACGCTAGATTATGATTTTTTAAATAATGTTCAGCAAAAGGCTAGTTTCTTATGGTATTTTCTTGAAAAAGAAATTACTTCATTAGATGTTGTTGACTCAATCTCTGGCAAGGGCCTAATGATTGGCATCCACATTAATCCTTCAGTCCCAGTTAATCAGGTAATAACTGAGCTACACAAACTAGGTGTATTGACGCTTTCGTCGAGAAGCAACACACTTCGTCTTCTTCCACCACTAACCATCATGAGTTCTGAATTATTGGAAGGTGTTAAAAAGATAAAAGAAGTTCTACAAAATGTAACGGTGAGCTTATAAGGAGGTATAATATGAATCATTTTTTTGGTAAATCTTTCCTTAAAGAAAACGATTTTTCTGCTAAGGAACTTAACTTTTTAATTGACTTTGCACTTCATCTAAAGAAATTAAAAGAACAAAATATTTCCCATCAATATCTTGCTGGTAAAAACATCGCCCTCTTATTCGAGAAAGCATCCACTAGAACACGTTCAGCATTTACGGTTGCGTCAACAGATCTAGGAGCGCATCCTGAATTTTTAGGCAAAAATGATATTCAATTTGGAAACAAAGAATCAGTTGCTGATACTGCAGTTGTGCTGGGTAGTATGTTCGATGGGATTGAATTTCGTGGCTTTTCCCAAGAAACGGTAACCGAGCTAGCTGCAAAAAGTGGGGTCCCTGTTTGGAATGGTCTAACTGATGATTGGCATCCAACTCAAATGATAGCTGATTTTATGACCCTCAAAGAATACTTTAATAAGCTCAAAGGTCTGACTCTCACTTATGTCGGTGATGGCCGTAATAATATGGCCAACAGTCTTTTGATGACCGGAGCAATTCTTGGTGTAAACATCCATATTGGTTCCCCCGTATCTCTGCAACCATCCAAAAAAGTTCAGAATTTAGCTTTCGAGCAAGCAAAGAAAAGCGGGGCAACTCTTCTGATAACTGATGATGTTCAAAAAGCTGTAGAAAATGCGGATGCGCTCTATACCGATGTCTGGGTTTCAATGGGTGAAGATGTTGACTACGATGAAAGAATCAAACTACTCCTTCCTTATCAAATAAATAGTGAATTATTAAAGAAAACTGGTAAAGAAGATACTATCATATTGCATTGTTTACCTGCATTCCATGATAAGAAAACAACGATTGGAAAAAAACTAGCAGAGCAATATGAATTGGAAGCACTCGAAATAACAGATGAGGTTTTCAAGAGCAATAACTCAGTTGTTTTCCAAGAAGCTGCTAATCGAATGCATGCAATTAAATCAATTATGGCAGCAACATTGGGACATCCCTTTGTTCCTGAAGAATATTTTGACTAAAAAAAGTTGGAAGTCATAAGTCGATAAAATTCGAGTTAGACGGAGAACTTTGACTTATGAATCACGTTTATTCACGATAAATAGAGGGACTGAATCAAAATTTACTTTGATTCAGTCCCTCATTATTTGTTTTAAATAAGCATACTTCATAGGTTGAGACTTTTTATCTGGTTTGGACTTTCGTTATTTAAATTTTGCGTCCCGGATTTAGAATATTATTAGGGTCAAATGCTTCTTTAACCTTACGTTGTAAATCAACAACTTCTTGGCCTAACTGCGAAACAATCCAACCATATTTTAAATCCCCGATTCCGTGTTCAGCCGAAATCGTTCCTCCAAGTGACTGCGCAAAAGCAAAAATTTTTTCAATTGCACTTTTGACATCTTCTGGAATTACATCTAAGTCTCTAGAAATTGCAATGTTGGGATGAAAATTACCGTCACCCGCATGACCACCTAAAAATGCCTTGACTGGTGAAGTAAAACTAAGATTATCTACAAATTCTGCAAGCTCTGGTAATTTCGATAATGGTACCGCCACATCTTCAACCACTAATCTGCCATAAGCCGCCTCTGCTTTGTAATAGTCTTGCCTTATTTTAACGATTTCTTTTGCGTACTCAGGATCATCCGTCACCGAAACATGCAATGCATTATTTTTTTCTAAAATCTCCTTGAGAGCTTCTATTGCCCCTATTGGTGTAACATCCAATTGAAAAATCAATAAAGCTTCAGCACCTTCTTTACCCATATCGGAGCCTTCAAGGGCATCAAGAGCTTCTATTGAGGTCTTATTTAGTGCTTCCAACATTGATGGATTCAATCCACTAGCTGATATTTTTTCCACAGCAATACTTAGTGCTTTCATATCTGCAAATGTTGCTAGTCCTGTTGTTGCATTTCCAAAAGGGATAGGTAGAATTCTAAGCGTTGCCTCTACAATAACCCCCAGAGTGCCTTCAGAGCCCACAAACAAATCAGTTAAATCATAACCTGCATTATTTTTAAAACATTTTCCACCTGTTTCAACAACAGTTCCATCGGCTAATACAACTTTCAGCCCCAAAACAGATTGTTTTGTCGTTCCATACTTTAGAGAGCTCATACCTCCTGCATTAGTTGCAATGTTTCCACCAATTGTACTGATTGGTTTTGACCCTGGATCTGGTGCAAAAAAGTAACCTTGCTTGCGAACTTCTTCATCTAGGACCCCGTTTAAGACTCCAGCTTCAACAATAGCTGTTTGATCTGCTGTATTAATTTCAATAATCTTATTTAGATCTGTCAGATTTAAAACAATTCCACCATTTTCGCCAGCTGACCCATTAACAATGGAAGTTCCTCCCCCAAAGACTGTGACTGCAATATTTTCTCGATTAGCAAACCGAACAACTTCTTGTACATCTGCAATGCTCTTAACATTGACCAACACGGCTGGCTTACTTCCTGTAATTATTTCTTGCGTAAATTTATTTTGACCATAACCTTCTAGTACTTTTTCATCAGTCACTACCTCTCCAGTAGGTAATTGCAATTTACTTAAATCTAGTGTCATATTCTTTCTTCCTTTCTATAAAAAAAGTCGTCCTTCATTAGAAGGACGACTTTTGCCGCGGTACCACCTTGATAAAACTAAGTTATTAACTAAGTTCACTCTCATGCAATAACGGGCATTTCCGTAATCAGTTTACCTGTGCTTACCAATTCATCATCTTATCCAAAGACCATCTTCAATTAATCTCTCAACTATTTTTCAGCAATACAATAGTTCTCTTAATTCAAAACTAATCTACTCATCTTTTGATTTTAATGTAATTATGGGTTTTTAAATTTTGAAAGTCAAGAGTCTTTTTATAAAAGATTGCGTCTTTCAAAATTATAAAAAAACTTCATCTTTATTCTTAAGAACATACTACAACAGTAATCATAATAATTAACTTATACTCGCCCATATTTCTAATTGATTCTACTCATTACATTTCCTATCACAATAAGTAAAACAACTACTCCTTTGAATTTTGTACAAGTGGTGCTTCTTTTAATCGCAACATAAAGAATCCACCTAAAAGAAAAAATAGTGCCAGACTAGCAATTCCTAACTGTGAATGCCCAGTCAACTGAGTAGTTATCGAAAATAAAATTGGCCCTAAAACTGTCGAAAATTTGCCAAAAATATTATAGAATCCGAAAAATTCATTGGCCTGTTTCTTAGGAATAATTCGTGCGAAGTAGGCCCGGCTAAGTGCCTGAATGCCACCTTGGGAAGATCCCACTAAGAGTCCCAGAATCCAAAAGTCAAGCACCGTTTTCATAAAGAGTGCATAAATACAGATACAAAAATAAATACTAATAGCTGTCAGCAACATTATTTTCGTTCCATATTTCTGAGCAAGCCAACCGTAAATCAATGTACAGGGGAAAGCCACAATATTTAGAACTAGCAAAACAAGTAATAACGTACTGGTTTTCACTCCCATATCCACTCCAAATGCGGTTGCCATAGTCACAATTGTATCAACACCGTCTATAAAGAAAAAGTAAGCAATCATAAAGCCTATTACTTGCTTGTAATTACGAATTTCCTTCAAGGTTTTTATCATTCTATGATAACTTTCCTTCAGCGGTGAACGCGGTTTAACTAGTCCATACTGCTGTTTGACATTACGCAACATAGGAATAGAAAATACTAGCCACCAGAGTGTTGTCATCATAAACACTAGTCTAATTGTTTGCGTAGAAGAAACTAAACCAAATGTAGAGGTATTGATTAGCACCATAACAACCACAAATAGCAGTGCACTTCCAATGTATCCAATTCCAAAACCATATGACGACACTAAATTATTTCGTTCATTTTCAGTCACATCTGTAATAAATGCATCATAAAACAAATTTGCTGCTTGATACCCGATGTGTGAGAAGGTATATACAATAAGTAATAACTGCCATTGATTTGTCGGAACAAAAAATAATGCACCCGTCATGATGACACCCATAAATAGTGAGTACCGGAAAAAACGTTCTTTATTCCCAAGATAATCACCTAACGTACCTAAAAAAGGAGCTAATATCGAAATGATTAATGTAGAAAATGAACTCACATACCCCCAATATGCTGTAGTATCACTTGCTGATACATCAGCATTACCTGCAACAAATTTGAAATAAACCGGTAAAATTGCAGTTACAATAATCAATGAATAGGCAGAATTAGCACAATCATATAAAATCCAACTTTTTTCTTCCGTCGTAAATTTCAAAGAACTTCCCCTTTCTCAATATCTAACTAGATTTTACATAAAAAAAGGACATTAAATATTTTGTTCTTGTAAAAAATACGTCAAGCTTATGTAAAAAAATTAGTACCGCATTCATTTTTAGTGAAAAACAAAAAGTTCTGATACTAACTGATTTTCACCAATTAATACCAGAACTGATCTTGAATCTTTTATTCCGGATAAACGTGTTTCATAAGTCAAAATTCTCCGTTTAACTTCAAATTACTCATAGCAAAACACTCGCTATATTCGTAATTTCGAGTTAGTACTCAAATTTTCCCGACTTATGCCACACTCTTTCGACCTATCACGAATAAACGTGTTTCATCTTCTTAATTATTATTTTCCATGAATCTTATCTTGTAACTTATCTCCCAAATCGTCAATTTTCTTAGAAGCAAAAATAGTGCCTCCGACTAAAACACCGCCAACCACCAAACCAACTGCGAGCACGAACTTGAATAACCCCTTAATTAAATTCATTATTTTTGCCTCCTATCATTAACTTTTTGACCTTTTGCTGTTTGAATTTCCTTATAAATTGCCATCAACAACTGGGCTAGAGTCAAAATAAGTGATAGTTTTGACCAAAAGCCTATTCCAGAACCTAATTTTTTCACACCCTCACCCCCATACACAGAAAAAGCGTAACCCTTATGTATATTATAGAGTAAAATAGTGCTCAAAATCTATTGATAAGGCTTGCCCCGTATTATATGAATTCCCTTTTATCAGCCGAATCTGAAACAATCACAGTATCTTGATTTAAAACCAAACCTTTCAGCACTTTGGTAAAGGCAAAATCATCATTAAGTGCCGGAACCATTTTAAATTCCGTCCCGCCGCTTTCCATAAAATATTCTTTATTTTCAATTTCAAGTTCATGGAGTGTTTCAAGACAATCTGAAACAAAACTTGGAGCAACCACTAAAACACGCTTAATTCCCTCTTTAGGAAATGCTCGTAAAGTATCATCTGTCGCGGGTGTTAACCACTTATCTGGTCCAAATCTAGACTGGAATGTTTCAGTATAAGGTACATCCCCTAATCTTTTTATTATCAACCTTGTCGTTGCTTTGCACCTTTTAGCATAAGGATCTCCTTTCTCAACATAACTTACAGGAATTCCATGATAAGAAAATAGTAATCTATCTGGATGAAATTCATCAATTGCCGTTCTTATTTTATCTGCTAGTGCATCAATGTAAGGAGCAAAGTCACAAAAATCCGTAACTATTTTTAAATTAGGAATCTTTACTCTTCCTATGTAAAAGCGATTAATATCATCTACAACCTAACCAACAGTCGTCGTTGAATACTGTAGATACAATGGAATAATTGTTAAATTATCAATTTCATTTTGCTCCATTTCAAGCAGTCCATCTGCAATCCCAGGTTCACTATAGCTCATAGCATAACGGACTACATAGTCTGGTAATTCTTCTTGCAGCATCTTTGTTTGTTGTTGTGTGTAATAAAGTAATGGTGATCCATGTTCTTTTGACCATATTTCCTGATATAGCTTAGCCGATTTTTCAGGCCGGTGTGGCAAAATTGCTAAGTTTAAGATTGGATTCCACTTCCAAGCGGGCATATCAATCACCCGTGGATCACTCAAAAATTTTTTTAGATAAACTCGTACATCAGCTGGTGTAGGAGTCTTGGGAGTTCCTAAATTAATTAATAAAACACCTTTTTTCATTTTTTCCCCATCCTTTTCAAATTATCTTTCGATAAAGGCAAAAAACTTTTTAATTGATAATCATTCTCAATTTTTTTAATTCTAGCATATCTGCTAACTAATTCAAAGTAAGAATTTATGATTATTTATTATCAATTTACATTTTCCAAAATGTATACTATAATAATTACTAGTTTAGAAACATTCTAAATTATTTGGAGGGATTACTAATGAAGAAGAAGAAAAGTCTCGCGCAAAAGGTTAATATTATGCGTGCAGCTGTCATGGGGGCGAATGATGGTATTTTGTCTGTTGCTGGTATTGTTATTGGTGTGGCCGGAGCAACTAACAACAATTATGCTATTTTTTTGGCTGGTATCGCCGGTATGTTGGCCGGTACCGTATCAATGGCAATGGGAGAATATGTATCTGTAAATGCACAAAAGGATGCACAGAGAAAAGCAATTATTCAACAAAAATCAGCACTTTCATTAAACTATGGCGATGAAGTATCTTATGTCAAAAATAAATATGTATCAAAAGGTATTCAACCTGAACTTGCTGCTAAAGCGGCTTCCGAAATGATGGAAAAAGATGCATTGTTAACTTCTGTGCGCGAACGTTTTGGGTTTGATATCAATGAATTTACAAGTCCTTATGCAGCAGCATTGTCATCAATGATATCTTTCCCTTTAGGTTCAATTCTACCGTTGCTGGCAATTACATTGTTACCCGAATCAGTGAAAGTTTTTGCAACATTTTGTTCTGTTGTCGTTGCACTTGCAATTACTGGATTTATTGCAGCAGTACTTGGAAACTCAGACCGTAAAAATAGTGTTATGCGTAATACAGTTTCTGGCATATTAACAATGCTGGTTACATATGGTATTGGTATTTTAATTGGAAGGTGATTTTAAATGAATCCAGATATTTTGAAAAAGGATAAGAAAAATAGTAATAATATTAACAAAAATAATCAGGTAAAAACTAGTAAATCAAAGATGACCATTGATGAGAAACTAAATACTCTTCGCGCAGGCGTCTTGGGATCAAACGATGGTATTTTAACTGTTGTCGGTGTCTTGTTTAGTGTCGCAGTTGCAACAACGAACCAATTCACTATTTTCATTGCTGGACTCGCTGATCTAATTGCTTGTGCCTTCTCAATGGCAGCCGGTGAATATGCCTCTGTAAGTACACAAAAAGATACTGAAAAATCAGTGGTAGCAGAAGAAAAACGCCTACTACACGATAATTTAGATACAGAGAAAAAACGAATTGCTATATTCTACGAAGAAAAAGGAGTTACATCTACAACTGCAGCTGAAATTGCTGAAGATTTAATAAATAAAAAGCCCCTTGAAACATTAGTTGATATTAAATATAACTTAAAGCTTGATCATTATATGAATCCTTGGGCAGCCGCTTTTTCGTCATTATTCTCGGCAACAGCAGGTGGAATTTTCCCATTAGCTGCAATGACCCTATCTCCAGTTAGTTACCAATGGCCTGCAACTATCCTTGCTGTTTGTGTCTCAGTCTCTCTAACCGGATATCTAAGTGCTAAGTTAGGAAACGGGCTGGTTAAAATTGCTATTATACGTAATCTTCTCGTTGGTATTTTGACAATGATCATCCATTATAGCATCGGGATTTTACTATAAGATTCTATTAATATCATTTTAATTATTATGATTGTTTAAAAAATCTAAATTGACATTATCACAAATCAGACAAATAACTGCTTTAAGAATATTTTGTCGAAAATTTGTAAATGTGAATTTAGGTTTTTTCTAGTTATGAATCAGGAAAACAAAAATAAAACTGAAACTGAAAAAGAAACACCCCCTAATAATTAGATTTTTCGAGGCCTAATTATTATGGGGTGCTTCTTAATTATTCAATTAAAGGTTGGCTAATCATTTTTTTTAGAATTAGACATATTATAATAAATTTTTCTTTGTACTAAATATTGATCTTTTTCTCTTATAATAAATAGTGGTGAACTTTCTTCGACAACATTACTAAATTCAAGACCATACCATAAAATTGGAGAAGCTGTAATTCTTTGAAGATAAAGTCTCCCACTAATCAAATGCCGATCAAGATAGCTAATTTGATTGTTTAACATTAGGTCAGAAGGCTGTTCATTAATAATAACGAATTTAAAATCCCCGACTTTACGATTTTTTTGGGTAGAGTATTTAGGAACTTGCGGTTCTAGGATTCCTTGATTAACTAGGTGATCAACAATTTGATGAAGATAAACACTTATTGTTTGCGCTTTTCTAAAGCCTAAAAACATCTGAACGTTCACTATATTTTTTGTTTCCGCCATATCAATCGTGTAATTACTCTCATAAGGATTACTAGTTTCATTAACAGTTACAAACCAGTAAACTTTAGCTCTCTTAGGCTCTTGATCCAAGATTGAATACATCGTACTTCTTTTGATTTCATAATTATCTTTTATTTTTGTCATATAAACCAAATTAGTTGTAAAGAATGGAACAGTTTCATCTTTACTTAACTTTTGAAGTTGCTCACGATAATCTAAAAGAGAAACATACTCACTTTCATGTTCATAATGTTCACGTCGCTTATTTCCAAAATACCAGATCCACATTATATACGAAATAGCTGCCATAATTATTAATGTAACGTATCCACCATGAATTACTTTGACAAGACTGGCAATAAAAAATATTATTTCGATAGTACCAAAAAATAGTGAAACTACACTTGCAATACCTTGACTTAATTTGTCTTTCAAGAATTGATATAACAAGATAGTTGTCATTAACATTGTAATTGTAATGGCTAGTCCGTATGCAGCTTCCATTTTTTGTGATTGTCCAAAATGCCAAACAATTCCTAGGGTCACTATACATAATAACCAGTTGACACTTGAAATATAAATTTGATTTTTTATATTACTTGGATGTCTTACTATTAGTCTAGGTAAGAATTTAAGCCCAATTGCTTCATTAACCAAAGTATATGATCCTGTAATCAGTGCTTGCGAAGCAATAATTGCAGCAAATGTTGCAATTACAATACCAAACAGTCGCCACTGTCCAGGAAGTATCTCATAAAAGGGATTAATATTTGACAGGTTTCGGTATGCAGTATCATTGGCATGAATAATCATCCATGACCCCTGACCTAAATAATTTAAAAACAATGATAGATAAACTACTGGCCACGTAGCATAGATATTCTTTTTCCCAACATGCCCCATATCAGAATATAGGGCTTCTGCACCAGTAGTTGCCAAAAAAATACTACCCAGAATAAAAATGCCCACCTTATTTGCAGGACTAAACAAAATTTTTATTGCATAATAAGGAGATAAAGCCTTTAAAATTAGTGGATATTGCAATAAATTAATAACACCCCAAATAGCTAAAAAGACAAACCATAATGCCATTATAGGACCAAACAGTTTCCCAATTATTCCAGTCCCAAAGCGCTGAATTACGAAAAGTCCTATTAAAACAAGGGATGTAATAATTAAAACATCATATTGGTTATTACTGAACAAAATTGGCCCAATTCGTTGATTCTTTAAGCCCTCAATAGCAGAAGTTACGGTTACTGCCGGTGTCAGAGTTCCATCAGCCAAGATTGCGGCTCCGCCAATTAACGCAGGATAAATCAACCATTTTGCTTTTTTTCTAACTAATGCATAAAGTGAAAATATTCCACCCTCATGATTATTGTCAGCTTTCATTGCAACAATAATGTACTTAAAAGTTGTTACAATCATTAATGTCCAAAAGATTAGTGAAACTGAACCAATCACGTAATCTGGTGAAATATTCTTCATTTTTCCAGCATCACTTATTAATGCATTCATTACATATAATGGTGAGGTCCCAATATCTCCGTACACGATTCCTAAAGTCACTAGCATTCCCATAAATGAAGCTTTTTCAAGTTGTTTATTCATCCCCAACCTCCTCTAGCATAGAAACTTAATGTGCAATATAATGTTCTAGGCTAGCCACCATTCTAGCATAAAATTCCACACAATGTAATGTGTTTAAAACGATAATAATCACTGCTATAATTTCAATATTCTTCACTATTTCATATGGGAAAATAAAAGGCAGGTCCGAAAAATCAAAACACGATTTTTTGGACCTACCTTTCTTGCAATGTTTATGCACCTTCGATATTCTCTCTAACACATTAAACATAGAAGTTGTGCAAAAGTTAAAATATCATTTATTTCTATCTTACAACCAAAACTGATATTGGGGCATTCCTAGCCATGTATGCTGCTTGGCTACCAAAACGTCCCTTAATACCCTTCTTTGATTCTGAACCAATTATCAATAGATCGGGATTTGCCTTAGGAATAACCTTCTTCACGATTGACTCGCCTGCGTCGCCTTCTGCGATAATCGTTCTAACATTCTTAACACCCTTAGCAAGTGCCTTATCACGATATTCCAGAATATGTTCTTCCAACTCTGATCTCTCACCATGAATAAAATCTTTATCCATTGCTTGGAAAACACTTAACTCATCACTTTCGAGAACCGACGTAATTATGAGCTCTGCGTCTTCTGCAACAGCTCTTTCAATTGCATAATCAAAAGCCAGTAAGGCATCAGCAGAGTCATCAACACCAACCAATATTCTTTCTACTTTTTTCATTTCTATTCCTACCTTTCACAGCAACCATCAAACAATTTTTATACTTCTTCAAGTTCTCTTTTAGCAGCAAAGGCTTTGTTTCCCTTGTAAAGATCAAAAATTGTCCATGCTAGCAATGCTAATATTCCAGCAATTATTGCATACGCGATATAACTTGCAATTACTAATTCAGTTGCGGAAGCATTGTCTCCAAAGAAATTTTTTATTTGATCAGGTAATCCAATAATATTAAGAACCGTCAACCCTAACACCGAAATCCATCCCAGTGTCTTAATCAAAAATGTATTCTTAAATTTTTCACCCATTTCAGCATTACTATTCGTCAACATTAATAGCGGTAACATTGAGAAAGGTAAGGCAAAGGCCAAGAAAACCTGTGAATTATTCATTAATGTATTCAAAGCTTCATGTTCAGCAATTTCGCTTTTACCGCTTGTCAAAACAACACAAATCAGAACAGGAATAACAGAAATTAAACGTGTAACCAATCTACGTAACCATAGTGGCATTCTTAAATGAACGAAACCTTCCATGATAACTTGTCCAGTCAATGTCCCTGTAATAGTTGAATTCTGACCTGAAGCCAATAAAGCAACTGCAAACAAAATTGATAAAATTCCTGATCGAGCCACCTCAGCCAATAACCCATTACTTAGAGTGGATGTATCTGAAAGTGCTTGAAAAAGCCCAAAGAAGGAAGGATCCTTCACAGCACCTGTCTTAAAAACGGCAACACCCATGATAAGAAGAAGTGAATTAACAACAAAAGCAAGTGACAATTGGATGTTTGAATCCCATGCAGAGAATTTAACAGCTTGCGCAATTTCTTCTTTATTATCGTGATCAATCTTTCTTGTTTGGGAAACAGCTGAATGTAGATACAAATTATGTGGCATAACAGTTGCACCAATAATTCCAAGAGCACCTGTTAAAGGTGTCTGCCCACCAATACTAGGAGAATTAGAAAAAGTTTTAATTGATGGTACAAAACCTTTCAATATATCGCCCCATGATGGATTTGAAAGTACTACCTGATAAACAAAAACAAATAAAATAACAAAAATCAAACATACAACAATTGCTTCAATCTTTCTAAAACCAATCTTAGTTAAAAGCAATAATAATAAGACATCAAAAACAGTGATAAACACGGCTATAACTAACGGTATATGGAATAAGAGATACAACGCAATCGCAGCACCGATAACCTCAGCTATATCAGTTGCCATAATAGCCAATTCTGTTAAAATCCATAAAACAATCCCTAACGACTTACTCGTACGTACACGAATTGCCTGTGCCAAATCCATCTGGCTCACAATTCCAAGTTTGGCAGCCATGTACTGCAGTAACATCGCGATCAAACTTGAGATTAAGATAACGGAAATTAGTAAATATTGAAAATTTTGTCCACCAGTAATAGATGTCGACCAGTTACCTGGATCCATATACCCAACAGCAACCAGTGCTCCAGGACCAGAATATGCAAATAGTGTTCGAATGAATCCCTTACCTTTTGGTACTTCAACAGTACCATTTATTTCTTCGAGTGAAGGACCATTAGCATATTCAACTAATTTATGCTTCTTCTCTTGAGTGTTATCATTGCTCAAAATTTTTACCACCTTTCAGATATTAAAGTAGAACCAGAATGTATTATACACCTCAGTTCACCTAATTTGAACTTTTTTTTAGGCTACCCATAAAAAATATTTTATTATAATGACTTTTTCCATTGATATTCGCTTAAAACTAACTTTTAAAAGCCTTAAAAAAAGTTCTGCAAATTAGTTGGTGAATTTCTTCGTAAGCCAATTTACAGAACTAATAAATAAATCTACACTTTCCACAGGTACTACCGAGTGAACAACATTTTTTGCAAGAACCTAGTAGTTAATTAATAACCCCCAATTCTATTTACTTAATTTTTAACATTTTTTAATGTCAGGTATACTAATGATAATTCTACCTTTATTTCTCACTTTCCCCCAGTTTTTAACTGCATATTCAACTTCGTCCAATGAAAGTTTTCCTACTGAAAAAGTTCCAGCAATATTCCAATCGGTCAATAATTGTTGCCACATGTTCTTTTTTTCTTCAAGCGTGATATTTACCGAATCGATTCCAATTAGTCGGATTCCCCTTAAAATAAAAGGAAGTATACTAATATTTAGATAATTACCAGCAATATTGCCACATGTTGTAACCACACCTCTATAACTAATCCATGGTAGTAAATTCTCCAACACTACACCACCGACACAATCCATTACATAATCAAATTTTTGATGAGTCATCGCTTTTTTTGTTTCAAGTTCTTTTCGCACATATATATGCTCGAATTTGTTGCTATAACTATCTCGTTGTTCTTTATTCCTAACAAGCACCGAAATATTTTCCATTTTCAATTTCTTCAAAATGGCCACAACTATGCTCCCTACACCCCCAGTAATGCCTGTAACAAGTATTTCGGAGTCTTTCTTTGCCCCTGCCAAAATGATTTCATTTACCGAAAGAGCAGCTGTCAAACCTGCTGTTCCAAGCGACATCACATATTCTAATAATGTATCTTGCTCTAGCTTTATTAACCATTTTGCAGGTACTCTTGCATATTCAGCTAATCCCCCAGTATGAGAAACACCAACATCGTAACCCGTACATAATACTTTATCTCCTACTTTGAATTGCTGATTACTGGTTTCAACAACTACACCGCAAAAATCCACTCCTGGAATCATAGGATATCTTCTAATTACGCCTGCATTACTTTGAAAGGCCAAAACATCCTTATAATTTAATGAAGAGTATGCAATTTTTACGATTACATCACCTTCAGACAGATCATCAAAGGAAATTCTTTTTAATTCTGATTGCACCTCCTGTGTATCAGCATTCTTACTAACGACTATTGCGCTAAATAATTCATTTTTCATTATTCAACCCCCTTTTGTAATAATTTCTGTTTGCTACTTAAATTATTTTTCTAATCTGTTCTTGTAATCTTGGAATTACATCGGTTAAGAACCAAGCATTTTTCTTGAGCCAAATATTGTTACGGGGTGACGGATGTACAATGGGAAAATATTCAGGTAAGTACGTCGCAAAGTTTTGCACTGTACTTGTTATCGTTGTTTTAGGTGTTAAGTCTAAATAATATCGTTGAGCATAGGCCCCTATCAAAACTGTGAGTTGAATATTTGGCATTTGTGCCAATAATTTTGGATGCCATTTTTCTGCAATTCCCTTTCTTGGTGGCTTATCACCAGACTTGGCTTTTCCAGGAAAATAAAAGTCCATTGGAATAACTGCAATCTTCCCTGAGTCATAAAATGTTCCTTTATCTACCCCTAACCACTCACGGAGTCGGTCACCAGAAGCATCATTCCACATAATACCTGAATCTTGGACCTTCTTTCCAGGTGCCTGACCAATAATTAATACCTTAGCTGATTTTGGTGCTGCGAAGATCGGATATAGACCTGCTGAAGTGTAATCCTTGTTCTGCTCGTCTTGAACAATATCATCATAAATACTCATTTTATTTCCCGCTCTCTTAGAATCTATATATTTAATTATACAATAGTTTCCAAAATAACTTATAGAATAACCCCACCATTACAACTTTTTTTGATTGAAATTATCGTATAAAAAATAGTGATATATCCATACTCTTTAATTCAAAACAATTTTTGTAACTTTTACCAAATATGATGAAACTTTAAAAATATAGTATAATATAATGTGCTTTTGTCTTTCATTTCTGTTTAATGGAAAGTAAATATTACTTATAAGCTTAGATATGAAGCTGCTGATGAGTATCCAAAAGCGATTCAATATAAAATATATTTTTTAAGAAGCTGTTATCTAACTACTGCATATAGTAGTTTAATTATGGAAAAAGAAGATCAAAAAAAGTTTTACAAGCATGCACCATTTTCAAACGTCCATCTAAGAATTTATCTAGCAATTATCTTAGGTCAATTTACAAGTGGTTACACTATTCAAGTTAGTGGTGCAGCGATTTCTGCTGCACAGAAATATTTGCCGCTTTCTAGTCTGTGGATTGGTTTGATTGGTTCTGGAACGCTAATTGGGCTTGCAGGTAGTCTCTTTGTAGGAAAAATATCTGACAACATTGGTCGAAGACGATTGCTTTTGATTAATATGTATGTCTTGACTGGGATTTCATTATGTCAGTTCTTTACTTCAAATCTCTGGTTAACATTTATCTTCAGAGTAATTGTCGGTTTAATGATTGCCATTGATTATACTGTTGGAAATACTTTGCTTATTGAATGGCTACCCTTTAAAGAAAGTGGAAAAATGCAAAGTCGCTTAGTAATTTATTGGACGTTAGGCTTCATTTTAGCTTATTTTTCTAGCTCTTTTATTCCCGATTTTGGAGCATTAACTTGGAAGATTATTATGGTTTCACCTGCTATTTTTCTGATAATCACTGCAATCTTCCGCTCATTCGCTAAATTACCATCATCACCTAGCTGGCTCGTTAATCAGGGTAAACCCAAAAAAGCACAAAAAGTCATTCAAAAGCATCTCGGAATTAAATGGGGAATCTCAAAAAAACAAAAACTGCATGCTGCTAAGGTTACTGAATCTTCTGCCAATTTCTCATGGACAATTCTTTTTTCAAAGAAATACATTAAACATACTCTAGTTGGTGGTGTCTTTTATGCTTCCCAAGCATTTTCGTTTTTTGGAATAAGTATCTTCTTACCCATCTTAATTTCTAAAATGGGCATATCTGATACCAATTTAGTAGGGTATTTATACAATGGTTGTATGCTTTTGGGTATTCTTTTAGGAATCAGAATTTTTGGTACTATTAGCCGAAGAAAATTCCTTGTCGGTGATTTTCTGCTATCCGCAGCCTGCCTCCTAATATTATCTTTATGGAGTTCTATTCCTAAAGAATTGGCACTATTTACTTTTTCTCTTTTCTCGCTCGCCTTATCAGCTGGTTTAGTAATGGACTACCCTTATACTTCTGAACTTTTTGATTCTCATATTCGTGGGACTGGAGTGGGAATGGTTGTAACGATAAGTAGGGTTGGCGCCGCCGCAGGAACTCTCTTACTTCCCGTTATTACCAATTCAGTGAGTGTTCAATTTTCAATGTTACTTTGTGGCCTAATTCTCCTATTCTCAGGAATTTTTTGCCTTGTTTTTGCCCCAGAAACATCAATCAAGTACAAGAAAAGTTAAGGCTATTGCCTTGAAAAATACATTTATTCGTAACAAATAGAGGCATTGAATCAAAAATTAACGTTTGACTCAATCCCCCTCAATAAAAATATTCTTCTCTTTGTCTTATTAATAATTTAGCTTCGCCCTGACTATTCGTTGAGGAATAAAAGAAAGTACAATAGCAACTATAATTAGCCAGCTTACGTCTCCTAGGCTTGGCAATGTTACATTACCTACTGCCATTTGTCGAATTAAATCTACTGCATGCGTTAATGGCGAAAACCAACCGATGTTTCGCAACCAAGGTGACACAGAGCTTAACGGGAAAAAAGTATTTGAGAACATATACATTGGTTGAATAATCAGCATACTAAAGTAATTAAGGTAATCTCTTGTGGGCGCTAATAAAGTAAATGTTAATCCCAAAAATCCAAATAGAGTACCTGTAATAAATAGAATAATTGGAATAAATATGACCAACCAGCTTTGTAAGATTCCCATAAATAGGGTCACTAATAAAAATAAAGTTCCAAAAATTGTACTTCGAACCCCCGCCCATAAAGCCTGACCTACAATAATTTCTTCTAGACTAATTGGTCCCGTACTCATCTCATAATATGTCTTGTCCAAATGCATCTGAATATAGGCATTGGTTGTGCTTTCAGCATTAGAAGCATTCATACCAGTCGCTGCTATTAGTCCAAGTGAAACAAAATTTAAATATGGCATTCCTCCTACATGACTAACAAAATGTCCAATTCCTAGCCCCATTGCTACCAAATATAAAATTGGATCAAATAAATTGAAGAAAATTGAAACCTTAATTAACTTCTTAAAACTCATCCAATTACGTTGTATAACATGCCAAATACCATTAACTGAAAGTCTGTTCAATTTCTTCACGCTCCTTCGTATATCCAGTTAGTCCAAGATACATCTCTTCGATACTTTTATACCCCTGCTGTGCAGGTAGTAACCTTGTTTGTCCGCTAACAATTATTTCCCCATGATTAATAATCATTACATCATCAGCCAATCGTTCAATTTCTTCACCATAATGTGATGTAATTAGTATCGCAACCCCATTTTTCTTTAGTTGTTCTAATTTATTCCAAAAAACATATCTTGATTGAATATCCAATCCTGTCGTTGGTTCATCCAGAATAATTAGTTCTGGATTGTTGACCAAGGCACGTGCTAGCACCAATCGTCTCCTCATTCCACCTGACAATTCATGAATTTCCTTTTTTTTATAATTTGAGAGACCTACAAATTTTAGTAAGCTCTCTACTTATTTAGACGGGCATCGAAATATGGAATTAATAAATATATATTTAAGGAGAATAAAAAATGAACGAGTTTCCTGACATTACAATAATCGCTAAAGCTCTCTCTAGTTCATCAAAGATGAAGATTCTCGACGAGCTGATGGATTATAAAGGTCACACAACAACCGAGCTTGCAAGAGCTAGTCAAATAACACCACAGACCGTAACTCATCATCTAAACGAATTTCTTAATAATAATTGGATTAGGATGGGAAAATCGGGCCGCTTTCATTATTTTTTTCTAACTAACACTGATGTTGCGCAATTGTTAGAACAGCTCAGTCCCATTTCACCACAAAAAAGAGCACGCTCATTACAGCGCACTCTTGATCTTGAAAAGGATGAATTATTCCGTACTTGTTACGACCATATGGCTGGTCACATTGGGGTACTCATTACTCGATCTCTCATTGATAAAAAATACTTAGACTCAACATTTCACCCCACCAAATCTGGGGGAACATTCTTAAAAGAAACCCTTGATATTGATATCCAAAACTTACATCATTTGAAGCGACAATTCACGACACGCTGTTTAGATTGGAGTGAAAGGCAACATCATGTAGGCGGTACACTTGGTCATGCACTATTTCTATCATTTGAGGAACAGAAGTTTGTTGTACCACATAAAAATATAAAGCGTGCACTAGTTTTAACCCCGACTGGTGATAACTTTTTACAAAAAGAACTGGATATAAAGTTATAAATAGTATAACTAGTTTTTGAAATTTTAAGCACTTTTTATTTAGATAATTTGCTCTTTTCTATTAAAAATTCTACTTAAACAAATAATAATTAAGACAAAAAATAACGTAATTATCCAACTAATTCTAATCCCAATAACCATTTTCTGAGATAACAGATTTATTATTGTTGATCCAATTGCTGTCCCACTAGCAATCGCAATATTTTTAACCATTCGTTGTAATGCACCCAAACTGCTCTGATTCTTATTATTACCAATCTGCATAATTGCAGCGATGCTTGCCGGTTGAAAAAAGCCCCCACCAATACCGTAAATAAATAAGAAAAATGTTATCAATATGGCTGGAGCCTGTTGACTTGAAAATGCTAAGCCTAATAGAGAAATTGCAATAATCCCTAAACCTAACAGACTAAACATTGAATTTTTATGTCCATCATTTAATTTGCCCGAAATTCTAGAAAAAATAACTAAACCCACAGGTGCACCCAAAACAAGTAATCCAGTTATCCCAACATTTAACCCCATCAACTCTTCAAAAATAAAAGGTGGTAACAAAAAAATCATAGCTGACGCAAAACAAAAGACTGAGGAACTTAATAATCTTGCGTTCGTAATTGAAAAAGTAGTAAACGAAAAAATACTAATCGGAAAACATGAGGACAACTATAAATCTATATATCTTCATCAAATTATTAGTATTCACACAGAGAGTAAAAAGATTATCTGCGAAGCCAAAGACGGTAATTTTAGTATTAAAAATAGAATCTATGAACTATCGACTTTGTGCCCAAACAAATATTTCTTCAAATCTCTAGTTCCGAAATTGTTAATATTACACAAATAAAGGAGTTTAGCTTGAGCCAGACTGGTGTTTATCAGGTCAATCTACTAAATGGTCGAAAAACTTATACATCTAGACGGTATGCACAAGCAATAAGAAAGGAATTTTTAAAATAAAAAAAATTATTCTGCAAATTTTATTTGGCATTACAGTGGGAATCTTTATCGGTTTTACAACGGCTTTAACTTTCTCTTTTATTTATCAAAGTAAGTATTTCTCCCCTTCAGCTCCTCGCTTTATTACATTTTTTTCTTCAAATACAATGGCAACAGCTATTTCAGCAATTTTATGGTCATTTATGGGAATTTTATTTAGTTTATCAAGTATGATTTTTGAAAAAGAAAACTGGAGTATCACTCGTCAGACAATCACTCATTTGATAGTTAGCTATCTTGGTTTTACTCCCTTGGCAATACTGGCGGGTTGGTTTCCGTTAACTGTTCTCTGGTTAATCAGCTATACAATCATCTTTTTAATCATTTATCTTATTATTTGGTCTATCTCAATGCTGACGGCAAAAAAAGAAATTGAAGAACTAAATCAATTAATTAGCAATAAAAAATAGTCACAGCTAACCACACTTTACTTCATTGTGTGGTTAATCGTGACTTTGGTAGATCAACAATTTATCCTAAAATCAAAATCTAGTTTATTTAAATACTTTTTGGTTAAAAGAACAACTATATTATCGCCATTAATCCGGCAGCCAAAATTCCTCCAACAAGCGGTCCAACCATTGGAACCCATGCGTATCCCCAATTAGGATTTGTTTTATTCGGTACTGGTAAGACTGTGTATGCCAATCGAGGTCCCCAATCACGTGCAGGATTGAGGGCAAAACCAGTTGTTCCACCTAATGCCTGACCAACAACTGTAATTAATAAACCAACTATTAATGGTTTCAGACCTTGCGTAAAATTGCCTAGATTTAATAAAGTAAAGATGAAAATAAATGTAGCGATAACCTCACTCAAAAAGTTGAAAGTAGGGTTGTTAATTGCAGGACCCGTGGCAAAAATTCCAACCGTATTTCCTTCTTCAACTGTCTTGGAATCCTTAAAATGAGGATAATATTGTAAAATAATAATAGCAGCGCCTAGAAATGCTCCTACGAATTGACCTAGTAAATAGGGTAGAACTTGATCCCAAGGAAAGAAACCAAACAATGCAAACCCAATCGTTACCGCAGGATTAAGATGTCCCAAAGAACCTAACGCTCCAGCAACATACACACCGAAAGCTACTGCTAGACCCCATGCAATCGAGATATACAACCAGCCTTGTCCATTAGCATAAGATTTTTTTAGATTAACGCCTGCGCCACACCCGACACCAAAAACAATTAAAACGGCTGTTCCGAATAACTCTCCCAAAAAACCATTCATTATGTTCCCCCCTTACTTAATCTTCAACGGAGCTAACTGTTGTTCGATATCTTTCAATGCAACATCTGCTTCTAATAGAGTAGCTGCAGTATAAGCACCTTCTATCAAAGCAACATCATAGATATTAACTTTTTTATCCGACATTTCGACAGCCAATTCTAAATTCATCTTAGAACTTCCTAAATCATAAAAAGCTAGTAATTCCTGAGCCTCATTTCGCTCAAATGCGTCCATAATTTTTCCTGCACTTGTACCTATCTCATTTTCATCAGTTCCCCCTGCAAATGTAATAGAGACATCCGCTGCAACTTGCTCCAACAACTTAGGTACTCCTACTGCCACTTCCGGTACATGTGAGACGATGACTATTCCAAATTTTTTTGTCATTTAATTCCCCCCGCTTCGATGAAACTCTCAAATAAATATTGGCTTGAAACAGCCCCTGGATCTAAATGACCAACCGAGCGTTCTCCTAAATATGAAGCTCTTCCTTTCTTTGCTACTAAATCTTTAGTCCCATTGGCTGCTTCTCTTATCTGCTCTACTGATAAACTGCTCTTTTCAAGAATATCAACAACTGGTGCCCATACATCAATCATTGTCTTATCACCAACAGTTGCCCCACCACGTTTTTTGATTCCTTCCAATGCATAACTAAATAACTCTACTGGTGCTTGTGTTTCGTCACATTTTTTAGCCATTTCTAAGAATGCCGTACCATATAATGGACCAGCAGCTCCACCAACTTTGCTGATTAAGGCCATCGCAATTGTCTTAAAAGTCGTTTTTAAATCTGGTTTTGTAAGTTTATCTAAGCTATCCTTGACCCCCTGCATCCCCCTCATCATGTTATTACCGTGATCACCATCACCGATTGGTGTATCGAGTTCACTCAAATATGCCTTTTGTTCACTAACTTTCAGGTAAAATAATTCCATCCACTTATCTACTATTTCAACTGTTATCATCATATCTCTCCTTCTACCATGCAATTGTTTCAACTGGATAATTTAAATAATCTAACCATTTATCATCAACAAGTTCAAAAATTGTCAAAGATATTCCTGCCATATCAATTGAAGTCATATAATTCCCGACTTTCATAAAAGCAGGTTCGATTTTTCTCTCAGCAAGCTCATTCAACAAATCATGACTAAACACATATTGTTCCATTAACGGAGTAGCACCCATTCCATTAACTAAAACAGCATACTTATGTGACCCATCAAGGTGTAGTTCACTATCAATTTTGGAGACTAATTCTTCAACTAGTTCATGTGATGTCTTAATCTTTTCTCGACGATACCCGGGTTCACTATGAATTCCAACCCCATACTCAATCTCATCATCAGCAAGTTCAAATCCAGGCTTCCCAACTTCAGGAACAGTTGCTGCAGATAATGCCACCGCAATTGTGCCAATATGAGGCAATACCTCTTTTGCAAGTTTTTCAATTTCTTCTAACGAAGCACCTTGATCTGCAGCAGCTCCAACTATCTTATGCATTAGTATCGTTCCTGCTACACCGCGTCTTCCTTGAGTATATAGGCTGTCTTCAACTGCGATATCATCATCAACAATGATTGACTTAACAGGAATATCGTCTAATTCTGCCATGTCACTTGCCATATCAAAATTCATAACATCTCCAGAATAATTTTTAATAACTAAAAAAACGCCTTTACCTGTGTTTACAGCTTTAATTGCCTCATAAATCTGATCTGGCGTCGGTGAAGTAAAAACCTGTCCTGCGACTGCCGCGCTCAGCATCCCCTTACCTACAAATCCAGGGTGAGCAGGTTCATGTCCGCTCCCACCGCCACTTACAATCCCAACTTTTCCATCCATTGAAGCCTTATTACTTCTCACAACAGCCTCAGTTTCAGGTATCTGTTTCACATACTGTGGATACGCTCTAACCAATCCATCGATCATTTCTGGCACGACATCTCCAGGATTATTAATTATCTTTTTCATCTAATTACTTCCCTTCAAAAATATCTTTCCATAATTAATGCACTTACAAGAATTTTAAGCACATCACTTATATACTCTTTTTTACCATATTCTCACTAATAATTGTAGTGAAAAGGCTTACCAAAGATCTCAAACTACACGACTTAGGTCACACTCTGTTATTCAATAAGCCATATCTGCTTAAATTTATATAAAATACAAAACAATTACATTTATCACACGATTCTTTTACAAGCGACAACTACACTTGACTTGTTCCTAATCAAAAATACTAAGGGGTAAGGCTATGTCTATTGAATTAATTAATATTTCGAAAACATATAATGGTTCGGATTTTATACTTTCAGATATTTCCGTCAAGATTGAAACAGGCGAATTCTTTGCCATTGTTGGCCCATCAGGCTGTGGTAAGAGCACACTTTTACGAATGATTGCAGGACTGATTCCCATTTCAAATGGTCAGCTAAAAATTGATGATAACGATGTTACCAACTTGCCTCCACAGGAACGTGCTTTAACTATGGTTTTTCAAAATTATGCTCTTTTTCCCTTTTTAAATGTTAAAGATAATGTAGCTTTCGGTCTAAAAGCACGAAAGATGGCTAGCTCTGAAATCAGTACACGTGTTGACCATGCTCTTGAACTTGTTAATTTAACCGATTTCAGTGATCGTAAACCAGGTGAGCTATCAGGAGGACAAAGGCAACGCGTGGCACTAGCACGTGCAATTGCCAGTGATGCTAAGATTTGCCTCATGGATGAGCCTCTTTCCAATCTTGATGCACAGTTACGTAATAAAATGCGTTCTGAAATTCGTGAATTGCAACAAAAATTAGGCTTAACACTCATTTATGTCACCCATGATCAAATTGAGGCAATGACCATGGCTGATAGAATTATGGTCCTCAATAATGCCAAAACTCAACAAATTGATTCCGCTTCAAATATTTATGACACTCCATCGAATACTTTTGTCGCAAGTTTCTTTGGCACACCACAAATGAATTTGCTTGCTCTAACCTTAAAAGGAAATAATGAGTTCTCTGATGTTGAACATAGTTTAAATTTTTCTGTAACAAATAGTCTAAAGGCTGGAAATTATCTGGTTGGTGTAAGGCCCAACTCCCTTTCAATCGATAATAATAGCAACAAAACAAATGCCGTAATAACCAACATTGAATACTTAGGAACGCGCTCAATTGTACATGCAAAACTAGACAATTCAATGGAAGTTCGAATTGAAACCAGTAACACAGAAACTCTATCAGTAACTGACAGAGTTTCTGTAAGGCTTACTGGAAATCATTATATTTTTAGTGCAGACGGTCAGAGACTTCTAAACACGAATGGAGGGTATACAGATGGAAACTCAAGTAAAAAACTCCAACTTCAACATAGTATCTAAAAAAAAGAAAAGTACCTCTTTGTCATTAGGGTATAATCCCTATGCAAAAGACAAACTTTACGCAGTATTATTTTTAGGCCCTTCACTTTTGGTCCTAACACTTTTTGTATTTTATCCAATGTTACGTACTATTTACCTAAGTTTTTTTCTAACAAATAACCTCGGGAAACCAACAGTCTTCGTTGGACTAAAGAATTATCTCTCGTTACTTTCTTCAAGTGCCTATCTCAATAGTCTGCTCGCAACACTTATTTACGTCGTTACAGTATCAATCTTCACAATTGCAATCGGTTTAGTCTTAGCACAAGCTGCCACCAGAAAAGTGGCTGGCATTAATTTTTTTAGAACTATCTTCTCTGCAACAATGGGTGTTTCTGTATCGGTTGCTGCAATCTTTTGGTTATTTATCTTCAATCCTTCAGTCGGTGTGTTGAGTCAGGTATTCACCGCTTTGAATCTGACACCTATTAATTGGTTAACCGAACCAGGTTGGGCAATGACATCAGTTGTAATTTCAACAGTTTGGATGAATCTCGGTTTTACTTTTCTGATATTCTTCGGAGCACTTCAATCTGTTCCGTACACACTCTATGAAGCTGCACAAATAGAGGGCGTTTCTAAAAATTATCAATTTTTTCATATTACAATACCCATGATTTCACCAACAATTTTCTTTGTCTCAATCATTACGCTGATTGAATCATTTAAAAGTTTTGGCTTAATTGATTTAATGACTGCTGGCGGTCCCAATAATGCTACAAATTTACTGGTATATCGTATATATCAAGATGCTTTCTTAAACGGAAACTATGGTTTAGCCAGTACTGAATCGGTAATTCTAGCGGTGATTATTGCAATTTTCACATTTATTCAGTTCAAAGTCCTTGAAAAGCGAGTGACCTACTAATGACACAATATAATAAGAAAGAAAAAACCCAACATATATTTCATTATTCACTACTAATTATTCTAACAATTTTTATTATTGTCCCCTTTTTATTAGGTTTTTGGACTAGTTTACTACCAACCGCCGATATCTCCAAAGGAGCACTTTGGAGTAATCATATTTCACTGGATAATTATGTAACTGCAATAACCCAGACACCAATTATCCGCTATCTCTTCAACAGCCTTTTAATCTCTTTATTAACAATGTTTGCTCAAATCATTTTCTGCTCAATGAGTGCTTATTCCTTTGTCTTTCTCAAGTTCAAAGGACGTGACTTACTATTTTATGTATTTCTTGCAACAATGATGCTTCCTTTCGAAGCTGAAGTAATTCCTAACTTTACAACAGTCCGTGATCTTGGCTTACTCAATCACTACGCAGTTATGATTATTCCATTTCTAACTTCTGCTTTTGGCACGTTTATGTTACGCCAAGCTTTCCTGCAAATTCCTGGAGAACTGAAAGAGGCTAGTGATATTGAAGGCTTATCGCACTGGCAGTATTACTATAAGGTCGTAATGCCCTACTCAAAAATCAGTGTATATACATTAGCAGCATACAGTTTTCTCTCAAGTTGGAATCAATATTTATGGCCTATGCTTACTACCTTTAGTGATAATTTTCGCCCTGTCCAAGATGGGCTTAGGCAGCTACAATCACAAGAAACATTCAATAACTGGGGCATGATTCAAGCAAGTGCGGCAATCATTATAATCCCTACTTTAATTGCTTTATTCTTTGGCCAACATTACTTTAAATCCGGGCTTAATGAAGGTGCAATCAAATGACAAGAAAAAAAACAATATTTGCTATCTTAACTATTATTTTTCTCGCAATAATAGGTTTCACTTTTTCACAAAAAAATAATGCAAAAGCTGACTCGCGTATTAAAATTGTCTTCTGGCATGAAATGACGGGTCCTGGACAAATACAGCTAAATAAATTCGTTAAAGAATTCAATGACTCGCAAAGTAAGTATGTCGTTGTTCCACAATTTGAAGGTAACTATAATGAAGCTGTACAAAAAATATTGAATACACACGGAACTGATGCTTCTCCCGCTCTCTTTCAATCAATGGATATTTCAACAAGCCAAATCTACCATTCTAGTTACACAACGCCAGTTCAAAAGTTTATTGACAAAGAAGGTTATGATACAAGCAAGATTTCCGCTGTAGCACGCGCATTTTATTCTAAGAATGGTACTCAGCTGTCAATGCCCTTCAATACTTCACAACCAGTATTATATTATAATGCAACACTGTTGAAGAAATATGGTATAACTCCTCCTCCAGTCAATCCAAGTTATAGTGATATTACTAGAGTAGCCACTGAACTCTATCAGAAGTCCGGGAAGAAGGTCAAGGGCTTAAGTGTTGAAATTTACGGTTGGCTCTTTGAACAATTTTTAGCTAATGGCGGTGAATCATTAGCCAACAACAACGATGGTCACTCTGGGGTACCGACTTCTGTTAACTTCTCAGGAAAAGTTGCCACTAAAACAATGCAATGGCTGCAAGAAAACATTAAAAGCGGCGCCTTTATGAACTTTGGTGCTGGCTCAAGCGCGTCTGCCAATGAAATGGCTGCATTTCTCTCGGGTAAACTTGGTATGTTTCTTCAATCCTCGGCTGATATCAGTCAATTAACAGCTGGTACCAAAAATAAACTAGGTGTCACATATTATCCTCATCCTGATGGGCAAAAATCCAATGGTGTTTCCATCGGGGGTGCTTCACTTTGGATTTCAAACGATAAGTCCAGTGAAGTACAACAAGGAGCGTGGAATTTTATCAAGTTTTTGATGACCGCTAAGAGCCAAGCCTCATGGCAAGTTGCCACTGGATATCTTGCATTAAATGAAGATTCACAAAACGAACCTGTACTCAAAAAGTTATATCAGAGTCAGCCAGAAGCTAAAATTCCAGGACAACAGTTGCGACGAACAAAACCTAACAACACAAACTCTGGTATTTTCATGCAAGGATTAATTCAAGAACGTACTCTAACTCAGACTGCCATGGAACAAATCTATAATGGCAGTAACATCAATAACTCGCTTGTTGAAGCCGAAAAAGCTATGAACAGTTATATAACTTCTAATAATCTGGCAAATAATGTCAAGCAAAAGTAATATTAAGGTAACATGATTAAAAGACACTCTAATATCGGAATAAAAAGAGATGGTGGGTCAAATTTAACTTTTGACCCACCATCTCTTTTTGCATCTTTGTGTTATCCCAAGAATTATTTTGGATTTCATTTCTATATTTTACAGACTCTTATATCCTATATGAAGGACAACTGCGCCTAAGCTAAATTGCTTATAAGTAACCTTCTGTAAACCTACTTCTTCAAACATCTCTTTCAACCTATTTGCAGAAACAAATTTTTTGGTTGTCTTCTGCAAATAATCATAATCAGCATAATTATTTCCCCGTACTTTAGCAATCACTGGAACCAGTTTAAAGAAAATATTCCACACACTCTTTACAAAAACATTTTGCGGTTGTGAAGTTTCCAAGCACGCCACAAAGCCACCAGGTTTCACAACCCTAGTCATTTCACTCAACACTTGACTTGCATCAGGAACATTTCTAAGTCCAAAACCAATTGTAGTTCCCGCAAATGAATTATCAGTAAATGGTAACTCCATTGCGTTTCCTTGTACTAAATCGATATTTTTTCTTTGTTCCACATCAATCAATTTTTTTTCAGCAAGTTTTAACATTTCTTTGCTGAAATCAAGCCCCGTAACATGCCCTTCATTACTCAATTCATTCGCTAAATCAGCTGTCCATGTTCCTGTGCCACAACAAACATCCAAGAGTTTCGAATCAACTTTTATATTGAGTCTCTTCATCGTTTCTCTACGCCAATTTTTTTCTAAGCCCATGCTAATCCAGTTATTCATTGAATCATATTCAGGAGCAACACGATCAAACAATGAATTAACTTTTTCTTCAGGTGTTTTATTTGTGAGTACCAAGTAATAGACCTCTCTTTTTCTGATATACTTTCCAGTTAATGCTATCACACTTTTGGAAGGCACAACATAATTAAGTAATATTATTTTCTAGATTTACTTGTATATTCAATCAATTTTATATCTATTTAAAATTGAATTAATACCATATATAAAGCAACACTTATTAACAACCATATCCTTGCTACTAATTTTTTTCGCTTTTTAATTTACTATTACGTATTAAGTTTTACGTTTTACCAACTTTTTTATTTATCGAAAAAGATATTGACATTTATTCATAAAGGATCTACGATAGTCTTGTGATAAAAAAAGTAACAAATATAGAGGGGTATTATGACAATCTTTAATGGATATGAGCAAAGTGATCGTGAACAAAAGCTGAATATTTTAAATTTACCATCACTTGAAGCAGAAGCAAAGAAAATTATTCCAACTGGCGGTTTTGGATATATTAGTGGTGGTTCAGAAGATGAATGGACATTACACGAAAACACAAGCGCATTCAACCATATACAAATTATTCCACGTGCCCTTACTAATGTTGATCAACCCTCAACTAATACTAAAGTTTTTGGATTAAACTTAAAAACACCTATTATGATGGCACCTGCAGCTGCCCAAGGCTTAGCACATTCTCGTGGTGAGAAAGCAACAGCTGAAGGATTAGCTGAAGTAGGTGGATTAATGGCACAAAGTACTTATTCCTCAACCTCAATTGCTGATACCGCAGCCGCTGGCAATGGCGCTCCACAATTTTTCCAACTATATATGAGTAAAGATTGGGAATTCAACTATAGTCTACTTGATGAGGCTGTTAAAGCTGGTGCTAAAGGCATTATTCTTACAGTAGATGCAACAGTAGATGGCTATAGAGAATCTGATATCATTAATAACTTCCAATTTCCAATTCCAATGGCTAACTTAGCTAAGTTTTCAGAGGGTGATGGTAAAGGAAAAGGAATTATGGAGATTTACGCAGCAGCAGCTCAAAAAATTAGTCCCGATGATGTTCGTCGTATCGTAAAATACACCAAATTACCTGTTATAGTTAAGGGCATAGAAAGTGCGGAAGATGCACTACTCGCAATTGGTGCCGGTGCGGAAGGAATTTATGTTTCAAATCATGGTGGTCGCCAGTTGAATGGTGGTCCAGCTTCTATCGATGTTTTACATGACGTAGCCAAAGCAGTTAATCATCAAGTGCCTGTTATCTTTGACAGTGGTGTTCGTCGTGGATCACATGTTTTCAAGGCTCTTGCAAGCGGTGCTGATCTAGTTGCTCTTGCTCGTCCCATCATCTATGGACTTGCTCTTGGTGGTGCAAAAGGAGTTTCTTCTGTCATCAATCACTTAAATGATGAACTAAAAATTGATATGCAATTAGCTGGAACCAAAACAATTGAGGATGTAAAAAAGGCAAAAATCCTCAGAAAATAGCTGATAAAGCAGTACTGATACATCTAGAATGTCGCAGACAAAACAATTTGCTAAATTTGTGCATATTGCATTTAAATACTGAATAATTAAATACAATCAATGATAAAGTTATGTCAAAAAATCAACTTTTGATCTAGCTTTTTTCTTTACATACACTTCCCACAAATATTAATACATAATTACTTTTCCTAGGAAACTTATATTTAATACTTAAATTCTAATCAATTACTTTATCTTCTCTTATTTTCTAACAAGATTTTTAAAAATAATTTAACTTGTTAATTGACAGGCAGTTCATAAACAAGTACGCTTAGTGCATATAAATAAGCATTTAGGAGGAGATTTCTATGATATTTCTTAGTAATGAAAAAATGAATATGTACTACACACGTTGCAAACACGTAAACATGCTTGTTTTATCATCAATCATGATTATAGAAAACTCTACCATCTAATTAATTCAAGTTGTTTAGAGTCCCTGATCATGATAAGATCAGTGGCTCTTTTACTTTACTATCGAAAACTACATCACTTGGGGGCTTATACATGAAAAAAGGGATTTTAGCATTATTCGGAACCATACTGGCTACTACGATTATACTGACCGCTTGTAGCAATAAACAATCATCTGCTAATCAACAAGATTTGACTGTTGCAACAAGTGCTGAAATGGCTACACTTAGTACAACCAAATACAGTGATACTACAAGTCTTGAAGCATTGCAAAACACTTTTGAAGGTCTTTATCGCTTTAACTCAAATAACAAACCCGTACTAGCTGGGGCTTCAAGCGTTAGTGTAAGCTCAGACAAGAAAACCTACACTTTTACTCTTAGAAAGAATGCAAAATGGTCAAATGGGGATGCTGTAACTGCGCAAGATTACGTCTTTGCATGGAGAAAGATGGTAGATCCTGCTTCAGCCTCTCCTAATTCACAGCGTTTCGCACCTATTAAAAACGGGGTTGACATTGCCGCAGGTAAAATGCCTGTCAACAAATTGGGAATCAAAGCCCTTAGTTCTTACAAGCTGCAAATTACACTTGAGTCACCTATCAGTTATTTTTCTGAACTTATGACAGGTGCACCTTTCTATCCACAAGATGAAAAAATTGTTAACAAATATGGTAGCCAGTACGGAACAAGTGCTTCCAAAACAGTTTTCAACGGGCCTTTCATCGTAACTAATTGGAACGGGACTAACTTAAAGTGGAACTATGTAAAGAATACTAAATACTGGAATAAAGATGCCGTTACTTTAAAAAAAGTTAAGGTTCAAGTTGTTAAGGATGCATCAACAGCTGCTAATCTGTATAAAACAAATAAATTGGATTATGCAATGTTAACAACAGATTACATTAAGCAATATCAGAAAACAGCAGGCTTTCATTCAAAAACAATTCCATTAATTGGTTATATGTCATTTAATACTCATCGCAAAACAACTGCCAATGTACATTTTAGAAAAGCTATTGCATTCGCTTATAATAAGGGTTCTTTAGTTAAAAACGTTCTGCACGCAGGCTCTGCACTAAATGGAATTGTTCCTAAAAATTTTGCTTTTAACACAAAAACTGGAAATGACTATCGTAAAGATGCTGGGAATATGTCCACGTATAATCTCAAGGAAGCTAAGAAGCAATGGGCTGAAGCGAAAAAAGAATTAGGCAAACAGAAAATTTCAATCGAACTGTTAACTTCTGATACAACTGATTCCAAACAAATTGGAGAGTATCTTCAAAGCCAACTTGAAACAAACTTACCAGGGCTATCAGTTAGTCTTCGTTCTATTCCATTGAAATCTCGTTTAGCAGCAACAACTGATTATGATTTCGATATCGTTTATGGAACATGGCAACCTGATTACGCTGATCCTGTCAACTTCATCAGTGATGGTGGTCAATACCACTTAGATGATGATTATAACAACAGTAATTTCCGTAGCTTATTAAATACAGCGGCAACAACATATGCAACTAATCCAACCAAACGCTGGTCAACTTTGATTAAAGCTGAGAAGCAACTGATTAAAACAGATGCATTCACTGCACCAGTATACCAAGGTGGGATGTCTTATTTGTTGAAGAACAAGGTTAAAGGACTACAAATTTCACCATACGGAACAGTATTATTCTATCGAAATGTCAAAATTAAATAATTAAAAAAACAGTTAATCAAATTAAAGTTAAGCTTTAAAAATTTGATTAACTGTTTTTTTATCTCAATACATTACAGTGTCTATTATATTATTCTTCAATATACTTAACAGCTGTCCCATATGCAGCTACTGACTGCATATCCTGTCCAATTGAGCCTGAGTCAAAACGCATCATTACTACAGCATCTGCACCCATTTCCGCAGCATTTCCCCGTAATCGTTCAACAGAAACTTGGCGTGATTCTTCAAGCATTTTTGTATAGTCCTTAATCTCACCACCAACAATATTTTTAAGACCAGCACCAATATTACGAAATACATTCTTCGATTGTGTCGTAACTCCAAAAACTTCTCCCAAAACTGTATATTCTTTTCCAGGAATATTCTCAGTAGTTACTACTAGCATTTTTCCCATTTTTTTACCCCTTCCCTATTCAATAGAATTGTAACATATTCTATATACTACGGGGTATCAAGAGAAGCCCGACAGTACAAATACAAAGTCGGGAAAATTTGAGGGCTAACTTGAAATCATGAATACAGCACCTGCTTTACTATAAGTAATTCAAAGTTAAACAAATCTTTTTGGCTTATGGAACAAATGTTTGTATGGGGTAAATAAAGAGGCTGAGTCAAAAGTAACTTTTGACGGCTCTAAAATATTGGGTGTTGATGAACTTCCATCAACACCCAATTTTCATGTACAATAAAAGGACAAGTTCCCAAATGCACCACCACATACCAACCAAAGTAAAAGTAAAGGCAAGTGAGAAAACATGTCCCAAGACTATTCTATCGAAAATATACTTCAAATCCAAGACCCAAATATTAAATGTATCAGTATTGACAATTCTGATCCCAAGAAACAAGTCATTCATGCCAAATTAACTTATTCGATAAAGCGCTGTCCACTTTGTGGCCAATCCCAAGTAGTCCGTTTTGGAACTAATTTGATCAACGTCAGGATGCCACCTATCAAAGAACGACCAGTTATCTTAAAACTGCTTAAACAACGTTATCTGTGCAAAAGAGGGCAACATACTTTTAGTGCTGAAACGTCGCTAGTTAAACCACACTGTCAAATCTCAGAAGATACCAAACAGATGATTATTCTACAGCTTACTAAAGATCGTAGTATTACTGATATTGCAGAGGAATTAAATGTTTCACCAGTGGCAGTTAATCGAGTACTTGATTCATTAGCGATTCAGACTAAGACCGCCTTGCTTACCTTACCAACTACGTTGTGTTTTGATGAATTTCGCTCCACTGGTCATCAGATGAGTTTTATTGCCATTGATGGTGATACACATCGGCTAGTTTCTGTTTTACCTAATCGCCTTAATCGAAGTATCCAAAATCACTTTGAAAGTAACTATTCCTTAGCTGAACGTAGGAAAGTTAAACAAGTAGTTATTGATTTCAATGCACAGTATCAATCCGTAATTCACATAATTTTTCCAGAAGCAAAAGTTATCGCCGATAACTTTCATCTAGTTCAAATGGGACTCCAAGCACTGAACCAGACACGCGTACAGTTAATGCATCGATTCACTCAAAATTCACGAGAATATCGAGTTCTCAAACATCACTGGCGTTTATTTTTAAAAACTTATTCTGGCTTAAATCAACGTAAACCACAATGGTTTGCGCATTTAAAGAACTGGTTCACCCAAGAACAATTAGTCTGGCAAGGTCTTGAGTTAGATTCAACCTACCAACACACTTACTTCGTTGCGCATTCCCTAGTTGATGCCTTAAGAAAGCGTGATTATTTAAAGTTCATTAAAACACTAAATCGAGCTGACAAAGTCAGCCCACAGCTTGAAACTACAATAAAGACCTATCGCAAATATCTACCATTAATTAAAAACATGATGGCAAGCAACTATTCAAATGGCCCACTAGAAGGTGTTAATCGCAAAATCAAACAAATTAAACGCACGGCATACGGCTATAGAAACTGGTCACATTTTTACACCCGGATTAGAATTGAATTTACGATTCGAATAAAAAAAAGAAAACCAATTCGAAAATGAATTGATTTTCTTTTAAAAATTTCCCATCAACAGCGGTTGACAAAGAGCCCTTTTGACCCAACCTCTTCTTCAATATATTATTTACTGTAATTAGGTGATTCCTTGGTAATCTGAACATCATGCGGATGAGATTCACGCAAGCCAGCATTTGAAATCTGAATAAATTGTGCATCATCCTGCAATTCTTGCAAGTGTGCAGCACCAACATATCCCATTCCTGCACGCAAGCCACCAACAATTTGGTACACAATATCCGCAAGTGATCCCTTGTATGCGACACGACCTTCAATGCCCTCTGGGACAAGTTTGTTAGCTTCATTTACACTACCTTGGAAATAGCGGTCTGATGAACCATGTTTACTATCCATTGCTCCAAGACTACCCATACCTCGATAGGTTTTGAATCGACGTCCTTGGTATATTTCTGTTTCTCCTGGTGCTTCGTCTGTCCCAGCCAGCATACTACCTAGCATAACAGCACTTCCACCTGCAGCCAAAGCCTTGACCACATCACCAGAATATTTAATTCCACCGTCGGCAATGATTGTTTTCCCATATTCACGAGCGACACTTGCTGCATCATAAATAGCTGTAAGTTGAGGTACTCCAACTCCGGCCACAATTCGAGTTGTACAAATCGATCCAGGCCCAATTCCGACTTTGACTACATCGACGCCAACATCATAGAGTGCGCGTGCAGCTGCTGCAGTTGCGACATTTCCTGCAATCAAAGTAGCCTTTGGAAAATGCTCACGAATCTCACTGATTTTGCGAATTACTCCTGCAGAATGACCATGAGCTGTATCAATTACAATCGCATCAACCCCTGCATCCAATAAAGCAGCAGCACGATCAAAAGTATCACTAGTAACACCGACTGCAGCTCCCACAAGTAAGCGACCATGCTCATCTTTTGCTGCATTCGGAAATTCAACAACTTTTTCAATATCTTTGATTGTTATTAGACCTGTTAACTTACCATCTTTATCAATCATTGGTAATTTTTCAATTTTGTGTTCTTGCAGAATTTCTTCTGCTTTTTTCAAAGATGTTCCCTCAGGTGCTGTTACAAGATTTTCTTTAGTCATTACACCATCGATCTCGACACTACGATCTGAAACAAATCTTAAATCACGGTTAGTAATAATTCCGACAAATTTTCGATTTTGCAATGTCTCAACAATTGGAACACCACTGATCCGGTATCTTCTCATTAAATCTTCTGCTTCTGCAACAGTATTCGATGGAGTTAGGAAGAATGGGTCAATAATTACTCCACTTTCAGAACGTTTAACCTTACGAACTTCGTCAGCTTGTTGTTCAATCGTCATATTCTTATGAATGACACCCAAGCCACCTTGGCGAGCCATTGCGATTGCGGTTGCCGACTCAGTAACTGTATCCATTCCTGCACTTATAATCGGGATATTTAACTTAATATTTTCTGCAAGTTGCACCTTCAAATCAACATCATTTGGTAAAACATGACTTTCAGCTGGAATTAATAAAACATCGTCAAACGTAAAACCTTTTTTCGCGAACTTGGTATCCCAATTAGACATTACAAAAACGCTCCTTTAAATTTATTTTTATTTTCTAAAATACAAAATATTCTTAATAAAATCAAGCATTCTCATGTATTTATTAGAATATTGTTGCTAAATAAACCTTCTTTAGCTTTTAACTTAGGAGTGAGTCATAAGTCAGGAAAGTTTGAGGATTAACTCAAAATTACGAACACAGCACGTACTTTGCTGTAAATAATTCGAAATTAAACGAATTATTTTGGTTTACAGAACATGTTTATACGAAAAAATAGAGAAAGGGGCTCAAAATTCAACTTTTGCCCCTATCTCAAGCTTAAACTTATATTCATTAATTAATACTATCCGTCAGACTTCTTAGCACATGATTTTCTTTACTAAAAAATAGTTCAGATAATTCACAGCCTACTTATCTAACTTCGAATGTTTCGATGTCTCAAGCATTCTGACATAAACAATCAAGCTAACAAAGACCGCTGCTGATACATAATAAAAGAACCAGCCTTCATGATTAATTGTTTTCAGCCATAAAGCAACATATTCAACTGTCCCACCAAAGATTGCTACTGTTAATCCATAAGGCAATCCAACGCCTAAAGCTCTGATTTCTGTTGGGAAAAGTTCAGCCTTAACAACAGCATTAATTGACGTATATCCACTTACAATCATGAGACCTGCCAGCATTAATACAAAGACACTGAATGGACTATCAAATAGCTGTAACCCCTTAAAAATCGGTACTGTTAACAATGTACCTAGAATTCCAAACCAGTATAGCAGTGGCTTGCGGCCTATCTTATCTGAAAGATGTCCAAATACTGGTTGCATGATCATAAAGATTAAAAGTGCCAAGAAATTAATCTCAGTAGTTAATCTTGTTGGTAGCCCTAAACTATTAATCATATATTTTTGCATATAAGTAGTATATGTGTAAAATGCAATTGTTCCACCAAATGTCAATCCAATAACAGTCAATACTTGACCTGGATATTTAGCCAATTGTTTTAAGGTCCCTTTCTTTTTACCACTCTTTGCTGCTGCCTTAAATTGATTGGTCTCATCCATTGACAATCTTAGATATAACACAATAACTGCACCTAAGGCTCCTACAACAAATGGTATTCTCCATGCCCATGCCGTCAATTGAGTATCATTGAAGAAATACTGTAATAAAATCTGGACAATCAATGCAAGCAGCTGACCACTAATCAAAGTAACATATTGAAAAGACGCATAGTAACCTCTCCGATTTGAACTTGCCATTTCTGAAAGATATGTTGCAGAAATCCCATATTCACCGCCTAGAGAGATTCCTTGTACTAGCCGAACCAGTACTAAAATAATAGGTGAAAGAATTCCGATTGTCTTATACGTTGGAACAATTGCAATAATAAGTGAGCCACAGGCCATAATCACGACAGACAGTGTTAAGGCCGACCGTCGACCATGCTGGTCTGCAAATTTTCCCATTATGAAGCTCCCAAATGGTCTCATCAAGAAACCTACAGCAAAGACCGCAGCAGCACTCAATAATTCAACTGTTTGGTTATTGCTTGGAAAAAACGAATTTGCAAAATAAATGGCAAAAGATGCATATATGTACCAATCAAACCATTCAATCATGTTGCCTAAAGAACCTTTGATTATATTACTTGCAATTTTCCTTTCTTTTTTCTTATCCAAAGTTATCCCCCCTATGTCAGCTCTGAAAAGCTTGTAATGGGACTAATTATCGCACTTATCATCCCTCTTTGCATCTGCTCAAGCTCTAAGTTAGTTTTACCATGTTATGTCAACAAATGCCGATTTTACAAGGATTTGCATAAAAAAGAGAGTTTTTTGAATATCCCCTTCTTTTCTTTTAAAACCCAACTAGCTTTTTTACTATCTTTTTCAACGATAAACATCCCAAAAAAGTTATTATATTAAATTAAAATTAGAAAAGATTTAAACGAAGACTGTACAAAAGTGGATGACATAAGTCGGGAAAACTTACGTGCTAACTCAAAATTACGTATGTAGCTAGAGCCTTGCTATGAGTAATTCGAAGTTAGACGGAAAATCTTGACTCATGTAAACATATTTATCCAGAATAAAAAGAAAGGTGGGATCAAAATTTAATTTTTTGCCCACCTCTATAAGTTTTTTATCCGACTTTCAATTTTTTACAATAGTTTAGCTTCTTCTAATAGCTCTGCAAGCCATGTTTTTTTCAATTTTGAGATCCCAACTTTTTTCACCAATCCAGGAATTGGTAAAGAAATCTCATCTAATCGTTTTTTATCATTCAAATAATATACTGCTTTTAGTAATTCACGAATATCATAGATTGAATTGAAGACTTCTGGTACACCTCTTTCAACATCTAAAAGCATGTACACTGCCTCCATTGCAGTTCTCACAGAATACTCTGTCGTGAAAACAGTATCTCTCGTTGGTGATTCAGCAAAATTACCAATAAAAGCCAAGTTTACTGATCCTTCTGGTACAACATCCGGTCGGTCGCCTTTTTGTCTTGGCATAAAGTAAGAAGTAATGAATGGCATGTATACAGGTACCGTATTGATTGACTCTTGTGCAGCCAATTCAGCTATTTTAAATTCTGGAACTCCTAGATGGTATAAGAACTCTTCTGTAATCTCTTTTCCTGAACAATCGACAATCCTCTTATGAACATAATTACCCTCAGTATCTGAATAAAGGCCATAAATCCAAACTGTAGTTTCATTTTCTGATTGCTCTTTAAAATGTGGCTGCCTATGAATCGCAAAACTCATGAGCCAATTAGAATCTGTAATTGTGATTATTCCACCAGTATTCACTTTATTATCATGTAAATCACGTTTTGTTAATCGTTCAATGTACGGTTCAACAGCTGCATTACTAATAGTAGCTGTTGCAGAAACAAACCAGCTTTTTTCTGGTAAGTCTTGATAAAACACTTTAGGATTTCCAAAATCTGCTGATTGTTCAGCTAAGCTTTCCCATAATTTCCAACTTCCACCTAACTTTGTTGTAATGGGTGCAGCAGTATTGTGATCCCCATAAGTTGTACTTTCTGTAATTGAACCATTCGTTACGAAGACTAAATCATTTTCAGTAAGAGATATTTCATTTTTTTGTCCAGCAACTGTTAACAATAATTTTTTAGCAGTTTTCTTTCCATCTGTAAAGTCAACTTGGATATTATCAACAGTCGTACTGTATTGTACATCCACATCATGTGACTTCAAATATGCAAGAATTGGTTTTACCATTGATTCATATTGATTGTACTTATTGAATTTAAGTGCCTTAAAATCTGGTAATCCGTCAATATGATGAATGAAACGCATCGTATATCTTCTCATTTCAACTGCTGAATGCCACTTTTCAAAAGCAAACATTGTGGCCCAATAAGTCCAAAAATTGCTTTCAAAAAATTTAGCTGAAAAGAAATCTTCAATTGTTTGTGTTCCTAACTTACTTTCAGGCGTCATGACTAGTTTAATTAGTTCATTCGATGATTTATCCAAAGTATATTCACCATCATTTGGAACTCGATTACCACGATCATATATCAATCTGCAGTTCGAGGAATTAGGATCATCTTTGTCTAACCAATAATACTCGTCTAAGTACGATGCCCCCTCTATCTCAAGAGATGGGATCGAACGATACATATCCCATAAACATTCAAAATGATTTTCCATTTCACGACCGCCACGAGTAATAAAGCCAACATTCGGGCGCTTAGCTCCATCCAAGGATCCACCCGCAAGTGGCAATTCTTCTAGCAAATGAATATGCTCACCTTTCATGTGTCCATCACGAATTAAGAAAACAGCAGCCGCTAGCCCCGCTAAACCTGCTCCAACGATATAAGCCTGTTTCTGATCAACATTAGCTGGTTTTCTTGGTCTGGCAAAAGCTTCATAATTCCCATTAGAATAATACATTGTAATCATCCCTTCTTATGAACTGGTATACAAGTAAAGAGTACTCCTTAACTACAATAATTCAAAATAGAAAGACTTTCAGGTGTTTACCGTAATCCAAGAGATCAATGTGATGCAATTATTTATGTAAAAATACAATTAGCTGCTTGCAAAGAAATCATTTACTAACATTCTTTATCTTAATCATATAGGCAAAAAAATACCCCCAAAGTTTTTACTTCAACTTTAGGAGTACTCATTACAGATATTTTTTAATTATCTAAATCTATAATTTTAATATTTTTATTTATGATTTTTTTCTAAATCTTTGAAAAAGAATTACCATTAAAAAAACAGGTGCAAATAAAATAAAAAGGATGCTCATAAATAAACATTTTGCTATGCTATATACCCAATTTAGCGAGCTATCATAAGATTGGGTGTACGGCGTTGTGTACTCCCACGGATTAACATAAACCCCATTAGAAGACCACTTTTTATCCTTTTGTTGATGTGCCATTTCTTGATGATATGTGTCTAATGCTTTTCCACGATACGATGAGTCATTCTCAGTAGAAATAAACCAACTATTATAATAAAGCCTAAGAAAAGGTAATACAGCTGTAGTTACAAAAAAGTACAGATCTAAGAAATTAAACTTGTAACGTAAAGTTGAAATATCCAAGTGTTCTAGATAAAACAAAACTATAAGAAGACATGCTCCACTAGTTATTGTATACCCTAGTAATCTAAAAACAATTTTGATTATTATAATTACCTGTTTCATAAATACTCACCCCTTGCCTAAGGAGCAGCTCACATTGCAGTAAAGGAATTCATCATCTTTATCTGATAAATCTCCAGCAATTGACAACAACCATAATCTCATCTTTTACAAATATTGAATAGCAACTACATTCAACATTATCCAATAACTAATTCGTTTAGATATTATTTTCCTGATCCAACATCTTCTTGATAACTGGGACCTGTCCCAAAGTCGTTACTTCATCTTTTGACATAACTACTAAATTAGTCTTTGATTGTGCTAATTCAGTAAATGCATGAATACTTTGATCCTTGAAATAATTCTCGCTAACGGCTGTCAAGCTTTCTTGAACTTTATTAATGCGATAATTCTCCGCATCAGCCTGTGTTCTAGTAGCCTGAGCTTGTGCTTGCGCTGTCTCTACAAGAGCACGATTGCGCGCATCTGTTGTCAACTTGATATTTTGTGCTTCCCCTTGAGCACGTGCAATTGTCGCAATTCTCTCACGGTCAGCGGTCAATTGCTTATCCATTGCTTCTTGGATAGAAGTTGATGGTGTCAACTCATCAATATTTACTCGATCAACATTAATTCCGTAAACATTAGTTAAATCACCAATTGCAGCTGCTAGATCTGCATTAATCTTGGATGTTGAACCTAGTGCATCTGTCAATTCGAGGCGTCCAATAATATCACGTAAATGACCTCTTACTAATTGTGCCATTGATTCAACTGAATCGGTATTCTCATAGACATACTTCTTTGCATCCGTAACATGATAGTTCAGTGTAACACTTGCTTGAATATCTGCATTATCCTTTGTAATCACAGAGTATTGTGACAATTGCAATGGACGCATTGCCAGATTAACTGTTTGAATTCTCTGAAAAATAGGAATATAAAAGTGTAGTCCTGCATCAACATTACGACTGTACTTTCCCAAAGTCTCCACAAGTCCTTGACAATTTTGTCGTACGATCTTTATTCCGAACATTTGAATTCCCCCTGTACTCGTAATTTAATGTACCATTGGGCGTAGTGTCAAAATATTCCCATTAGCCTCAATTACGATATAATTTATTTTCGAATCGAATTCCAGATTACTTTCAATCAAATAACGATAATAAATACCGTTGACCTGAACAAGTCCATTATCTGGATCAATTTGCCGATTTTCGACAACTTGTCCGATAAATTGCCGATTTTCTAATGAAACAGTTGACTGCCTCTTCCCATTTAAAAAATCTTCAATGATTGTCTGCAACAAGCTATTCACACTGCGGTTTTGTTCCTTCGCTTTTGCTTCAAGTCTGACTTTCAATTCCTTAGGTAACCTCAATAAAAAAGTCGCTATATCATCCACTGGACTCACCTCACAATCTTTCCATCTATCGATAACGCTATGATATCATATTAATATCACAAAGCAATAGTTTTTGTTACATTTTTGTAATATTTATAAAATGACTATATTTTATCGGTTCATCTAACTTCAAATTCATCGAAACAACAGCTTTAGGTCGGTTACTACCTCGGCTAATCATTTGTTCTTTTACAGAATCTAAGACAACTTGAGCGCTGCCTAGATAGTAGAATTTCTTGCCCTCTGCATCATTTTTCTTAAGAAATAACTGTATTTGCACCTTAAACTTATCATTTTCATCTCGCTCCAGTAATTGCTGAACCTCTTTTGAATCAATGTGTCTTGGGCTTCTCGTGTACCATTTAATTAATCCAGTATTAAAGAATTCATTCTCGTAACGCGCACTTCGATTCTTTGCGGGATCATCCTTTTCATAGGTGATAAAGATAGGACATACATCCGTTCCCACCCGGTAACCATACATTGGAGCACTGACATCTTTTTTCCAATTTAAAAGTCGACAAACATCTTTGCGAGAATACTTCTGATAGTATGTGAAGGGTTGTTCAGATTTAAAATTGGTTGCTTTATAAAGTCCAGTTGCAATGACATCCACAAATAAATTCTTAAAATCATTTGATTTTTGTAAACTTTCGCTAATTGCAGAATTTAACATGTACTCTCCATGTGAATGCTCCACAATAGCTTTTTTTCCATATTTCTCAGCCTTATTCTCCCTCCCAGATTTAATATCAAAAAAGTTCAGGCTCAAAATATCCTCAACCGATTGCATTACAGCTGCATCTAAATAGCAATTATTTTGTTGTAGGCTTTCTATGAAGTCCTCATCTTTCACCTTTTTTTCTAACAGCATCTTTAATAATAAGAGTTCATGTTTCCTCATCCCGTTAACTAATTCCTTAGTTACAAAGCTCAATACTTGATCTTCGTACTCAGTTAATTCAACTTGTTCTTTCATTTTATACAAAAAGCTTGCGTAATTGTCGAGCTGGTTGTTTTCAGCAAAAACTTCTGCATCAATGCCACCGTATTTTTGGAAATCCAGTAATAAAGGAATTCTGCCCAACTTTTGTTTAAGATCCTGATAGTCTGAACGTAAAGTTGCGAAAGCATCTAGTTTCGCAACTTGAATTGCATCATATATTTGTTGTCTTGCAACTTCTGTAAAATTAATAGTAGACAAGCCTAGAACTGGTTGTAATGTCAGGTCTGAACGGGCATTATCTTTGCTGCGTGAAATGTCTCCCGTTAATGCTGTAGGAATTAAATAATTATTCTTATAGTTTCCGATGAAATCAATAATTGTTAAAAACTCTTTACCAGCATACTTACGTAGTCCTCGGCCTAATTGTTGAATAAAGACAATACTAGATTGCGTGTTTCTGAGCATCACAACTTGATTTAGACAGGGAATATCAATTCCTTCATTGAATATATCTACTGTCACGATATATTCGATTTGATCATGCTCAAGCTGAGCAACAACCTGATTGCGCCGCGCAATTGAATCACTTCCATCTAAACTAATTGCTGGATGTCCATTCTTCGTCAAAAGCAGAGCGATTTCTTTTGACTCAAGTACATTACTACAAAAAACAAGTCCATGAACTTGTTTACCTGAATATCCATAATATTCAAGTTGTTTTAGCACATAAGCAATACGTTCTTTTGCAACTAATAATCTTAGCGGTGCTTTATCATCGATTAACTTACCATCATATTCATAATCTTGCAGTCCCACGTAATGAAATGGTGTCAGCATCCGCTCTTTCAAAGCATCTCGCAACCTAATCTCATAAGCAATATTATAATCAAACAGTTGATAAATACTGAAGTCGTCTGTTCTCTCAGGTGTCGCTGTCATTCCTAAACAAAAAGCTGGGGTAAAATAATCTAAGATGCGACGATATGTCTCAGACCCACTCCGATGTGCCTCATCAATCAATAGATAATCAAATTGATTTGGAGCAAAACTATTTAAAATATCTGTCTTGGAGAGTGTTTGCAAAGTCGCAAATAAATATTTGGCTTGTCTTTCATTCCGATTACCCGATAAGATTCCATAGTCACTATCTTTCCCACCCAATACACGCTTAAAACTATCAAGTGCCTTTTGTAGAATTTGTTCACGGTGAACTACAAATAACATCTTATTTGGATTAACTTGTTTTACATCAAGTGCAGCTAAAAATGTTTTCCCTGTACCAGTTGCAGAAATTACCAAACCTCTTCTTTCGTTTGTTGCACGCAACTTTGCTAATTCAATTAGTGCTTCTGTCTGCATCCTGTTAGGAACAATCTTTGATTTTTTTCTAACATCAATTGAGTCAATCATTGTGTGCGTTTTCTGGGCATCTTTATAGACATAACGGTATTCTTCAATCCATTGATTAGTGAGCTTGACTGCTTGTTGCCACTCAACATCAAATTGTTTCATAATCTGTTTAGTTACCGCACCCTCTTTGAGTGCTGAAAAATGCAGATTCCATTCGACGTTGCGCAGTAATGCCGCCCGTGTCAAATTTGAGCTACCAATGATCATCGAATAGTAGTTATCATGTTCAAAAAGATAACCTTTAGCATGAAAGCCTTCTTGCGTAACAATTTTAACTGTGATATTTGGAATCTTAAGTAGTTCCTCAAAGGCCTTCGGCTGATTAAATGCCAAATAATTTGAAGTCAGAATTTTTCCCGAGATTCCCTTAATCGCCAAATCAGCTAAAATTACCTTCAGCGGCGTTAATGCATCTTCAGTAATGAATGCCAGTGCAAAAGAAAAACTCCGACAAGTCTGTAATTCATACCTAATATGTTCCCACATCGTGTCATTGGGTTGATTACTTACCAGTTGCGGTAGCAATTCACTAGTAGCCCCGGCTTGACTATCATCTAAGAATCCAACTGTTGCTGCCAGCAAAACATTCTGTTTGATCTCTTCATTATTCATTAAATTCCACCTTGTTTAAATCCCATTGATTTAATCCATTGAGTACTTTTTGATTTGCAGGTAACCATTTTTTACTTGCTAATTGCGAAAATGATAGCCATGCGTATTCCTCGTAAATCTTAGGACTAATCATCTTATCTTTTAATTGTGCAAAGTAAAAATGCAATTTTACATTACCAAATTCATATTGATATGTATACGCTGGTACTACCATTGGACCAATAGCAGCTTCTGCTCCAATTTCCTCCGTTACTTCTCGCTTTAGTGCTTGTTTTACTTCTTCGTTTTTTTCAACCTTACCACCTGGAAATTCCCAGTAACCTGCAAGACTCTTAGACCTTCTTTTACCGATAAGCATCTGCTTTTTCTCATTTAAAATCACTGCGCAGACAACCTCTATACTCATTTATTCTCACCTTAAATTCTGATAGTTTCTAATTGAATTACGTCTCTTTTTCCTAAACATAAAGATATTCTAATTTCATATTGCATAATATCATATTCCAAATAACAGTAGTTACAATAATAGTTTTCCCGTAACTAGACAAACAGACAGAATGTAGCCTAGAATTAAAGAAAGAACTCGTGCATTTAATATTTTTCTATAAAGCTTAAAATTACATGAAAAATTTGAATTTAGAACCCTAATTTATCCAGTCGTAAGGAGGAAAAAGTCAGTGTCTGCTTTTAAAAGTATTATGAGTTGGGTATGGCCTATCTTAGTTGGCTTGCTCATTGCTTTTGTCGTTAAGACCTTTTTATTTAGCTTTGCCAATGTTGTTGGAGACTCCATGGCTCCTAATCTACAAGCAGGGGAACGAACTGCTTTATTAAAAGTCGCAAAAATCAAACGCGATTCAATCATTATTTTCAATGCTTATGGTGTCGATACTCAGGAGCCTAATGTTACTCCTAAAACTAAATATGTTAAGCGGGTGATTGGGTTACCAGGTGATAAAATCGAGTATAAAAATAATGGCAAATTATATGTAAATAATAAACTGGTTTCACAGTCATATATCTCTAAAAAGCAACAAAAAAGTGGGACATTAACACTTTCGACCGCTTTATCACCTGCTTCAGGAGTAACCTTAGGCACAAATAAGAGCTTTTTTGTTCCAAAAGGTAAGTATTTTGTTCTCGGTGATAATCGCAAAATCTCAAACGATAGCCGCTATTATGGCTTTGTCCCAAAAGAAAAAGTTCTTGGTGTAGTAAAAGCTTTTATTTGGAATAAACACCATAAGTTAATCAACTCTTTCAATAGTAATTAACCAGCTAAGATTTCTTATAACTATCTTGCAACTGTGCATAATATCTTTTTTTATTCTGTAAGAAGTCAATGTGTGTCTGAATTTCCTGTTGCTGTGCATGCAATATTTGTTCTTGTTGTTCCAAGATACTTATTCTTTCCTTAACTGTTTCATCTCCTTGTTCTCGTAGCTTAGAATATTCAATAATTTTTGCCAATGGCATTCCAGTTGCCTTTGCGCGGCTAATAAATTCAATCCATCGCAAGTCTTTGTCCTTAAAAACACGGTAGTTATTATCATTGCGTGCAGGTTTCAGAAGACCTAAGTCCTCATAATAGCGTAATATTGGAATTGAAAGCCCCGTTATACTTGAAATTTCAGAGATTTTATATGTTTTAATCATCTTATAACTTCCTTTTAAAAATTCTACTTGCTATCAAGTCAACTTGATAGTTTATAGTGATTTTATCACATAGAAGGAGGAATTATTTTGGATAAATATGAAAATGGATTACAGATACGCGAGGAAGTTATTGGACGAAAAGCAAGCCAGTTAGTAACGGACAGCTTAGCAGACATTGCTCCTATTCTAAACCAAAAAACACTTTTGGCTTTTGATGAAGCAAAAACCCGAGGTATCTTAGATATGAAGCAGCGAGAAATGATTACAATTACTACATTACTGACACAAGGTGATACACCCAGCCAGCTTCGCATCCATATTCAAGGTGCCCTAAATGTAGGAATGACACGTGATGAAATAATCGAAACTTTCGTTCATTGCTTACCTTATGTTGGTTTTCCGAGAGTACTAAATGCAGTTTCAGTTGCTAGAGAGGTTTTTAATAAAGATTAAAAAAGTGATAAAAGACTGAACCAAAGTGAAACACCCCATAATATCTAGATCTCAAAAAATCTAATTATTATGGGGTGTTTTTTATAAGCAAATATATAAATAAATTTAAAGTTCATGCTATTTTTTTGAATTTCAAATAGATCTTTAGATTATGAAAATGTTACTACTAATGGACTAGATTGAAATGATTCAATTAAAGCCGAGTGAATAGTTAATTTGATAATAACATTATTCTTGAGATCTTCGGATAGTTCTTTTATCTCTGGATGGATAGCCATTTCGGTAAGCATTTCATTACCCTCAATAATTTCTGGCTTAATATTATTTGAGCTAATTCTTATTCCTGTTTTCCTATCAAACCAAGTTGTGATTGCTGCGGCTTTATTTTGAATAATATTCCTAACACGGTTTGTCTTACTATCAGTCATGATATAGAAAATATTATCCTCTGTTCTTGACTGCTTAAAAGTAATGACACTTGAAGTTACTCTATTATTTTCGGAAACCGTGGATAAAACAATGATATTATCCAATTTACTCAAAGCATTATTAAATTCACTATTACTTTTAGAATTTCCATTCTTACTAAACTTTTTACGTTGTTTAAGAATTGTCAGTAAAGTTAGAGGGATTACTAAAATAATATAACCTACCACAGATAAGGCAAGGGATTGTACGAAGTATCCTTTAATGTCCAAGTAAGAAACCACCAACATTGCTATAAAAATTGTCAGTAAAAATATTAAAAATAACTGGATAAATCTTTTGGCGTACATCTTATATCACCTCCCATTTTTTAATTGGACTCAAACTTATCAGAATTAAATATAGAAAATATCGAAGTATCTTTGTCTATTTTAACATCAATTATGTTCAATAAATTAATTGTATTTAAACAAAGAGTCATTCCTTATTTAATGGTGAAAATTTAGCCCCTACCCCTGTTAAAGTTCGCAAACTACCTGCCAATAAAATAACTGTAAACATTGATTGACCATGTGCCAGTAACATCCCACCAAACCATGACCCAACAGGAATTGAAGCATATGAAACCATGCGTGTAACTGAAACAACTCTTCCCAAAATCTGTTTTGGAACTGTCCTTTGTCTTAAAGTAAAGTAAGTAATGACATTAATTGTTCCAAAAAAGCTAATAATACCTAAGATAATACCAATATAAAGATAGTTAGTACTTGCTAGTAAGAGTAAAGTGCTCAAACCAGCAAAAATAGTGCTAAATGATAATAAAACACCCGCTTTAAAATGATTGACAATCCTGCTGCCAACCATTCCAGCAATTAAAGAACCAATGCCTCCGATTGACATCGTTAGAGTTGCCTCAAAAAGTGGATAATTCAATAGCTTAGTCATATAGTAAATAAAGTTTGCTTCAAACATATTCAATGCAAAGTTAGTAAAAAGAAACATAACTGAACCACTAAAAATTACTTTTTCGCGCAAACTATAGCTAGCTCCTTCAATAACATCAGTAATTAACTGCTTAATTACAAGTCCATTCTGAACTGTTTTACCTGTAATTCTTGGAAGTCGCGTCAATATTACTGCAGTTAGTAAAAACGAAAAAAGATCAATCCACAAGGCATTATAGTCACCCAATAATGTTACCAGTGATCCACCCATTAATGGGCCCATGATTGATAATGTATTATCAATTGTCTGAATAGTTGCATTGGCTTCAGCGAATTTTTTATCTTCCACTATTTCTGGAATGATACTCTGAAAGCTCGGATGGATTAATGGATCAATGGACGATAAAACAAAAACTGCCGAGTATAAGAGAACAAAATTAATCTGTTTTTCCATTAAAATGAACAACAATACTGGCACAACCAATGCAGCAAACATATTTCCAATTATCAGAATTTTCTTTTTAGCATAATTGTCAGCCAGACTACCACCCAATAATGAAAAAATAATCCACGGAATAAACGAGACACCAAAGGTAGTAGCCGCATGATAAGCAGAACCCGTTTTGGAAAGAATAATAATAGGTAATGCTAGCCGATATAACCAATCTCCAATCGACGAAATTAAAAAGGCTATACAAAGATAATTAAAATTAACCCGAATTGCTAGTTAATTTCATTGGAAAATAACTAGCAATTCGGGTTTAATAAGGCATATACATTAGTCAATCATCTGGAAAATTATTTTGGTAATCGTAATAAAGATTACTACCACAAAACACGTCTTTTTAATTTAAAAGAACTAACCTTGTATTTACTAGGACAAAAAGAAGCTGGTCTTAAATTACTAAAAAAAGCTAATTTAATTACTTTCTTAACGGATCACGAGGTAAGTTTCCTAAAAAATGAAAAAATATACCTTGCGAAGTATCTAACTGCACAAGAACTAACTGAAGTTTTTGACTTCTCACAGATTTCTTACCTGAAAGAGTAGTTACTACTTATTCATCTGAAATGCAATTTCCTTCAATGCACCATTTAGCGCTTCACTGATTTGCTGTGGATTCTCAGGCAAGTTGTCCTTAAAAAGGGTATCTAAGAGTACACAAAATCCACCAATTGAGTAGATAATTGCGTAATAATATTGACTATCTGACTTTTTTGTCTCCACGGAACTCTGATGTCCAAAAGCATATCTGCAATCTTTGAAATATGACGAGTTAGTAGTGGAACAAGTAAATTATTGCGGGCTAGTATCACTACTCTCTGGCGATGTGGCCAAAGAAAGTTGATAACACGTCTAGAGATATCTTCTGGTTTCATTGGTAACCCTAATAAATACTTCTGATAACTATTTAAATATTTTGCTAACATTTCATCCAAAATAGATGTCTTACTACCAAAATATCGATAATAGGTTCTTCGTGAATATCCCGATTCCAAAGTTAACTGCTTGATTGTAGTGTCTTCGAATTGTTCATGCTCAAGCAAACAAAATAATGCATCAACGAACGCGTTTTTTGATTGCTCAATCATCTTATCTCTAGTCATGGCACAATCTCCCTTTTTTATGGCACATACGTTACTTATATTTATTATGCATGAAAATCATAATACACTACAAGTATAGGAGGTTAACAAAATGACAATCTGGTCTTCGTACTGGTTATTACCATTATTATTTATGTTTCATGATTTTGAAAAATTGGTTTTTGTACCCTATTGGCTGCAAAGAAACGATCCTACTATTTATGGTCGAACCTTATTTGGTGGAGTTAAACGTTCAGACATCTTATCTGCTGGGATTTGGGAAGAGTTATGTATTTACTTAGCACTCTCTGCCAGCGCGTACTGGTTCAATTATCCGCTCTTAATAATTGCTGCCAACGCTACCATATCTCTTTCATCTCATAATGCACATCGGCTTTTCGCTGATTAAACACACATATGTCCCTGGCGTTGTAACAGCCCTTATTGAAATTCCTGTGACCATTGCCTATTTACTTATTCTAATTGAACTAACATACTCACCGTTTTGGCAATGGCTACTTGTTATCTTTATAATGTTTGGTTTCTTCATAGGTAATCTCAAACTTATCCATCGGCTAATGGCCAAAGTAAATAAGTGATGTGTTTTAAAAAACTTGGGCATGCAAACTGGTTCTTAGAACTCTCGCCTAAATTCAAGTTGTTCATCGTAAAAATCGAATATAAATAAAGGCAGTATTAATGTCCTTCCTTTTTTACCTAAAAAAGATATAATTACTAAAAAGGGGGATTTGCCGTTATGAGTGAAATTATTAACTTAATTGGTTCTTTAATCGGTTCCTTTGCGAGTGGCTTGATGACTAAAATACATGGTGAAGAAAAATAAAGGGGAGTGTGATATAAGTCGAGAAAATTTGAGTACCAACTCGAAATTAGACGGAGAATTTTGACTTATGGAACACGTTTATACGAAATAATTAGCGAGGTTGAGTTAAAATTTAACTTTTGGCACAGCCCCAGCCACATTTTTCTTAACCATCCTATTTATGGTGTCCTTCAATGAAACAAAAAAACTTTCTTTGATAATTTTTCTGGTTGTAACCAAGAGATGTTATCATTGGAAGTTTTTTTACCTAAGAATAATTTAGCAATTCTATCCATCCATAAAAAATTATCTATTCAAACCATCTCTCAGAAAGAATATACTTGATCTAACTATTATCTTATCAATTAGGAGGTTATGAATAATGATTATTCAACGGATTTTCAAGGAGACAGATGCCACTGCAGTTGCTGCTCTGGTCAAAAAAACTATGTTAACCACTAATATTAAAGACTATACCAAGGAGTACTTGGAAAATGATTTAAAAAAGCTGACTGCTTTAGCATTTATTGAAAGGGCTAAATATTTTCATTGCTACGTATTCTCAGATAGTACTGCTGAAAATAAAATTGTCGGTGTGGGGTCAATTGGAGCTTACTGGGGTAAAAAAGATGAAAGTAGTCTCTTCAATATTTTCGTGTTACCAGAATATCAAGGCCAGGGAATTGGCAAACAAATCATTCAAACATTAGAACAAGATATATTCTTTAAAAGGGCTAAAAGAATTGAGATTCCAGCTTCAATTACAGGACTAAAATTCTATCAGAAACTGGGGTATTCCTTTAAAAATGGGATTGATACAATTGATGACGAAGGATTATATCGACTTGAGAAATTTAATCGGACTAAATAAGTTAAATACTTCTTATATTTTGTTGTACGATTGATCAACGAGACCTACCAATTTTAAATCAAATTTAGGGAGAGGTTCAATTATGGATATTAAAATACTAGATTCAAATGATTTTTTATCTTGGCAGATTGCAAGAAATAACTTGAACAAATTTAGTAACGCAGATTACGCAAAAAGATCTCAATCGGTGTTCGCCAATTTAAACATTTGAGTGGTCGGGAATTCAAATACCAGTTAATTTGAATCAATTCATCATCGGTAATCTCATCAATCGGTTGACCTTTGGGAATGAAGCGGCGTAGTACTCGGTTGCGATTTTCATTACTGCCTCGTTCATGTGGCGAATAAGCGTGCGCAAAGTACAGCGGAACACCGGCCTGTTCTTCAATCAAATTGTAGTTGGCGAATTCTTTCCCATGGTCAACAGTAAGGGTCTTGAGATTATCTCCTAACTGGTTAGCCAATTCTAAAATAGCCTTGGTCATTGAAGTACTATCTCGTCCATTAAGCCGTTTAACGATGGTAAGCCGACTCTTACGCTCGACAAACGTAGCTACTGCTTGACCTTTACGTTTTCCAGATAAAACTGTATCAGCTTCGAAGTGACCTGAAGTATTACGATCAGAAATTTCAGCTGGACGATCTTCGATGGAACGTCCATGACTAAAACTACCACGGGTTTCTTTAGCTCGTTTGCGACGAATACCATGGTCAGGTAAATCAGTCACATTAATATCCAGTAGTCCCTGATCAATCCAGTTATAGATGGTTTTGTAGGCAATTCTAACTACATGAGCCACTTGTTCAATTGACCATTTTTGGATCTTGATTTTTTCTTCAATCAAGCGCTTTAGGTTAGTCGTTAAGATGGTTTTACGACCACGATGACTAAGTTTAACTTCATGGTCAGTTTGAGCCTTAACTGCGTGATACTCACCAGCTAAGCGATGAACCTCATTAAAGATAGTGGTTTTACTAAGGCCTAAATAATCGGCAATATATTGAAGTGAGTGCTTTTCATGATGAAGTGTTTCGATGACAACGCGGTCTTCAAATGATAAAATAGTGGTGCCCATAAAGGTCCTTCTTTCTAGTGGAATGTTGTGGTGACACCATTGAAGACCTTTATGGGTTTTTCTGTCCACTAATATGTTCAACTTAAATTTTACAATCTACCTACATTAAACAAATTTCCTAGTAAAACTACAAGTAAGATTAAATCAATTAATATGAGATTACGGCGAACTGGTCTCAGTTCTTCTGAAACTTCTTTCTTCTCTAAGCTTTCACGCATCCCTACATCCTCCTTCAATAAAATATCTAAAGAAATATGGTAATAATCGCTTAATTTGATAAGACTCGAAATATCAGGATAAGTCTTCTCATTCTCCCAGCTAGAAATAGTTTGTCTTGTAATAAAAAAATCATTTGCGACTTGTCCTTGGGTCAAATCCATTTCTATCCTTGCTTGTTTTAATCGCTCACCAAATTTCATTAAATCTCCTCCTATATTCACTCTTAATTGTGCCTATACAAAAAGAAAAGGGCAAGCAAAGATTCATTGCTTCTCCTTTTCTTCTTGTTAAACTTCTAATTATCACTAAGCTTAAGAATTTTTTCTTACAATCCCACTTTCTATAAAAGCAACTAAATTGTTCAAATTGGTATTAAATGAATACTTGGCAATTGGTACTAATAATTTTAAAGGCAAGAAAATATCTGTTTGCTTTTCTACATAGACATCTTCTTGAATTGTTGTTTGCCCAGCTTGACCTGACAACAAAAAGACAATTTGATACTCAAGTCTGCCACCCTTACTATCATATATCACACTATTATTACCTTTTTCTACTGTAATAGTTTCTTGTTGATTCAAAGCAGGTTTTGCTCGCGTAATACTAAAATCATGCTTTTTCTTATCAACTGTTGTGATTTCTGGAATCCATTTCAGCAAGTTCTCAGGTTCTTCTAACAACCGCTTGACCTCTTCTATCTCTGCGCTAACTAAAACAACATTTGAAAATAATTTTTGATCCATAATCAAGACCTCCTCATAAGTATGGTCTTAATTTAGCGTATCTTGATAATTTTTAAAAATCAGAATACTGATATTTAGAAATCATCAAAGACTTTTTCAGCAAAAAGATGCTTGAAAAGATTACTCCGTTTCTGTGCTTCCAACTCTTGATCCAAGTCTTCACTTTTTTTCGCAATTTGTGCGAGAAGTCTATAACAATTAGCGAGCATATAATGAGAATTATGGCTAGTGCTGAATTTAATACCTGCTTGAATCCACTTTAAAGACTCCTTGGTATCATCTAACTCTAAATAAATTAATGCCGCAAGGTAAAAAACAATATTTAGATTTTCCTCATAAAATGCCTTATCAATTTTTTCAGTTGCTTGTTTCAAAAAATCTAGTGCTCGTGTTTTTTGGCCGGCTTTTGCTTCTGTCAAAGCTAAGGAAATAAGAGCCACTCGAGTTAGCGTTGTTACAGTCAACTGTTCTTCGCCACTGGCAATCGCTAATTGCAGATTTTGTCTAGCTTTATCCCAAGTTGTATCCACATGCAAACAAGCAACACCCAGATAATAGTAATATGCTTGTGTTTGAGTGGCGGTTTGAACTTGATCAAAAGTTGCAGAATTCACTAAAAAAGTCTTTAGTTCAACATATCGATGTTGATTACATAAATAAGAAAGTTTATCATTAAAATTTTGACTGCTAGAAATATTAAAATCACTCGCTAAGCTGATATCATTCAGACTAATTGACAATTTCTCACAAAGCGCTAGTAATAATGCTGCATTCGGAATATATTTTCCATGCTCAATTGCAGATAACATTGATTGTGAGCAAATATTATCTGCAACCTCTTTTTGAGAAAGTTTTTGTTCTCTGCGAATTTTCTTCAAAGAGATTCCAAGTTGACTAATCATATCTGCCTCCAACTATAATTGAAACTCATTATCTTTTTCGAAATCATTGTACCATACCTCTCCTCGCAATCATTTAGAAGCTACACCAAAATAATTGCAAATGTAACATGATAATTGCGTTACATTTAAGTAATTTGGTATTAATTTAAATCTATCAAGGAGGTTATATCTGTGGAATTCCATAATATTTTACGCAATAAAAGAAAAGAAGCTAATCTAACTCAACAAGAACTTGCAGATCAATTACACGTCACACGGCAAACTCTCTCTCGCTGGGAGAACAACTTAAGTTATCCAAATCTTGACACGCTCATCCAACTCGGTGAAATTCTTGATATTCCTCTTGATAATTTACTTAAAGGTGGAGAAAATCAAATGGTTACAAAACTTAGTAATGATGTTAGGAACAAGAGAAAATACGGGCTTTATTTGCAAATAATTTTTATTTTCTTAATTTTATTAATTACCTGGCTTGCAATCTTAGGATATGGTCGAGCTACCCAAAATCAGTGGATTGATTTCTCTAATCCATTCTTGAAAACCCAATATGGCTATGCAATATTACCCGGGAAAGTTCCTGAGAAAAAGCAATGGTCAGATGTCATTGATGCAGGAAGTAAGCATAGTCACAAGGAACTTATTTCTGTTCCGCAAAAAGTTGACGCCTTTGTTTCCGATGATCCTTTTGGAAGCGGAGGTTGGCTCAAGTTCAACACTGGCAGGTACAATAAAAATGAACGTTGGGCACTCGTTGCTCATAAGGGTTCTTATGTCTATTCTATTCGCTTATTGTCTTATAAACAGATTCCTCTTTTGATGCGTGAACAAATAGGCACTTCATATCTTTCATATGATTCAAAAAACGAACCCCGTCTAGCCAAAAGATTCACTTGGTGGCCCTTTAATTAATCATTCTTATTTGTTTTTTAATAAAAGCTCTACTAAAATAACCATAAAATTTCAAAAAAATAGGCTAAACTTGGAGTGAAGATTTATATTAGAGTATATTTTTATTTTCTAATCCTAACTAAGGTGGTTTTGCCGTTGAATAAATATCTCTTTAAGTTAACTCATTTTTCTTTACTTCAATTTTTCATATTATTTTTACGTAAACTTTCATTTAAAAATCAGCAAATTTGTACATTATTAAAAAAGTTCAGTCTCCAAAATAAAAAGTTACCCTCTTACGAACAAGCTGTTCACAAATAAACAAAATTGCATAATTATTATCTTTATCAACTCTCTCTCGCAAAAATTGTTTCATCATAACTCCTTTTAGTCCACATTTCAGTATTAGTTTTAATGTATGAAAATATCTTAGTTGAACTTTTACACCTAAAAGTTGAGTATTTCATTACATTTCTACATTGTAACGTACCTCGCAAAAATTAAATTCTTAAAAACAACAATACAAATAAAACTAATAAATTATACGACATTATGGGTTTCATTATAATATATCTAGATATCCGCAAATTCAAAGTACATATTCTTTGTTTGTCACCCATAATTAATAATTTTCCTTTCATTGAACTTAAACTACTAATTAGGTCTTTTATTTCTAATATACATAAGATAGAATCTAGTAAGCATAACTTTTTTAGATAGCGAATAGCACATAAAATAGTTTTGATGACATTTAAAAAATTATCAATACCAAAAGTTATTCTAAATCCAATTCACAATAAAGCACCAATTTATTAGAAAGGTGATATAGATAATGTACTTTCTTGCTAGACTTGCTCCTATCCTAGTATTTGGTACATAAATTTCTGAACAGTTATGCCATAATTAATAAAACAAGATAGGAGCATTCCAATGAAACGATATCAAGATGATTTTAAAGCCAGCATTGTGAAGATGCATCGTGAAGAGAAAAGATCTATTCGCTCGCTTTCCGAGGAATACGGTGTTTCTCCAGCCGCAATTCATAACTGGGTTAAAGGCGCTAAATCAGTTGAGCTAGAAGACGGTACTGAAGTAACGTCCAAAGAATTCAAACAACTTCAAAAGGAAAATCAGCGATTAAAGGAGGAACTTGAAATTTTAAAAGCTGCGGCGGTGTTACTGGGAAAGCATTAGGACGAATTAATTGCCTTGTCTTCATAGAAGATCAGTTATTGCGACACCGCTTATCAATTATTCTTTCGGCACTGAAATTACCGCGTAGCACCTATTACCATTGGAAAAGATATCAACCTAGTCAACACGAACGTGTTGATAATCAGCTCAAAGAAAAAATTAAATTGATTTGGGAAAATAATTATCGTGCCTATGGTTATCCACGAATAACGATGGTGCTTCGCAAGTCAGGCATCCGTGTTGGGTCAAAACGAATTTTACGATTAATGAGGGAAATGGAGATTCACTCTTTAATGAATCGGCGATTTAAAAAACCTGGCACTCATGTGGATCATTCACAACGCCCCAATTTAATCAAGCACCAGCCCAATGCAAGGATATGGCGTGCTGACATTACTTATTTGGAATTACGTCCAGGAACCTGGGTTTATCTCAGTTCTATTTACGAACCAAAGGTTCATCAAGTTCTTGCTTTCAAGATTGGTCGTCAGATGGAGGCGCCGTTAGTTGTAGAAACGATTAATCAGGCGCTTGAATGTCATCAAAAGCCACAATATTTTCACTCTGACATGGGTTCACAGTACACCAGCAACGAAGTTGAAACTTTACTTGAACGGCATCAGATTAGCCACTCATACTCAAAACAAGGTTATCCTTATGATAATGGGCCAATTGAAGCTTTTCACTCATTGTTGAAGAGAGAGTTTGCCTTTCAAACAACTTTTTCCAATTTTGAGGACTTGGTAATCCGAACCTCAAATTACATCAGTTGGTTTAATTCCGACAGAATTAGAACGAGTGTTTAGAAAAAGATGTGCCATTTATTGACATAGGAGCAACTAACCATACTTATATTGGTTACAATAATTATATTTTTTATCGTGCATAATGGTTCTAAGGAAAAGGGAGAGGCCAAATATTTATACGGGGCGGCAACACTTATAATCTTATATTCAATTTTTATGATGTATAAAATCAATAATTTTCCAAACGTTTTTTTAGATGAGGGTAACGGAATGTATGATAGTTGGAGTCTTACACACTATGGAGTAGACAGCAACTTAATTAAAAATCCCGTATACCTTGAAGGATTTCAGGGACAAGGACAGTCCATATTGTACTCACTTTTAGCAAAACCATTTTTAAAGTTGCTAGGTTACGAGCTCTATGCTTTCAGGCTTCCTTTAGTAATTGCTAGTATAATAAATTTATTACTGATTTTTTATGTTTCCTCAAAATATTTCAGTCGCAAGAAAACATTTTGGACTGTCGTCGTTTTTTCATCATCTCCTTGGGTTTTAGCTGTTTCACGTTTTGGTATGGATTGTAATATTGCTCCTTTTATGGTGTCAATAGGATCTTTAATATTTTTTTTAGGAGTAATGATGAAGAAAAAAATATTAAAAACCGTATTAGTAACTATCGGGATGCTAATAATAGGATTGACTGCTTACGCATATAATGTAGGCTGGATTTTTTTGGCTGTCTACCTACCCGTATTATTAATTTATCTACTACATAGAAAAGCATTAAAAATTAACGAACTCATCATCCCCTTGTTTTTATTAGTTATTGAAATTACTCCTATACTGATTTTTGCAGTTAGAAGTAACTACGCTCCTTTAAATAATACTATTAAGATATTATTTTGGACATCCCCTGAATTACAAATAGGAAGGGTAAATGCCTCGTTTATAAACTTCCATGGAAATATGTTTGTACAAATATATAATAATATATGCTCTGGATTACTTATGTATATTAATGGTACAGATGGACTCTCTTGGAATAGTGTGGGAAACTTTGGTCCGTACTACATGTTCACTCTTCCTTTTTTTATTGTAGGGATATTAACTATATTAAAGAGAAGAACTATATGGGACAGTATTATCCTAGCGCAATTAACTGGAATGTTAATAATTATCTGTGTCGTTTTACCGAATTATAATCATTGGATTTTTATTCATTTTCCTGTGTTAGAAGTTATTTCAATAGGACTAATTGAAGTATCAAAAAATACTAAACAAATGGGGAAAGCATTGCTGGTGACTTATGTGGTATTTACGGTTGCCTTTGTCGAACAATACTTTAATAATTCCAGATATACTGGTTGGGAAACCAGTGCAATTTCTGAAGTGAAAAAACTTGACCTACTTAGTTATAAACGAGTTTTTTTTGCCTCAGATGACCCCAATTTTGTATATGAAATGAGATTTATCTTGCCAGTATCCCCCTATGAATTCCAAAAAACAAAAGATAATCCTTACTCTAAAAAAGACTTGGCAACCAAAAATAAATACGCAAATTTTGTAGTTTTGTCACCAGATAGTAAGATAAATATAGATACAATTATTATTATACAACAGGGAAAAGAAAAACAATTCAGTACCATGCTAAATAAAATGAAATTGCACAACACATTTACTATTAATAGCCTTAATTATAATGTATACAAAAAAAGATAAGTTCATGAACTATCCGCTTGCTTATATAAATAGAACTAATAATTTCTTTTAACAAGTACAGCCTTAAAATTAATTTTTATTCATTTTTATGCTATAATAACAACATCATATGAATATAAAGGATGATTTGGTGATTGAAAATGGATAAAAAAACAAAAATTGAAATTCTAAAAAACATTTTGGCAATTGAATCCGTTAATGACAATGAAACAGCGGTTGCTGACTATATTGCTTCCTTATTTACTAACTACCAAAATGTAAGTATCGAAAAAGTTGCTTATGCTTCTAACCGTGATAATTTAGTGATTACTATCGGTAATTCGGGACCCATCTTGGGATATTCTGGTCACATGGATGTTGTTGCTCCTGGCAATCTAGCTGACTGGTCAACTCCACCTTTTGAGCCAACTATCATAGATAGTCGAATTTTCGGTCGTGGTGCAACTGACATGAAAGGTGGTTTGTCAGCCTTAGTAGTTGCACTGCTCGAACTGCTCGAAAAAAAGGCTGAGCTTCCGGGGCAAATTCGGTTACTAGCAACTGTTGGCGAAGAAACGGGTGAATACGGGGCTGCTCAGTTGACAAAATTAGGTTACGCAGATAATCTAGCTGGCTTATTAATTGCAGAACCAACAGACAATATGCAGCGGATTGTTTATACAGCCCGTGGGGTAATTGACTATAAGGTCACCTCTAAAGGGAAATCTGCACACAGTGCCCGTCCGCAATACGGCATCAATGCGATTGATAATTTAATTGAATTCTACAAGCTTGCAAAGATTCGTCTAGCAACCTTCACTGCAACCGATGAAGTTCTTGGCGGCGTTACACATAATATTACGGTTATTAATGGCGGTGAACAAGTCAATAATATTCCTTCATATGCAGAACTTTTAGGCAATATTCGAACAATTCCACAATATCCAAATAAATTATTTTATGCTGAACTCGAAAAAATTATTACTGAATTAAATAAAAAGACAGGCTTCAACCTAGCCATCACTTACAGTTTCCCCGAAGAAGCTATTCCTGGAAGTCCAGACTCTCCAGTAATTCAAATTGCTAAAGAGGTTCATTCAAAATATTGGGAACAACCAGCTGCTATTACCGGTAGTCTGGGTGCTAATGATGGCGCTGAATTCTTACAGGCGAAAGGTTCATTCAACAGTATCGTAATTGGACCAGGGTCTAATACCTCACATCAAAGTAATGAATATATGGATATAGATTCCTACTTAAAAGCGATTGATTTTTATCAAGATTTCGCATTGACTTTCTTAAGTAAACAATCAGCAAAATAGCTAGGCATTTATTTTGTTTAAGACCTCTTGCTGCGATATGGTTATATTAACTAGTAACTATTCGTTTAAGCAAGGAGGTCTTTTTATGTCTACAAATTCTTATGACTATGATGTTTTATATCTCGGGAGTGGTCATGGTACATTTGATGGTGCAATTCCACTAGCTGCACAAGGGATTAATGTTGCAGTTGTTGAAAGCGGTCTGGTAGGTGGCACTTGCCCTAACAGGGGGTGTAATGCAAAAATTACACTTGAAGCCCCTGTTGCTCTTGCAAATCAGGTAAGTGAAATGCATGGACTGGTTAACCCATTATTAGATTTGAATTGGCAAAACACAGTTGCGCACAAGCACGAGGTAATTGACGCTTTACCTGAATTTATCACTAATTTGATGCAAGACAATGGCATTACCTTGATTAAAGGACGCGGACATTTCGTTGATTCCCATACTATTATCGTAAATGGCAAGAAAATCTCAGCTGAGAAATTCGTTATTGCAACAGGGATGCACCCTCACCAGTTAGATTTACCTGGACGCCAAATTGTGAACGACAGCAGTGCTTTTATGAATTTAAAGAAACTGCCTAAACGAATCACTATTATCGGTGCAGGCTATATTGGAATGGAATTTGCAACTATTGCATCCGGGTTTGGATCCCAAGTCACGGTAATGATGCGCGGCGATAAGGCATTAAGGAAATTTCATCAACCTTTTGTAGAAAAAGTAATTAATAAGTTAAGCCTAGCGGGTGTAACTGTTATCAAAAATGCAACTATTGAATCATTTTCAGATGATTTTGGAAGTAAAACTGTGCATTACAATAAAGACCAAAAAGTTGAAGCTGATTGGATTTTGGATGCAACTGGTCGTACACCCAACACAACAAGTCTTGGTCTAGAAGCAATTGGCGTAGACTACGATGCAGATGGAATTATTGTAAATGATTACTTGCAAACATCTGTTTCTCATATCTATGCAAGTGGTGACGTAATAAAGAAAACTCAACCTAAACTTACACCAACTGCTATCTTTGAATCACTTTATCTCATGAAAACTTTTACTGGTGAAACAGATCAACCCATTGTCTATCCAGCAATTCCTTCAACTGTTTTTACCACACCTCGAATTGCAAAAGTTGGTATTACACCTGAAGAAGCAAAACAGAAAGCTGATTTAACTATTTCAACAAATAATGTTTTAGATAATTGGTATCGTAATGTTGAAAAAGAAACTTTTGGAGAAAATAAATTGATCTACACTCAATCACATCAACTCGTGGGTGCAACAGAAATAAGTAATCATGCCGAAGATGTTATTAATGCCTTGTTGCCGGCAATTGAGCTTAAGTTAACACCTGAGCAAATTGAAAGAATTATCCCTATTTTTCCAACAATTGGATCAGCTGCCTGGGAAAATCTGTAATATATCTGCTAAGTTTTGCTGATTCGTAAAACTAGAATATACAAAGAAATAAGGGAGTATAAATTTGAATACTAATTCGAAATTATACGTAGAATTAGTACTTATAAAACACTTTTATACGCAACAAATAGAGAGGTTGAGCCAAACTTTTGGCCCAACCTCTTATTTTATTATCTAGAAAAAAATTGATCCTCAAATTATATCTTTACTGACTTCTAAATTAAAGGTATAATAATGAAATAAATCATATAGGAGGAGTGTATATGGACAACAGCCAAAAACTAACATTCGATTGGAAATATGCACTCCATGCCAATTTAATCCTTGCATTTTTTGTTTTTGTACTGAACTTTTCAACAAATAATACAGCACTCTTATTATCATTGATTCCGATAGTTTTCCTACTCTTCCTACGTCACTTATTCGAGAAAAAACATGATACCTATAGATTAAATAATCGGATTTTCTATAAGCCTATCTCCATTACTTGCCTCTTTTTCTTCATCATTGGTGAATTAATACTCGCCTTTAACTATCAGACTTCCCAGAATTTGGTGTTGTTATTTTCGTATGCCTTTTCCTGCGCTTTTATTAGGGATGGATTCTCCAAGAAAAAGTTGTAAAACATTACTAAAAACCATATTTATTTGAATTTAATTGAATTATATGTCGTAACTGATTAAAGTCATCTTTAATATCATACTTATGCGTTTCAACTCTCTTTAGCTTGTTGATTTGACTTTGAATCCGCTCAAAATCATCCTCATCAGTGTAGCTCACCCAATTAATGTGCTCCAGCCAATCAAAATAGGCATGTTTTCCTTTACCATAACTATTTCCAAATAACAGGCAAGGGGTTCCAGTCAACACAGAAAATACCATTGCATGCCATCTATCAGTCACAATAATCTCTTGCTTTGCAAAAAGCTCTAACTCATCTTTAAATAATTTTTCTCGATTAACTGGAGTAATTCGTTCAACCGTATCAAGAACTGTATCTGTTTCAGCAACACTTTTATTCTTGCTTAGCAACTTCTTTATCGCATCAACAGTCTCTTGCTTAACTACTTTCTCACTATCATGACGCAATACAATTAATGTGCTTTCTTTTTTTACATTGTGCTCTACAGGTTTCATGTACAGAACCATATCTGGTGTAAATAAGACTTTATTTTCAAAAGTTGTCTGCATCCGATGATAACTCTGCGCATCTCTAGCAACTAAAAAAAGATGTGAATTTTTTGCGTATGCTTCTTGGCTTAACTTTTCCTCTGCCTTACCGTGTTCATTATCTTCAAAATGTATTGATTGTGGAAATGAAATTGTTAAATTATCAACAAATGTAGAAAACACTTTGCGTCGAGCTTCTTCATGATCAGTGTACAAACTGCCCATATTGCCTCCACCAACAAACGAAACAATATCTCCTGATTTAATAACTCTTTTAACAATCTCAATTGCCTCATCATTATCATCTTCCAGAATCTCAATAAATTGATATTCTGGAAACTCATGTTCAATATATTTTTTTTGTGCTAAAGATACTGCTTGATCCCCCAAGTTAGTATATGTAGGCACACCAAACGAATAAAACTTGGGTAGATTATTGACAGGCAAATCATGAACTGCTTTATATTTAATATAGAATTCAACCATATTATCTCCTACTTTCTTTGTTATCGTAACTATCTTATTTTTTTCCATCTTCATATGCTTCTCGTAACTTGTTATGCTTTAATACAAACGTTGAAAAGATGATGCTTACACCGTTTGAAACTGCAAATACAAAGAAAACGACCGCAATACCTACTACAGATATGAGAATTGGAAAAATTAAACTAATCACAAAATTAGACAGCCAGACAGTTGCCGTTGAAACAGACATCAAGCGAGCCTTAATCTTATTTGGAAAGATTTCAGTTAAAATTAGCCACGTAACCGGACTAACTATTCCCTGATGACATGCAAGAAATAGTGCCAAGAACACCAGTACTAAAGCATTAGTAATCAACTGTGAAAACAAGGCTATTTTCATTGTCATTCCAAGCAAAAATAAGAATAAAACATTGCCTATCAAACCGATTGCAAGCATCTTACTATGATTGTATTGATCGATCATTCGCGTTCCTACAATACTTGAGATAAGTGAAACAAAACCTATTAAAATATTTGCATACAAGGAGCCCCCCTGACCCATTCCAACTTTTTCCATCAATATTGTTCCATAGTACATTACTGCATTAACACCTGATATTTGTTGAATCAATGCAATTAGCATTCCACAAATTAATAAGTACCGTAGACTTTTATTCTTGAGAATAGTTTTCCAAGAAACTCTACTTTCATCATCTTCCCCAACATCCTCTTTTAACTTAGTATAGGCTAACTTATTAAATCCTAGTTTCTTAAAAATTCCTTTAGCCTTCTTGTATTGTTTCTCAGCTAATACCCAGATTGGGCTATTAGCAATTTTGAATGACCCAATCCAGAGAACTATTGCAGGGATACTTGCTGAAAAAATCATTACCCGCCAAATTGGAGCCCAATTGCCCCAAACATTACCCAAAACTGCATTAACAATAAAAGCTACCAGCTGTCCTAAAACAATTGCAACCGCGTTTTTATTAACATTAACCGTTCTAACAGCTTTAGGAGAAATCTCTGCCAGATACATTGGAGAAATACCTGATGCTGCACCAACAGCGATACCTAGAACAAATCTAAAGAATGCCATTAGCCAAAAATTCGGTGCAATCGCACATAAAATCGTGGAGATTGTAAATATAATAGCAATAAGCCTTAATGTACGCCGTCTACCAATATGATCTGCCACCTGCCCACAACCTAATGCCCCAATACAAGCTCCCAAAATTAATGAACTCGAAACAATCCCTTGTAAGGTTGGACTTAAATTAAGTTCAGTAGTTTTACTCATAAATGCTAAAGCGCCATTAATAACTCCAGTATCATATCCAAACAAGAAACCGCCTAGCGAGATAACATAGACACAATATTTTAAAAAACTCGTCTGACTTTTATCCTGACTCCTACTATCCATCAATAATCGCCTCTCTACTCTCTCTAAATTTAACCTATACAATATATGATGAAGCCTACAACTTTAATTCTAGGACAAATAATTTTCTTTGTACATAATTATGGAATCTATTAAATTTATATAAAAAATAAGTCTAATATTTTTCACATTAGACTTATTTTCATTCATCTTTATTAACCTCTTATGAACACTTTAAAATTACACTTTCTCTACCTTAATCTGGATCTTTATTTTATTTGGATCCATCAACCATAGATTGCCTGCCGCATCTTTGTCAAAAACATATCCGATTACACGCAAGTGTTCTTCAATTCGTGCAATCTCTGTTTCATCAGGTACAAAGAACGTATAGTAATCAAGTCCAAGATCATTTTCTTCCATCCCAGGAATATTACGTCCATTCCAAATATTTGAGCCGATATGATGATGGTATCCACCTGTTGCGAAGAATTTAGCTTGTCGTCCAAAATCCATTTTCAACGATAAGCCCAAAACATCAGTATAAAAATCCTGCGTTTTATCCAAATCAGCAACTGTTAAATGAACATGCCCTACAATTGTTCCGCTCGGAAAACCTTGCCACTTCTGATCAGCTGCACCGATTACCCCTTCAGCATCCATCTCAATTGTAATTCCACGAATTTCCCCGTCTGCTCGAATATCCCAGACATCGCGTGGTTTATCATGATAAACTTCAATTCCATTACCTTCAGGATCTGTTAAGTAAAGAGCTTCACTGTATCCGTGATCACTAGCCCCAATAATTGGTGCTTTATTAGTTATATATTTGATAAGTGCATTCCCTAAGTCCTTGCGCGTTGGTAAATGAAATGCTACATGATATAATCCTGTTTTGCGCGTCAATGGTAACGGATTATCAATCTCTTTAAGTATCAACAAAGGTGTCTTATCATCATTTGCCCCTAGAATACTTTTTTGCTGATCTTTTGATAATACATTCAAGCCAATAATACTTGTATAAAATTCCGTTTGTTTTTCAAGATTTGCAACTTTCAGCGCAATTGTTCCTGTATGTGTTTTCTCTGATAACTGAAATTTTGGAATAATAGCTGTCATAATTACTTCCTCCTAAGTTTTACTCTAAATAATAAGATTCTTAAATTACTAAGTCATCTTCATTATACATACTTATTAAAAGTAAGCAATATTTTATTCTTTTATTTTTTCAGTCAAAAGTAAGTTTCTCCATTATAAATATTAGTCAAATAACGGTAATCTCTCTAAATATAAAATATCTTTACGTTCACTAGCTTCACCCTCAGCCAAAATAGCAGCTTGTAAGATTACTTGTCCACCTGCGTCTTCAACTAACTTCTTTGCAGTAATCATTGAGCCGCCACTACTGATTACGTCATCCAAAAGTAAGATTTTCTTTCCTGCAATTATTTGTGCATCCTCACCGTCTAATACCAGAACCTGATCTTGACTAGAAGTGATAGCATTAACTGATAAAACACGCGGATTTTTCATATAATCCTTAACTTTTTTTCTGAGTACGATATATCGCTTTTTTCCCATACAATAACTTAACTCCTGTGCTAATGGAACTCCCTTGCTTTCCATTGTTACTATATAATCAAAGGGCTCTGTAATCTGTTCACTTAGCTTTTGAGCAGCATAGTGCGTCAATTCTGCATCTCCTAACAATACAAAAGATGCAATAGTAAGAGTTGGATTTAATCTAATTAATGGTAATTTACGTGTGAGTTCTCCTAATTTTAATTCATAATATTCTGACATCTGCTATATCCCCAATCCAATCAATGGCAACAAGAATTTTAAGAATGCTCCAGTTGTTATCCCGACAAATGGATCAAAAATCGCGGTTACAACTAACGTTATTCCAGCTACAAGACTATTTGCACCACTCAATGCTGCCGCTGCATTTTCAGGGAAAATAACAACCGCACCTAAAATAAATAAAAAACCTGCAATTGATGAACTTGGAACAAATTTTCCAATTTTAGGTAACCAACCAGCAAATAAGATAACTGCCATAATAAGCATCATCATTATTCCTGCAATTACAGGTTCAGGTGCACTTGCTGTTGCAGAAATGATTGTCTCTACCGGCGCTCCTCCCAAAAGACTGGTCCCCATATCCGCAAGTGATTGTGTAATTGTTAATAAATTCAAGTCTACTGGGTTTGGTTTAATTCCGGTCATCTGACCAGTTATCAGGCCATACGAAAGATTCGCTCCGATATTAAGACAGGCTAGTCCAAGTGCTCCACGAACAATTCGTACATTAACGGTTGGTTTCAAAAATCTAAATCGACGTTCTGTCACACTAGTTGGTAATTCTTTACGATAATGTTCTACAAAAACTGCAAATACACTAGAAACGACTACTGATAAGACAATTGTCCATACTAAGTCTTTTGAAATTATGTATGTAATAGCTGCAATCAGAATCGAGATCCATCCAGTCTTACTTTTACTTCCTTTATTCATATCGACAGCTATCTTAGCAAGCATTAACCCTACACCTGCCATCATCCCATCAATGATATTGTTACCTAATACTGAAACAATCTTAGGTAGTAACCCTGTGAAACCAATAATAGCCATAATTATTGATCCACCAAAAATTATAGATGTTCGTTCGCGCAAGTCTTTCCCCAAATTTCCGGTCAGAGCTAATGATTCAGCTTGAAATGAGAGTGGTGCAACCGAACCAAAGACTCCATTAACTGCCGAAGCAAAAACAAATGAAAAAGTCGTTGGAAAAACAGCAAATCCTAATCCCATTGCCATAATTCCCTGTGGAATACCATTCAGTACTACTCCAATGGCAGCCATTAAATCTGATAACAAGTGCATAAGCTTCCTCCAATAAACATATATTATCCACACATAGGCCGGATATAATTCGTATAACATGAAAATCTTATAATAAAAAACATCTTTTTTCAATATATTTTCAAAAAAACAAAAACTTTAAGACTAAAATCAGTAAAAATAAAATAAAGCTTTCTTTTAGTGAGTAAAAACTATATTATTATGTTTGTGTCATTATTTTTTTGGAGGGAGCGTTTCATCTGTGAGAAGTTTTAATTTTAGGGCAACTGTCCTTATTTTAATTGCCTTTGTTTTAGGATGTAGTGAATTCATTGTTGTTGGTATCTTGAATGATCTCGCACATCAATTCGATAAATCAGTAACCTCCGTTGGTTACCTAGTAACAATTTTTGCTTTTGTCTATGCCTTCTCTACTCCCATATTGACTGCTTTAATTGGAAAATTCCGTTACTTTTGGTCGTTATTTTGGTTTATGATTATCTTTATTTTAAGTAATCTAATGAGTCTTTTCGCACCAAGTTACGATTGGTTACTTGCTTCACGAATTATAACTGGAACTGTTTCAGGTATTATTATTTCACTTGCCCTAACTTTTGCTAATCTAATTGCACCGCTCGAAAAACGTGCATGGTTGGTTTCGTGGGTCTTTTCAGGATTCAGTATTGCTTCAGTTTTTGGTGTTCCATTGAGCACCTGGATTAGTACTACTTTCAATTGGCGAATTTCTTTTGCCGTAATTACGGTTATCAGTATCATTACATTAATCCTATTTACGTTGAGCATGCCTAAATCACCAATTGCCAAGAGTAGCAAATTGCTTGCACAAATCAGTCTTGTCCGTGATTCACGTGTCTGGTTAGGATCTTTACTTGTGATGCTAAGTGCAAGTGGTATTTATGTATTCTATACCTATTTGCGTTCCATTCTAACAACTGAATTAGGGTTCTCAACTAGCAGTCTAAGTATCCTATTGTTTGTCTTTGGACTGATGTCAATCATTAGTAATCAGGCAAGCGGGTATCTTGCAGAAAATAACGGACTTTTGCGGATGCCATTCGTTTATTTCTCTCAGGTAGTTTTGTTTATTTTGATGATATTTTTGCCTCATGTAAAATGGCTGGGACTCCTATTAATTCTTATTTTGGGAATCACAATGTATCTATTGAATGCTCCTGTTCAAGTCCATTTTTTTAGTGTTGCAGAAAAAGAATATCCTCAGTCACTAGTTCTCTCGTCCTCCCTAAACTCCATCTTCTTTAACTTCGGGATTTCACTTGGTTCCGCAACTGGTGGAATTTTGGTTGCAAATCATGGATTAATTGCAATTGGCCCTGGAGCAAGTGGTTTTGCATTTTTAGCAATCATAACTTCAATTCTTCTAAACAAAGAAATTGCCCGGCATAATAAGCTAAGAAACGAGGTCAAAAGTTAAAATTTACTGACCTGTTTCTTATAAAACATTCAACGTGTGACATAGGTCGGGAAAATTTGAGTACTAATTCGAAATTAGACAGAGAATTTTGAATATATATATATATCCGAAATAAATAAAGCGAGTGGGTCAAAAGTTAACTTTTGATTCACTCGTTTTTTGCGTTTTTTGATGAAAATATTGCACAAGACAGATTATTTTTAATTTGTTGAAACTTTTCATATCATTAAAACGTCTAATATATTAAGAACCGCGAAAGTTGGTGAACATTATCTTTAACAGACTGCAGACAAGAAAGAAACTAAAAAATAATGTTAATGCACTTGAACAACTTGTTACACATGAATATGAGAAAATGTACCGTATCGCATTAAGTTATACACATCATCATCATGATGCACTTGATCTTATTCAAACAAGCTTCAATAAAGCATTACTATCATTGCAAAAAAATAGTGATATTCAAAATATTCAGGGATGGTACTATCGCATTTTAATTAATACCTGCAAAGATGCATGGCGAAAGAAGCAACATGAACCAACTAGCATCGATATTTCGGTAGAAAAAGTTACTCAAAGCAATGCCACGATAACAAGACTGGAACTTAATGAAGTCATTGCAAAATTAGATTCTCCTGAAAAGGAAATCATTTTATTGAAGTTTTTTGAAGGCTTCACACTAGAAGAAACTGCAATTATTTTGGATATGAATGTGAATACCGTTAAAACAAAAATGTATCGTGCATTGAATCGATTACGACAAATTCTCGAAAATAAGGAGGGAACTCTTTGAAAACAACAAAGGATATACTTAGTTCATTTAGGAAGACATATGTTTCAGTTCCTGTTTCTGAAGACACTAAGAACCATATTATTAAGACTTTTGCTTCCGAAGAAAAGAAATTCTTCCGTAAACTTCGGCTCATATTCTGGGAACGTTTTGCGGCTGGAACAATCGGCGTTTTCGCAATCTGTTTACTTCTGGCAATCACAATTCCACCTATCCGTAGTTTTGCAGCTGAATTGCCAGTCATTGGCAAATTTGTCAGAATACTGAGCGGGACAAATTATCATAATAATAACAGCCACCATAGTATTAATATTAAGACTCCTTACATTGATTCAAAAAACAAGGCACTTGCATCCTTAAACAAAAAGTATCTTGCAGATTCGAAGAAAAAATATCAGATACTTGAAAAGGATATCAAGATTAACAAAAATAAGAAAATTAGTGTCACAAGTAGCTACCAAAAACTTGTAGACGATCGCCGCTTCTTAGTACTTGAGCGTCAGTCAACTAAGACAATGGCAGATTCAGAAACAACCTTACTATACGATACAATTGATAAACAAGCAGGAACAGTTGTAACCCTGCCATTACTCTTTAAATCCAAACACTATATCACAGTAATCAGTGATCAAATTGAAAAGCAGATTAAAAAACAGGTAAAATCTTCAGCCAATAAATATTATTGGACAAAAAAAGACCTATCTGAGGGAGTGGGTACAAAGGGACTTATCTTAAACGCTAAACATAGCTTTTACATCAATCAGAATCATCAATTGGTCATTGTTTTTCAACAATTTTCAATTGCTCCCGGTTACATGGGAACACCAAAATTCACGATACCAACTGACTCAATTAAACATTTGCTCATAAATCCTAATTATTTGAATAAATAAAAAAGCTTCCACTTAATCAAGATTTGGTAATTAACCAAATAATTGATGAGGGAAGTTTTTTTAGTTCGCATCATACTAGCAAGGATCATCTTTCTTTATAATGTTATTTTCTTATGCTCACTGAACTATGTTATACCTTACCTGATATTCACATTAAAATGGAGTACTCTTAATGTCATACTTCTTTTTTAAGAAATAGCGTAAACCGAACATTAATACAGCCAAAACAACATATACAACAGGCTGCAGCGTCTGATTAATTACTCCAGGAACATTCACAACAAGCGTATATGCCGTTACCCAGATAATAACTAAGACGAGTGACAATAACATTGTCTTCCAAAACGGTACTTTCCTGCCGCTAGTTCTACGGTCACCTGCAACCCGATAGAAGTAGGCCATTGCAACACCGGCAATAACCGAAGTAACAATTAGTGTCAGGAAACCACCATTAATCTGCGATGAATTTGGTGAGAATTGTTGCAAGATTGCATACATGATACAAAACATTATGAACATCATTAAGCCATTGTCCAAGGCAATCTTCCAAAATGGTGTTGCCGTTGGAGCCTTCTTTGGCCCCTTGATAATATTTTCAGCTTTTTCACTTACAGTTCCATAAAGCTTTGTAGCAGTCACACCTTGACGCTGTTTTTCTTTAAGTTCTTCAGTTATCGATTGCAGAGCTTCTTCAATTCTTTGACTTGGAACATTTTTTTCTTCAAGGACCTTTTTTAATTTAAACAAATATTCTGCATTACGTTTCGTTAAATCAGCAGCATCCGTTTTTGCAACTGTCTCCGTCACATTTTCTGCATCGGGGATAGTTTGTTTATTTTCAGTTTCTTTATTATTTTCTGCCAAGATAATCCCATCCTTTTACATAATTACTATACATTAAACCTAAATTCAATAATATCGCCATCTTGAACCACATATTCTTTTCCTTCAGAGCGAAGACGACCAGCTTCACGCACAGCAGCTACACTGCCATGTTGGTCTAAGTCTTCAAATGAGAATGTCTCAGCGCGGATAAATCCTCGTTCAAAATCAGAATGAATTATTCCTGCAACCTGTGGTGCTTTCATTCCTTGCTTAAATGTCCATGCGCGCGTTTCCTTCCCGCCAGCAGTAAAGAATGTGGCTAGTCCTAACAATTTATATGCTGCCTTAATTAATCGATCTAAGCCTGATTCTTCAACACCTTCAGCTTCAAGAAAATCCTTCTTATCTGCATCGTCTAATTGTGCAATCTCTTCTTCTGTTTTTGCACTAACTGCCAGCATTTGTGAGCCTTCATCTGCAGCAAATTGCTGAATCTGCTGCACATAACTATTAGAACTAGGATCTGCCATATCTTCTTCAGCAATATTGGCAACATACAAAACTGGTTTTGATGTTAACAGGAATAATCCCTTAACAATTTTTTGTTCTTCTTCTTCGAACTCAAGTGAACGTACTGGTTTTCCAGCCTCTAGCACTGGTTTGATTTTTTGTAATACACTAAATTCAGCTACTGCTTCTTTGTCTTTCGTCCGGGCAACTTTTTCAACTCTAGCATAGCGCTTGTTAACACTTTCTAAATCTGCCAGAATCAATTCCAGATTAATAGTATCGATATCATCTAAAGGATCAACTTTATTGCTGACATGCGTGATGTTATCATCGTCAAAGGCACGAACAACATGTACAATTGCATCAACTTGGCGGATGTTCTCTAAGAATTTGTTACCTAGTCCTTCACCCTTACTTGCCCCCTTGACAATTCCTGCAATATCAGTAAATTCAAAGGTTGTACGAATAATTTTCTTTGCTGGGATAAGTTCATCAATTCTTGCCAAGCGTTGATCTGGTACTTCAACCATCCCTACATTAGGATCAATTGTAGCAAACGGATAGTTGGCCATCTCCGCTCCTGCATTAGTAATCGCATTAAACAATGTTGATTTTCCAACATTAGGTAATCCCACAATTCCAGCTGTTAATGACATAATTTAATTCACTCTTTCTTATTCTTCAATATTTGCTTTTTTTAGTATTTTCTTTAGCTTACGGTTGAATTCACGCCGAGGCAACATTACTAAGTGACCGCAGCCAGTACATTTAATCTTAATGTCCATCCCCAACCTAATGATTTCCCAACTATTAGTGCCACAAGGATGCGGCTTTTTCATCTCAACAACATCACGTAATTCATATTCAGCTTGCATTCTCATACCTCCACCTATTCTAATGGTTAATCAAGATTTATTCCAAGTATATCCATGATTCGATTGAAGTCAGATGTCGATAAGTAATCAATCTCAATCTTGCCCTTACCTTGTCTAGAACTTGTTTTAACTGCAACTTTTGTTCCGAACTTCTCTCGTAATGCATTCTCACTTTGCTCATAATAAACCGCATTTGGATCTTTTTTTATTTTTTTTGCCGTTTTTTTATCGTCACCATTCATTTTAGCAACTAATTGTTCAAGCTGACGTACAGTTAGATTATCGGCAACCGTCTTCTTCGCAACCGGAATAACCTGTTTCTTGTCTTTCAAAGCTAACAATGTACGTGCCTGTCCCATTGACAATTCTTCTTGTTGCAGCATATCTTTAACTTCTTTGGGTAAGCCTAATAGTCTTAAATAATTAGCAATATATGGTCTGCTTTTTCCAAGTCGTTCAGAAACCTGTGCCTGGGTAAGTTGCAACTTACCCATCAAGGTATTATAAGCCTGCGCTTCTTCAAGCGGTGTCAAATCTTCACGTTGTAAATTTTCAAGAATTGCAATTTCCATCATACTTGCTTCATCAATCTCACGAATAATCGCAGGAATACTCTTCTTTTCTGCCAATTTAGAAGCACGAAAACGTCTTTCACCAGAAATTATCTCGTAACCCTTAACACTCGATTTGCGTACAATGATTGGCTGAAAAACACCGGATTTCTTAATTGAAACAGAGAGTTCAGATAATGCTTCCTCATCAAATATCTTGCGTGGTTGGTAAGGATTCGGACGAATATCATCCAAGGCTATCTCCGTAACAACCTCTTTACCATCATCGACTTGTTCTAAGTCTTGAAAAAGCGCTTCGATTCCTCTGCCAAGGCCTTTATTATTTTTATTCACCATGATTAGCCAATACCTCCTTTGCTAATGCCATATATTCCTTGGCACCTCTTGATGCGGGGTCATAATCAACAATTGCGAGCCCATGACTTGGTGCTTCTGACAAACGAACATTTCTCGGAATCACTGTCTTGTAGACCTTATCCTTGAAGAACTTCTGTACTTCATCAACAACTTGTGAGCCCAGATTGGTTCGTGCATCCAACATTGTCATTAGAACACCTTCAATTGCCAATTGCGGGTTAAAATGTTTTTGGACAAGCTTAATTGTATTTATCAGTTGACTAAGTCCTTCTAGTGCATAATACTCGCTTTGGACTGGAATCAAGATTGAATCACTGGCACTAAAAGCATTAATAGTTAGTAAGCCAAGAGAAGGAGGACAGTCAATCAGAATATAATCATATGTGTCTTTAATCTGCTTAACAGCATCCAACAATCGCGATTCTCGCGCCATCTGCGAGGTTAACTCAATCTCTGCGCCTGACAATTGAATCGTTGCAGGAACAATATCTAGCCCCTTATGACTTGTGGCAATAATCGTATCAGCAATTGGATACTCATTAACTAAAACATCATAAATGTCTTTCTCAATCTCTGTTTTGTGAACTCCAACACCGCTTGTAGCATTTCCCTGTGCATCTGAATCAATCAATAAGACTTTCTTGCCTAGGTCTGCCAGACAAGCTCCCAAGTTGACGCTTGTGGTTGTCTTGCCTACGCCACCTTTTTGGTTGGCAAGTGCTATTACAATCCCCATGTTTTTCTGACCCTCCTATAACTTTATTTGTCTTCTTGCTGTTTTTTATCAACTGGAATGTCAATCACGATTCGATGAAAACCGGGAACCTCTTCTTCATGTGTCTTGACCTTCATTCCATTTTCCTTAATCAGCTTAACTGACTTCTTAATCGTATTTACCGCGATCCGTGTATCGTGAAGTGCCTTATTACGTTGAGTTTTCTTCTTAATTTGATTAACTGGCTGTTCCTTTTTTTCTAATTCTTTAAGGACAAGTGCCTCTGTTTCTTTAACTGTTAATTGCTTGTCAATGACCTGCTTTATTACCTCAATTTGCTTCTCATCTTCCAAGCTCAGCACACTGCGACCGTGACGTTCCAAGACTTTTCGTTGCATAATCACCCGCTGGACATAAGGTGCCAACTTGAGTAATCGCAATTTATTTGCAACAAATGATTGGCTCTTGCCAAGTGCTTTAGCCAGCTCGGTTTGTGTCAGCTTATTTAATTCCATCAGTTCATGGTAGGCCTTAGCTTCTTCAATTGCAGTCAAGCTCTCACGCTGTAAATTCTCAATTACCGCAAGTGACGCAGCTTCTGTATCAGTCATTTCTTTGACAATTGCTGAAATCTTTTCCCATTGTAGCAATGAAACAGCTCTAAAACGTCTTTCACCAGCAATAATTTCGAACTGATTTTCCTGATACTCTCTTACAATAATCGGTTGTAACAAACCATGGTCGCGAATTGTATTAGCCAACTCGACAATTTTCTCTTCTTCAAAAACCTTCCGTGGTTGAAATCTATTAGGCACAATCTGTGAAAGTTCAATTTCTCTTACTGATTGTGTCTGGACTTCTGTTTTTTTATCTTTATTCCAAAATGAAAATGCCACTATCGTTTCCTCCTCGAATGTTTATTAGTCTACCCTAACAGAGGCTTCTTCCCAGGTGTACCTGCTTTTCTAGGATACTTCACAGGTGTTTTTTTGATCTTATTAATCTCAATGATATGACGTTCATCGCCTGTTACAGGAAGTATTAATTTATCATCCTTAGCGAATTTACCGCCCAATGTCTTGATTGCAAATTGCGCTTCATCTAGTTCCGCTCCAGCTTTTTGAGCCTTCAACGCAACGAAGCTTCCACCGACTTTTACCAAGGGAAGGCATAACTCAGCCAAAACATTAAGACGTGCAACAGCTCGAGCCGTTACAATATCGAAGTTCTCACGGAATTGACTCTTCTTACCTGCAAATTCTTCTGCTCGTGCATGAAAGAAAGATACACCAGTCAATCCGAGGTTATTAGCTAACTGATCTAGGAAAAGAATTCGTTTATTCAAAGAATCCACAATTGTAATCTCCAATTGCGGAAAAGCTATTTTCAGAGGAATTGATGGAAAACCTGCTCCCGCCCCTACATCACATAAGGTCAACGATTCTTCTTGTAATCGTGGAATTGCTACACCCGTCAGAATCGAGTCGAAGAAATGCTTTAGATACACTTCATTTTTTTCAGTGATTGCCGTTAGATTAGTGTGCGCATTAAAATCGACTAGCAACTGGAAGTATTGTTCATATTGTTGCATTTGGTGGTTGTCTAATTCTATTCCTAAGTTCAAAAGAGCCTGTTTAAATTCTGTTGGATTCATATTGTCCCTCTTAATATTTCTTGCGATTTATCATATTCGTTTGCATTTTGTGAAACACAATTGTTTCACGAACTACTATTAGTTTATGATACTTTTAAGGTTAATTCAAGGCTTTATGAATAACAAACTTATTGATTTATTGTTTGAGAAAAACAAATGACGTGTTTAATCTAATCACTAAAAAAGAAGCCCCTCAATATCTTTTTATTTCTTTACTTTGTACTGAATTTTATAATCTAACTTCTTATATAGTTCATATTTTTTGAGAGAAAGCTGTCTAATAATTATGACAAGCAATGTGGAATATCATTCTGAATATCCAAAATAGTATTTTTATTATTTTTAATTTTTCAATTACGCTTTCAAGTAACAAAGAGAAAGTCTAACAACCCTTCTTTTTATTCGCATGATTATTAACAAAGTAATTATTTTATCCAAAGTTAAACTACTAACAGTGAAATACCTAAAAATGATAAAATACAACTGATAATAATACTAAGGGGTGTGTAAATGAAAATATTTATTGTTGGAGCCACAGGACGTGTCGCTACTAAACTAATTGAACAATTGGCTTTGGAAGGTCATGAAATTTTGGCGGGTGCAAGATCCCCAGAGAGAGTTTTAAAGAGTCCGTATGTTACCCCGCTGAAGTTGGACTTACATGATGAGCTTAAAACCTTATCAGGAATTATCAAGGATGTAGATGTTATTTACTTTGTTGCTGGCTCACGCGGAAAAGATTTATTACAAACCGATGCCTTCGGTGCTGTTAAAGTAATGCAAGTTGCAAAACAAAACCATATTAATCGATTTATTATGCTTAGTTCTGCTTTTTCTTTAGAACCAGAACAATGGAAGAGAAAAGGAATGGAGAGTCTGTTAGACTATAATATCGCTAAGTTCTTCGCTGATAATTATCTTGTCCACCAAAGTAAGCTAGACTACACAATCTTGCAAGCCACTGCATTAATTGAGGGAGAAGGCTCTCATAGAATTGCTCTTAATGAAAAGAGTGGCCTAAAAAATACAATTCAAAATGTGGCTGAAACACTGGCAGCTCTCATCAAGGCTGATAACACTCGTAAAAAGATTATTAAAATGAGCGATGGAGAAACTCCTATTAGTGAAGCTTTGGCACAAATGTAAGTTCTAGTTGTTTGATTTCATTTTTATAAAAGATGAACAAAAAGAGACTAATGAAAACCTAGGAGCGTTTTTCACTAGTCTCTTTTTGAATGGCATTAGTCCTTTAAGTTGCCATAAAAACATGTATTAAATTAATGAATGTATATCGTAATAACTGTAAATAGTCCAAAAAAAATGCCAGGAACATTGGAAATTATTACAGGCCAATCTTTATATGTTTTATTCCAGCCATAGCCAGTCCAAAGTGAGGCATTCACCATTGCTACAAATGGCTGCAAAAAGCCAACTGGATGTCCTGAAAAATTACTAATAATTTGAGGAATATATGAAATATACATCGCAATGCACATAATAGTTGCCAATTTACTTAGTATTTTGAGACGCTTAATCCTATCAGCTGATACTGCGTCTTTTCCTTCTGGGTATTTTGATGTGTCAATTCTCATATGCTTTTCTCCTTATTGGTTAAAGTATACATTATAGCTTAACATTCTTTTTTAGAAACGTAAAAAGTAGTATGGGAGAAAAAACAATTAATTGACTATTTAAAGCTAATTATATCCATAAAAGGTTAATATGATAGCCTTTTTATAAATGCCTTATTATTCATCAGAAGTTATACTTTCCAAATTTCCAGCATTCTCCTACCCTTTTCTCCTCACAAATATCAAGATAACTAACTGTATCACCAATATAATTATAAAAAAGACTGCTAGAACACCCAAAGAAACTAGCCTTGTCTTTGGTGTTTGGACTGCACCTGAACCATCAATTCTTCTTGTCATCAAAACAAAGCTCAGCGTACCAAAAATTAGTAACCAAATTAGGTTTCCTAACCACCACATCTTCAATCTCATATGCTAACTACTCCTTTTTTTGGTAGTAGTATGTACTAAACAATTGCCATAATAGAATTAGACTGCTTATAAAAGTTGTAGTTTGAAAACTAAAATCATTTAAAATATCATTAATAAATGTACAACTTAAAAATAAGGTTAGACTAAATATCTGCATTAAAATCTGTATTTTACTATCTGCGAACTTAGTTAAAAAAACTAGTATGACACTCAACAAGATTAATCCGTCCATTACTAACAATGCCCGTGAATTTGAAGCTATAGTCAATCTGCTGGTGATTAATGTTATTAATAACAGCAACGGATAAAGCAAAGTTATAGTAAAATTACTTTTTTCAACCTTTGCTTTCTCTCCTCCACTAATCAGTTCATCCGTTGTAGTTCCATAAACATTCGCCAATTTTTTTATCAGTATAACATCTGGTAAATGTCTCCCAGTTTCCCAATTAGAGACTGCCTGCCGTGAAACATGTAATTTTTTGGCAACAACAGCTTGAGTGAGCCCATTTTCTTGTCGTTTATACTTTAAGAGTTCTGATATCTTAGCTACAACCATACATACTCCTCCTCAAAATTAACGTGTCTCTATTCTAATAGCAAGACAGACATCCTGTCATCCTCGTTATACTCTTATTTCTTGTCTATAATTAAAACTTCCTTTTTATCAACAATCTTACTATTTTCATCGAAGCTTATTTTCAACACATACGGAGTAAAACACTGTAATCTGATAAAATCTGAATATCCAAATTCATTATCGAAATGATTAAGCATAGCACTTAAGGCCGCTCCATGAGTTGAAAATAATATCGTTTCTCCTCGATTCTGTTCAAGAATCTTACTAAGCACCTTCATATTTCTTTGCTGTAAACTATTCATTGATTCGCCGTTTTTTTCATGGAAATCAAAATTTTCCCATCTTTTTTTAAGTAGCATATCCCCATTTTCACCAATATCGCCGCGAACTCTTTCTTTTAAACGTTCATCCGTGTGCACCTTAAGTTTTTTTTCAGAAACTAGTGGTTCAATTGTCTGTAAGGTTCTCTTGTAGGGACTTGAGATACAAAAATCAAAAGAGATATCCTTAAGCACATCAAGTACCGCTAAAGAATCATCTCTTCCAACTTGAGTTAATGTCATCGTTGCATCATCTGCCCAAGAATAATCAGGCAATGCATGACGAACAAAATAGATATTCGTTGTATTCGTTAACATCCAATTCTCCTTTGTAAAAGCTAATATTTGAAAAGTATATGCTGAAAATAAGTTATATGCAACAATTCCCAAAATTCCGGATTTACAACGGTTTAGATCAAAGACTAAAATTACCCCCACCTCTATATTTGTTACGTATAAACATGTCCATAAGCCCAAATTCTTAAAATTCGCTATAAGTCGTTTTGCATTAATGCTCAAGTTCCCCGACTGATGTCATTATCCCAAAACACAAAAAGTGGACATTTACCATCTGTTCATCCAAACCATTCAACGAAAAAAGTTTAGAGAAAAAAGGAAATGTCCTTATGTCTAATGGTATTACCAAATTATTGCTAAGTATAAAAGGTTAACTATGTAGAAACTGCTGATGGTGTTAGAAAAAGTGTCAGTGTTATCCGTCTGAATGGGACTTGCGACCACCGGCCAAAAACTTATCTTCATTTTGGAATTATCAATGACCGCTAAATCAACAATAATGCAACGTACACCTCAGAAACAATATCAGCTTGCACTTAAAACGAAGAGCCCTTCAATGTGGATAGTCAAAACAACTTTTGGGTTCCAAATGAATTTAGCTTCGACAAACTAGCATGGTCCTCCATTTCTATATACCTAATTCACTTCAGATAAACACTCCCTTAAAAGTTCAATAAACTCCTGGCTCTAATTGGCGTCATCATAGTAGGTAATATCATCATATTTCTGACCCTGCAGTTTTTTAGCTAGATCAGTCGAAGTATAATATGTCTGTGAACACCAAAAATCGGCACCGCCCGCTTCAATCATCACATCAATATTCTGCCCATCAGCATTTTCTTGTTTAACCCCATAACTGTCGCCATCACCAGCAGTTTGATTCCAACCTCTAATATTCAGAAAATTAATTCCACGAACATTGGTTGTACTAGCACTACCCCAATCATCATGTTGTGGTTCTTGTGCTGGATCAACGTTGGTATCACGTGTATGTAAGTAAGTCTTAGACCCATTGGCAATCAAAGTGTCATCTGTAATTGTGATCGTATTAAGATTGCCTTCATCATCATAACCGTACCATGTCCGTCTCAAGGCAGTCGGAACAATTGAGGTTGCCTTCTGACTCTGACTGTTGGAACTTGGAATCGTTGCACTTTGTCCCTTAATAATATTGGCAAAACCTGTGTTCAAAACCGTATTCTCCGTTTGTTTGAAATGAATTAAATTATCTGGCATGCCCTGATTCTGTTGCGTAACCAGTACTTTAGGCTGACCATTATGCAACACAAAAAGATACAGATGCTCACCCATATCTTGAACATGTTCAGCATCAGAGTAGACGGCTACCACTTCATACTCCTTTTTGCCTTTTCCCGTATTCGACCATTCAATTGAAACTTGTTGATTGTCAACTGCAGTCGTCTTTTTCGCCAATTCATCTGGATAATTTACCCCATAGAAATTAACATTCTTAGCTGGTGTATAACTCTCATATTGCTGATTCATCGTCTCTTGCCACTGATCCATAAACTTGCTCAACGCAACTGCTTTACTACTATTCCAATAACCGGATTTAGCTGTATCACTATTACTGCTTGAACCAGTATTTTTTGAACTAGCAGAAGCAACAGTATTACCATGCTTCTTCTTCGTTGAAGACTCGCCTATCTTTTTCTGTGTAGACGTATTTTTACTGTCTTTGTTGGCAAAAGCAGGTTGGCTGTTGGAACTGCAAGCGGTAGTTGTCAATAATAAAGCAACTAAAAAAGGCGTTACTAAAACTCTACATAATTTCATATTTTAATCTCACCTTCTCTAAAGTACTAATAATCATGATTTTTTTCGAAACATTTATTGAAAACATCTGTAATTCCGTCTAACTTATTGCTTATCATACGGTTTTGAGCTTGCCTACTAGGATGCGTAAAGACTTTGTAATTAATTTTATATTTGTTTAGAAGCTCAAGAGTTTCTCCAAGATTAGCATATCCCATAAGAATAATATTTCCAATAGTATATCCTTCTTCCTTACCTATAATTATATCTCTTATTTTATCTAAGCATTCTTTATTTCTATTTCCGTAATAAATTGACTGGTTTTCTGCTATACTTTTCAACATTTTTTTCACTTCTTCTATGTTATCGACATTATCATCCTTTACTTCAAATCTTTTAGTATAATATTCATATTCACTTTCATTGAGAGTTATCTCTAAAATCTTTTTAAATGTATCATATAATTCTGATTTACTATTCAATGCTGCAAAAGCTACTTCATCAAATAAATAGCCTTCCGGTCTACAATTCTCTTGCCCTTTTGCCTCCCCATCAATCCTATATTTTTTATTTCCAAGTACTATATTTATTTTTTTAGACATAAAAACTTCTCCATTTTATATAAACGTTATAACTTCCCCCATTTGAAACTTCAAAGAACTGAGGAGTTCCTCCCCGACTATCTACATTTGCTTTGAAAAAGAGAAAACAATTAATTCTCATCCATATCATATTTAAAGTACTTTCGTTCTACTAAGTTTGTTGCCTTAAATAACTGACAAACTTTAATAATTTTAAGAATGAGTTTTTAGTATTACACTTAGCTTAACAATTGAAGTCAAATATAGTTAATACTATACCAAGGCTATCAATTCATTTTCATCAGGTAACTTACGTTGCTTGAAAATATCTAAAATTTTATCAAAATAAATTTTGTGAATATATTTGCGTGGGCTTTCTGAAGCAAACATTATTTGTAGCTGATGATTAAATCTTTTATTCAGGAATGTACTTTGTAAGATAATTTCAACTTCATCCGCTTTCAAAGGAACTGATAACACGGTTTCAATAAATTCTTCTTTGGCTATTCTAATCATTAATATTGCATCATCTTCCACAAACTGGTCCATAATTTTTTTTGCACCCAAACTCCCGATCGTCCCACCTACTACAGCACCAATAGCGGTACCAACTACCGGTATTCCTGATCCAATAACGCCACCTACAGCTGCTCCTGTAGCCATACCAGTGCCAGTAACTACAGAATTTTTTATTAATTGTTGGGTCGAGATTCGACCGCGCAGGCAACTAACAACATCTGGTCCAAAAGCAACTACAGCAGTTACCGTCCCCAAGGCTAGCCCTGTTACTTTTGCTGTTTTTACACTATTACTTAGATTTCCCCCGCTAAACAATTGATTTCCTAAAGCTTTGCCCATTTTTGAACCTGCAAACTGTGACGCAATCATATACATACTACCACCCCAAACTACTGGTTTCGCAATGGCTAAAGCCGTACTTTTCAAAGCTTCTTTTTCGCTACTCCCATGCCAACGACTGTTACAATAAATCCAAACTCCATTAACCAGAGCGGTTGGCATTGATGATGCAACACCTGTCATAAAATCACCACCTACAGACCACACTAATTTATCGCCCAGGGTAACAGATTTCATCTGAATATTACCATCAGAATCACGGATAACCTTGTTATTCTCATCATGCATTGGAATTTCACTATGCCGATCAAAAATAGACTTAGTAGCTATTTGAGAATGCTCATATGAAATAGCACCCTTTTTTAAATACTTAACAGCATTTTGAGGATTGCTCTCGTTTGGTACTTCTCCATCCTTAATACGTTTAGCAATTATTTTAACAGAATCCTCATACTGGTCTCGTGGCACTTCAATGATCATCATTCTTTTATTTGTACCCTCACCAAAAGTGTATTTGGCTTGTCCTCCATTAAACGTTTGACCTACAGTTTTTCCTGCGCTTTTTAAATATTTGGTTTGAATCACTTTACCATTTACAATACGATCCGCACCATTTTTAGCATGTGTGGCTCCTTCACGTTTTGTGTTTTTAAATTTTATCCGATCTAAAGTATCACCATATTGTTCTCCTACATGTCCATGTCCTTGTCCTCCACCAAATCGGTCATTAAGTTGATTTTCTCCTAAATCATTAAAAGCCGCTTTATTTAAACTAGATAAAATACCACCATTTCTGGAAGATAATTGTTTCGAATTATTAATTGCTTGTTCAGTAGCTGACTCTAGATCGGCGTTAATTTCCTCACCTAAAAATAAAACATTGTCCTTGCTAACTTTAGTCCATCCCACATCAATTGCTAAATTTAGTACATCTAATAGTATTTTTAGACTTTCACTATTCAGGTTAACCTTTCTTTTAGTATGATCAGCATAAAAAACAATTAGTTGACTGTCACTTTTTAACTTGACCTTATAGACATCCTGAAAAGGAATTTGGAGAATATTGACACCATACTTATCTTCATCTGCCTTATGATTTTCCATCTGTGTTTTAATAATGATACCACGTGTTGTCACTAAGTAGCCATATTCCCTAAACATCATTTCATTGTCTTTAGGGTGAGCATCATATAAAATAGCATAATCATTTTCTGTATCTATATTTTCTATGCCAGCACTAAAATATTGAGTTCGATTATATGGTAAATCCTTATGATCCGTAATTTTCTTAGTAACAACTCCAGAAAAATCACGTGCATTCATTTTAACTGGGGATTTCTCTGATCTCCACTGCCTAATTTCTACTGACTCAGTGGAGTGTACATGAAAATACAACCCACAAACAGTTAATAGCGTTATAATGGACACTAATCCTACATTGTTAAACATAAATAATATTATTATTGGTGATATTAGACTACTAACGAAAAATCCAATTATCGATTTTTTAAAATTATAATTTAGCTTTGAATACATCACCCAAAATACTATTCCACCAAATATAATAAATAATAACTCCATACCTACACCTACTCACTTTTATTATAAAAAAGCGCCTCAAAAGCTAAGCTTTTTAAGACGTTTTTATTACTTACTATTTTTCTTCCGTTGTAATTTGCGTCCAAGCATCAAGCAACTCCGTCAACATTTTAACAACAGGTGGCAATAAAGTTTGGTCCTTGTTCATATTAGCCTTAACAAGCTGCTGATACATGAATTCATATAAAGATTCAAGATTCTCAGGGACATCGCCCCCAACTTCAGTATTTAGCGAGCCTTTAAGCTCCATCAAGATGTCTTGTGCTCGAACCAATTCCTTATGTGCTTTTTTAGGATTATCATTTTCAATTGCGAGCCCAGCAATTTTAACACTCTTAATCGCGCCTTGGTACAACATTTCAATTAGTTTATTAGGTGAAGCACTCATTACTTGATTCTTTAAATAACTTTTTTTAACATTTTCGTAGCCCATTATTTATTTTCGCTCCTTAAAAGTCAACGTCTATCAAGGACGCACCTTGTTCTTGCTGCAAGTATGTTCTAATTGTACTATTCGGTCTGCTTAGCTGCGATATTTTCTGCGATAATTGTTTCTTTTGAGCGGAAAAAGCACTCATTAATTTATTATACTTTTGGACAATTTGGTCAATAATCACTTTTTCCGAACTAGTCAATTCTGCTAGTGAGTGGTCATTCAACACTGTAATCATCGCACGTGCATCTTTTAAAATATGCTCCGCTTGCTCTAAACTCTTCTCATCCCAAGAACCAAGTAGTGTATTTAACTGCTCCAGTTGTTCTAATAGTTCTTTATTCTGCTTTAATTCCATTGCTCACACCTATTCTTAACTTGAAAGTGACGATGTCTGGGTTGTAAAGTAGCTCATTTGTGACTGTGCTTCCATCATGGCTTGATCAAGGCGGGTGAACATATCAACATATTGTGTTTTCTTAGCTTCTAGCATTATATTAAAATTATCAATCTGACTATTTAGATCTTTAATGCTCGAATCATAACCTGCGGATTTAGTTGCAATAATGCCCTTATTAGATGAACTATCAACTAAATAAGTATTCAGCATCTTAGACAAATCTGCAGCATAGCCAGATTCAGAAGTAACGGTTCCAACTGAGCTCTTGGTTGATTGGTAGAACATATTCTTAACCGCAGTTGGATCATCTGTAATTGCTTTGTTCAGCTTATCTTGATCTAACCCTAATGTTCCATCACGATCAACAAGTGAAATTCCAACCTCACTTGGGTTTAAACTACTACCAGTGACATAGGGATTAGTAATCATATTGCGCAAAGATGTTTGCAGACGCATTAATTCACTATCACCCGCTAATTTACCAGTTGTATTGTCTGATTTACTAGGGTCACCAACACTAAGGTCATCGTTAATCAAACTCATTAAACTATTATACTGGGTTACCATATCATTAACTGCTGAAACTGTCTTAGACGTATCATTGGTTAAAGAAAGCGTAACATGACTATCGCTAACTTTTGAGAGCGTAAATGTCGTTCCCTCAATTGCATCACTAACCGTATTAGTATCACGCGTAATTTTCATACCATCAAGTTCAAAAATGGCTGATTTCCCCTTGGCAGTTGTTGCTCCACTCCCAAGTCCCAGACTTGTAGCAGCATCACCAGCAACACTAATATTACGTGCTCCCATCTTATTATCAGTCAGAACTAAGCGGTTATCAACCACGCTGGCTTTGATGCTGGAACTACTAGTTTGTTTATTAATCTTAGCAGCGATGTCATTCAAAGTGTCAGTGTCACTGATGTCAAAGCTGAAAGTCTTAGCTTGCCCATTAGTATCTGTTTCTGCACTAGTTAATGTTAATGAACCAGAAGCTCCAACAGCGGTTTTGCTGTTTTTAACATCAAGTTGAGTACCGGTAATCTTGCTGGCGGTTGCCAACTGATCAACTTTTAAGTCATAAGTTCCTTCAGCAGCCGATGTATCTCCAGTAATCGAAGCAATCGTCGCATCTGATGTTGTTACTTTCTTAGTCTGATAGGTATCATCAGACTGTAGAGCTGTCACCTTGGTCAGAAAATTATTTAGGCGGGTTTTAACATCGCTCCAGGCTGTCTTTTGATCAGTTAAAGTTGTTATTTGACTCTGGGCTTTAGTCTTACCAGCAGAATCAGCTTGCAATAAAGCTTCAATATCATCAGCCGTAATCCCTGAATATTGCCCTAAAGTACTGCTGATTCCATTAGTGGTTGTAATACTTGCCATCCCTCACTCACTATCCTTTCTTATCAACGACAATACCCATCTGTTTCCAGATACTGCCAATTACATCCAACATTTTAGTTGGTGGAATTTCCTTAATAACATCGTCATTCTTCATATTAATCAACTGAACATAAGTCCGTCCAGTTGTTTTATGAACCTTAAAGCGCATGCGAACATCACGTCCAAGCAGATGTTTATTCATTTCATCCACAGCCTGTTCCAACTGCGCCTGTGGTATTGCCTGCAACGTAGCATCACTTTTATCCTCATCTTCTTTAGAAGATACCTTCTCATTAATCGTCTTCTTCTCACCTTTATCCGACAAAAGATCTTGGGCTAGACGACGCAGGTCTAAGTTTGTTCCATCTAAATCACTGCCCGTTTCAATCGGTTGAACCCTCGGTGTCGGTGGAACTGGCTGAATCTTCTCAATTTCCATCCATACATCCTCCCCTTCAAAAAGGATAACTTAAAAAAGTTATGTATGCCACAAAAACCGACCGCCGAATTTACACGACGACCGGCCTTTGCCAAAAACGAAGATCTGTTGCTTAAAATTAACCTTGTAATAATGAAAGAACACTGTTTGGCATTGAGTTTGCTTGTGCAAGCATTGATGTTGAAGCCTGTGTCAAGATGTTTGCTTTCGTGAAGTTTGTCATTTCTTCAGCCATATCAACGTCACGAATACGTGAGTTAGCTTCAGAAAGGTTTTCTTCAGTTGTACCCAAGTTGTTAACAGTATGTGTCAAACGATTTTGAGCAGCACCTAAATCAGCACGTTGGTCAGAAACCTTCTTGATAGCACTATCGATACTTGTGATTGCTTTAGTAGCGTTATCACGTCCATTCTGATCAATTGTTGTAGCAGCTACATTTGCAAGCCCGTCATTATAAGCCTTATCTGCAGCAGCCTTTTGAGCATTTGCAGCTGCTAACTTAACACTATCTCCAGCAGCATCTGTAACCGCCTGCGCAGCATCCGTTTGAGCTTTCACAGCGGCCTTGCCGTCATCACTAGCCTCATATGTTGCCTTTGCAGCTGTCGTTGCAGCTGTTTTTTGAGCATCCGTTGCATCAAGAGAAACTGTTGAATCAGCATCAGTTTCTCCTAAGAGTGTCTTTGCGTCCATTTTACCAATCGTAACATCCATTGTTTGGCCTGCATTAGCACCAATCTGGAATGTGAATTTCTGATTATCTGTATCCAATAAATTTTTAGTATTGAACTGAGTTGTAGTACTAATACGATTTATTTCATCATGTAAAGCATTGAACTCTTTGTTAACAGCTGCACGATCATCTGAACTCAAAGTTCCGTTAGCACTTTGAACTGAGAGATCACGCATACGGCCTAAGATACTATGTGTTTCATTCAAGGCACCTTCAGCTGTTTGGATCATTGAAATACCATCTTGAGCATTACGAGTAGCTTGGCTTAAACCACCAATTTGGCCTTTCATTTTTTCTGAAATTGCTAATCCAGCTGCATCGTCTCCAGCTTTGTTGATTCGTGAACCGGATGATAACTTAGCTAATGAGTTACTTTTTGATGTAGTTGCAGCATTCAAACTACGCAATGTATTCATAGCAGAAACGTTTGTATTAATTCTCATGTTGAATTCCTCCAATTATTATAAGCTTATTATTTAGTTTTTGAGGTTTTCCCCCTCACAATTATATGTATCGGCATGGCAATTAATTATTTAATAGGTTTTTTTAAAAAAATTTCATCTATATATTAAATATTTTTGACAGTAACGCTACTACTATGTATTTTGACATTATTTATGCTGAATAAAACCTTTGTTGTTAAAAAAGAAAGTTTCTGTCTTCTTGCATACCCTAACATAATAAAAAAAGAGCGGCCTTTATTTGCCACCCCATAAGAAGTTTACCTTCTTAATAACGATCATATTATTCCCTGAATTATTCATAGTTCATTAAAAGCCCGTCAGTTTTCGTATTTTTTCGAAAACTGACGGGTATGTCTTTATCTTTTGCTGAAATACTATGTTTATAAGTTCTAGCTAGTGAGATTTTTCAACTAACTCAGAATTGCTTTGAATTTTTGGATACACTTGTCCCTTGGTTGTACAGATTTTTTTAATTTTGCCGGTTATTCAATAGCCTGGATACGCTGTAGAACCTGGTAGAACAGTCGATGGTAAACATGATACGAGCTCAGTCGCAACTGAATGCGTCGGCCAGTATGCACGACACGTGCCGCAAATTTGAATAAACGGATCCGCAATGTGCTAACGCACAAACCTGAATCATGTTTTGTCAGTGCTAGCTGCTTTAAAAAGTTGACAATATTGTAAGCCAGTACACTAACCATCATCCGGGCAGCGTTGGCATTAAACGTTGAACTATCAGTCTTATCGAAAAAGAAACCTGCTTTAGCTTCTTTGATGTAATTTTCCATTTGGCCGCGTTTGTGATACAGTTCAAAGGCTGTTTCAGCCGTTAAATTAGTCAGATTAGTAACGATAAATTCATGTGAAAAGATCAGTTCACCGGCTGCTCGAGTTGATTTAACATAGATCTGCCGCGGCTTAGGCCACGATGCTGATTGATAGATTTCAGAGTAGTAGTGAGTCTCTTTCTCTTGCCACTGGGTTTGATCACTGATCTTGACGAACTTTTCAGCTAGATTCTGCAGTTTCCGATTGCGTTTGAGTCGAATAATGTAAAACACATCGTCGGCTTCACAGACATCGTAAACTTCTGGCGTGGCGAAGCCACTATCACCACGAACCAGAATGTCAGTCGTGGGCAGCTGAGTTTGATAATGCTTTAATAGTGGTGTTAAAAAAGCTTTTACATCTTTGCTGGTGTAGGCATTTCCAGGACGCAAGACAGCTTTCAATAAGTTACCATCTTGATCAGTTGCCAGTAATGGATGATATCCTTCAGTACCATAATGTGCGTTGTAGTTAGTGGCTTCCTGTTTGCCATAAGTGTCTGAGTGAGTCGAATCGATATCAATAATCGTGGCTGTCTGGTTGGTTAATAGTCGAACACGGTCGATCAAAGCCTCATTTAAAGTCTGTAATGTGCTAACACTATCTTTATCAAAGCGTTGCCAAAAACGTGATATTGTTGCTTGTGAAGCCAAAGACGGTTTATCCAATAATAATTTAAAAAGCGGTTCTTTTTCTAAAAAAGTTGCCGCAGAATCTGTGCTATAACCGGCAATAATCTGAAGAGTTAACTGTCTTAAGATACTAGAATTACTGTGTTGACAATATCGTCGCTGGTCATTGAACCTCAATAGTTTATCGGCCAAGTTGGTGAACTGAAACTTTGCCATCAGTTCTACACACAATGTTAGCCCGCCATCGGAAGATAATTGACCACCCGTATGCGATACTAAAATATTCTTGTTGAAATTGAATGCCATTTCCTGTAAAGTTTTCAATGTAGAGTCCTCTTCTCTCATGTGGTTTTGTTTAGCAATTTAACTATACCAGAGCTGAGGCTCTTTTTGTGCACTTAAAAGGTGAAAATGCAAAATGCCCATCAAACGCGTGAAGCATGTGTTTGATGGGTATCTTGTGTATTTTTGTGAATAAATCAGGTATTCTTAGACATATTAAATTTAATCCAAATAATTTAACACCGTTGTCTGCATAATCTTAGTCCCCATCGCAATTGTTGCTTGATAAGCTGTCATTTGGTTCTGATATTCCATGTACTTTGAAGCCACATCAACATCTTGCTTATCAGATATTTCCTCTTTCAAGTTAAGTGTTTCTGTACTGTTTCTGGATTGTGCCGCACTCAGCCTATTCTCCAAAGCCCCAACTTGTGACCGTACCGAAGTGATATTATCGCTCAAGTTGTCAAACCTCGATAATAAATCACCTGACAGTTGTGTTTTATCATCCGAATTAAGCGCACTAACCAAATCATTGAAATATGTTCCTAGATTATCGTCTTTACCAGTAGTTTTATCATGGGTATTCATCAAATTATTACCGTTGGATAGTAAATCAACTGATACGCCTTCAGATATCTCGCGCGGTAAATTTTGGTCTGTTCCTTGATAATCGATTCCAGTAATATCACCATCACTATTTTTTTTAACTACATATGGTGGTGTATTAGTGTTACTGCCACCAAAAATATAACGTCCATCGAAATTTGTATTCAATGTATCAACCAATTCTGAAATTGACTGTTGAATCTCATCTTTATTTGCTTTCACTTCATCTGTACCTGCAGTTGCTGTCGCTGAAGACTGAACTAATGTCCGAATTCTCAACATTGTTGTGCCAGCATCATTTAACGCAGAATCCTGTACTTGAGTCCATGAGATAGCATCATTAATAGTCTTCGAATACATCTGGTTTTGATCAAGTGCAACATTCAGTCCCATAATTTTCGAAACCAGCAAAGGATTGTCAGACGACTTGCTGACTTCCTTAAAACTCGATAACTGATTCATCGTTTTTTGAACTTTACTAGAATTAGTCCCTAGATTCTTAATAAAGTCACTATACATAATATTGTTTGAAATTCTCATTTGCTTTCTATACCCCCGTTCTGTTAATCAACGTGTCCAGCATTTCGGATACCACAGACAGCAAACGTGCATTTGCTTGGAAGCCTTGCTGAAATTTAATAACATCTGACATTTCTTCGTTCAAGGAGACTCCCGAAACAGATTCATTTTTGTACTCTAATTGATTTAATAACGAGAGCTGTGCAGCAGAAGTATTATCGGCTTGCTGCTTAGAGATACCATTTTTAGTTACAATATTATTAAAGTCATCTGCATATGTTGATCCACTAGCACTATCCTTGAAGGTCATACTTGTCGCATCATACGAACCAAGCTGTGTATCATCAACGGGTTGGCCGAATTTAACTGTTGCGAGTTTTGCAATTGCTAATGCCTTTGATCCATCGCCTGAGAGATTTGTTCGTCCAACAGACATCGATTGAGGATTATTTGTTACTGCATCACTGACTTTAAAATTTAACGCATAGTTCTGGGGATCATCGCCCATTTCAAAGAATCCAGTTGTACTAGACTTTCCATCAGTATAAATCGTATTGACCGTTTTTGTAATTGTACTAACAAAATCATTAAGTTCATCGGTTCGCTTTTGAATTTCATTTACCGAACTCTGTAATCCACCAATTGTTCCTGATGCAATATCAAGTTGGCTATACGACTTGGCACCACTAGTTCCATCAGTACTAATCAATACTGTTCCAACTGAGTAATCACCTGTTATTTTCTCCATACTAGAGACAGTATCTCCGCCAAAAGCAATACTGGATTGTCCATTAGTGGACTCCATGACTGTACTCAAAGTCGCACGTGTATCCTTGGTAAGAATATCTTGGCCCCCCAACTGAATTGAGGCTCTTCCATAACCATCAATTGAAGTGGAAATATCTGCCAGTCCAGAGATATCCTTCAGTAAGCTATCCCGTGAATCCAATAAATCATTGGGAGTTTCACCTTGACTCGACATGTTATATATTTGTTCATTCAATGTTTGTAGTTGTTTAACCTTCTCATTAAAATCCAAGGTATTCTTGGCAACACTTTGAACTGAATCGTCCTTCAATTGCTCGATATTCTTGGCCATTCCTCTGATAGTATCACCAAGAGTACTTGCATTTTCAACTACTAATGTCTTAGCAGTTCCAAGTTCAGGATTGTTTCCAAGCTGCGTCCAGCTACTAGTTAACGTTGAGAGTTGTTTTATCACACCATTGTCAGAGGGTTCATTAAATGTCTCTTCTAGTTGTCCGAGAGTATCCGATTTTTGATTGTAAAACTGATACTGTGAGTTAGCACTTCTAATTTGATTTCTCACAAAATCATCAACAACACGTGTAATTTTTGCAGTCTTAACTCCAGTGCCCATAGTCCCAACACCAGTAATCGTGTAAGGTGGAGTAGTCTGCAGTTGTACACGCTGCCTAGAGTAACCGTCCGTATTCGTATTTGCAATATTATGGCTACTGGTTTGTAATGCCACTTGATTAGCACTCATCCCAGTTGTTGCTGTATTTAACGTTCCAAATAAACCTGACATTTTATCTACCTCTCAAACTTCTTCATCAATCAAATTGGTGCGAATCTCACCCTTAACTTGTGCACTTTTAGAGTACGTCCCAGCTGAATTTCCAAGATTCTTCTTAATTGTTGTCATCAACATATTTTGATAAGACATTGCTTGTTGTGTGAGCAAAAGATTCTCTTCCTGCTGCACTTTAATCTTAGTGATCAGCCCGCGTGCCTTCTCCGAAACATCCCCGTGATACTCTTCTAAGATCTTTACAAAGTTTTCTTTCTCTGACAACAAGCTGATGAGGTTCTCCCCATCGTCCTTGATTAGATAGGTTCTTTCCTTCTTTAATAGTCTAACAAAGCTTCCCAAATGGCGTTCGAATTCTCTTGTCTGCATACTAGTCTTCCTTTTGTATATTGACTTGTGCCATCATTCGTTTGGCGATATCCTCTGCTGATATCTTATAATTTCCACTATTAATTGCATTCTTTAGAGTTGCAACCTTGTTTAAATCAATTCCAGGTTCAACATGAGCACCTTGCATTATCTTTTGTGCCTTTTCTGATAATTCAACACTTGTTGACTCTTTAGACGACTTATTAGAAGTTTGATTCTTGTCTGCAGCCAATTGTGTATTCTTTGAAAGCTTGGCAGCTTGTTCTCCATATATATTAGTTCCTTGATAACCATCGATCTTCAAAATGTCCAACTCCTTTCTTCAAAAAGTATCATATATTTAATATCGGCACAATAAAAAAAAGTTAAACCTCTTTCGTTCAACTTTTTTTATTGCTTTCACTTAATTTATTCTACTTAAGACGATTTATTCTCTGCGTTGGGGATAAAATATTAGTTATCCTAATACCAAAGTTCTCATTGATTACCACTACTTCACCAGTAGCAATTGGCTTCCCATTAAGTAGTATCTCCAAAGGTTCATCAGTCAATCGATCTAATTCAATAACAGATCCTGTCCCAAAAGATAAAATATCGCGGACTTTTTTCTCGCTTCGACCCAAAACAACACTTAGATTTAATGGAACATCCAATAATAAATCTAGATTGTCTCCTTCAGCTTTTCGCTCATCTTTCAGTACTTGGAATTCTGGCTTGCTCACCTCAACTGGCTTTTCAACAACTGGTTCTGCTTGTGGTTGTGAAGTTGTTGTTGCTGGTTCTACAATTTTTTCTGCACTTGTTTGAGCAGCAGCTTCAACTTCAGGCTCTTCTTCGTTTCTAACGGTTGTTGCCGTGTCAGAAAGCATCGCCTTTGCAATATCTTCCACCATATCTGCAGTAAAAATCTGCATAATTTCACTTTCAATTAAACCCTCAACGGACAATGAAAATGAAATACGGTATACATCAGCATTACTATCAAGATTATCGTAGTGAACGGCTTCTGGATCTTCCCATAACTTAACATTCGGTGGTAAAATATCAACCTTACGATTTATCATGGTTGCCATAGATGTCGATGCCGAACCAATCATTTGGTTCATTGCTTCTGCAACTGCACTTAATTCCAAATCAGTAAATTGTTCATTCTCAGGCTTACCATCTCCGCCCATCATTAAATCAGCAATTATAACTGCATCTTTAACTTCGAGAAGTAATAAGTTTGAGCCAACCAATCCTTCTTTAAAACCAACAACAGTTGAAACCTTAGGTGTATCTATTGCACCTAAAATATCACCAAATTTTGTTGCTTCGACTCTTGGAGTAGTGATACTTACACGTTTATTTAAAATAGATGACAGGGTTGTTGCCGCCTGTGACATCGATATATTTCCTACTTCTCCAATAATATCTTGTCTTGTTTTTTCATCAATATCACTTGTTACTTCAGCAGTATCGCTTGTACCTGCTCCTGCTCCTGCCATCATTGCATCAATTTCTTCTTGTGATAGACTGTCACTCATTGAGTTTCCCCCTCTAACTTGTCGATTAATTCTACAGCAATCTGATTATTTTTCTTACCCAATTTGACACTATAATACGGACTGCCTTCAACATACGAATCAAGCGGCTCGTTAATCTTACTATCTAACTTCAAAATATCTCCTGGCTCAAGGTGTAAGAAGTTCGATAACTCCAACTCCGATTCACCTAAGACTACTTGTAAGTCAAGTCCAATATTGTTCATACTTTCTTTTAACTTACGTTCATCATTTGCACTATACTCTTGATTTGAGTCGAACCAATCCTGAATTATTCATAGTTCATTAAAAGCCCGTCAGTTTTCGTATTTTTTCGAAAACTGACGGGTATGTCTTTATCTTTTGCTGAAATACTATGTTTATAAGTTCTAGCTAGTGAGATTTTTCAACTAACTCAGAATTGCTTTGAATTTTTGGATACACTTGTCCCTTGGTTGTACAGATTTTTTTAATTTTGCCGGTTATTCAATAGCCTGGATACGCTGTAGAACCTGGTAGAACAGTCGATGGTAAACATGATACGAGCTCAGTCGCAACTGAATGCGTCGGCCAGTATGCACGACACGTGCCGCAAATTTGAATAAACGGATCCGCAATGTGCTAACGCACAAACCTGAATCATGTTTTGTCAGTGCTAGCTGCTTTAAAAAGTTGACAATATTGTAAGCCAGTACACTAACCATCATCCGGGCAGCGTTGGCATTAAACGTTGAACTATCAGTCTTATCGAAAAAGAAACCTGCTTTAGCTTCTTTGATGTAATTTTCCATTTGGCCGCGTTTGTGATACAGTTCAAAGGCTGTTTCAGCCGTTAAATTAGTCAGATTAGTAACGATAAATTCATGTGAAAAGATCAGTTCACCGGCTGCTCGAGTTGATTTAACATAGATCTGCCGCGGCTTAGGCCACGATGCTGATTGATAGATTTCAGAGTAGTAGTGAGTCTCTTTCTCTTGCCACTGGGTTTGATCACTGATCTTGACGAACTTTTCAGCTAGATTCTGCAGTTTCCGATTGCGTTTGAGTCGAATAATGTAAAACACATCGTCGGCTTCACAGACATCGTAAACTTCTGGCGTGGCGAAGCCACTATCACCACGAACCAGAATGTCAGTCGTGGGCAGCTGAGTTTGATAATGCTTTAATAGTGGTGTTAAAAAAGCTTTTACATCTTTGCTGGTGTAGGCATTTCCAGGACGCAAGACAGCTTTCAATAAGTTACCATCTTGATCAGTTGCCAGTAATGGATGATATCCTTCAGTACCATAATGTGCGTTGTAGTTAGTGGCTTCCTGTTTGCCATAAGTGTCTGAGTGAGTCGAATCGATATCAATAATCGTGGCTGTCTGGTTGGTTAATAGTCGAACACGGTCGATCAAAGCCTCATTTAAAGTCTGTAATGTGCTAACACTATCTTTATCAAAGCGTTGCCAAAAACGTGATATTGTTGCTTGTGAAGCCAAAGACGGTTTATCCAATAATAATTTAAAAAGCGGTTCTTTTTCTAAAAAAGTTGCCGCAGAATCTGTGCTATAACCGGCAATAATCTGAAGAGTTAACTGTCTTAAGATACTAGAATTACTGTGTTGACAATATCGTCGCTGGTCATTGAACCTCAATAGTTTATCGGCCAAGTTGGTGAACTGAAACTTTGCCATCAGTTCTACACACAATGTTAGCCCGCCATCGGAAGATAATTGACCACCCGTATGCGATACTAAAATATTCTTGTTGAAATTGAATGCCATTTCCTGTAAAGTTTTCAATGTAGAGTCCTCTTCTCTCATGTGGTTTTGTTTAGCAATTTAACTATACCAGAGCTGAGGCTCTTTTTGTGCACTTAAAAGGTGAAAATGCAAAATGCCCATCAAACGCGTGAAGCATGTGTTTGATGGGTATCTTGTGTATTTTTGTGAATAAATCAGGAACCAATTATGAAAACTTAACTTATCTGTCAATCCTTCAAAGAAGACATAAGGAACACAAATATTCACAAAACTATCAACATCACCTATCCTAACGGTAAATGTTATCATCACAACCGGCTCATTTGGTGACATATTCTGAAGTAATTGTGGGTTACTATCCAACTCATCAAATTCAGTCTGTAATTCAATAATATCTTTCCAAACATTCTCATAAATCTTGGTCATCTCAATAACGATTTCTTTTAAAAGTATCAATTCAATATCCGTAAAGGAATCTTTCTCCTTTAATGAGATATTCTCCTGCTTACCATTATCAGTTCCCCCACAAAGTAACTCCACAATCAGCATGCAAAGCTGAGGATTCATTTCTAAAATCTGAATTCCTTTTAGTGGTTCAGAGTGGAAAAGTCCCAGTAAAGTAAAACGTGGTACTGAATGAATAAATTCATCGTAACTGACCTGCTCAATAGACGCCAGATTAAAACTGATATTTGAACGTAAGAGCGTCGAAAGAACATTACTACTAACCTTAGAAAAGTCCTCGAAAATCATGTGCAACGTATTGACATACTCTTTGGACAGCTTTGTTGGTCTTCTGAAATCATAGCTCTTTACTTTGAGTTCTTCTTTTTTTTCAGTTTTTTCTTCTACAATTTCACCGTTGTTCATTGCGTTCAACAGAGAATCAATTTCTTGTTGTGTCAATACTTGGTCCACTTTGATCCCTCACTTCTCAAAAAATCAGTTGATTTATCTCGATAACACTTGCTACATTTCCCTCAACAGTGGTTGCACCAATATAATATTTCTTATCTGAGCTACTTTCAAGCTGAATTTGCTCTTTTTCTATATCGATGACTTTCAACACTTCATCTATTAATAATCCTTTACGATTATCTTCGTTCTTCATTATCAATATATTCATTTTTTTCTCAATTGGTGGCAGATTAATTAATTCTGCCAACCCTACCACTGTCAAAACACTACCTCGTAAATTTATTAACCCTTGCACCCACTTGGGGGCTAAGGGGATTCCTGTTATTTCGATAGTATCTATTACTTCCTCAACAGATTCCGCTGAAACCATGAAATTCTGCTGATTCATTTTAAAGAGAATCATTTGCACAGCCAAACATCTCCTAACGTCTAAGATAGTGCCTTATCTAAAGCCTTGATAACGCGATCAGTATCAAATGGCTTAACAATAAAATCAACTGCTCCTGCTCGAATTGCTTCCATGACCATTCCTTGTTGTCCCATTGCACTGCACATTACAACTTTTGCATTACCATCAAAGTTCTTAATGAGTTTCAATGCCTCAATTCCATCAACCTCGGGCATGGTAATATCCATTGTAACTAAATCTGGTTTCGCAACTTGGTACTTGTCAAAAGCATCCTGACCATTCTCAGCTTCTTCTGCAACCTCATAACCATTCTTTTCTAAAATATCCTTCAATTTCATTCTCATAAAAACCGCATCATCAACAATTAAGACTCTTTTTGCCATTTTATTGCTCCTTTCAAATTCGTAAAGACTCTACCATCTTATTCAAAACACCTTGCTCTGGGATTAAAAATAATGATGAATCAATTTTCTCATCTGCATATATAAATTCATTTCTCATAATCATTATTTGATCATCGTAGTGTTCCAATGCTAAGTAAGAACTGCTAATAATGGCACCGAAGTAATCCTCTTGCGTCCGTGGCACTGATGTTTGTATTTCTGCATTCAACAGTCCTTCAATTGCACTCAAGAAGGAATTAGTTACTATATTAGTCAATTCACTAATTGCTGATATTTCTAACTCATCTGATGCCGAATCTTCGCCTAACAGTAACTTGACCAATTTTTTAATTGATTTATCCGGTATTACTAGAAGAAAAACTCCACTATAATCACCATTAAAATTACTGATGGTAGCTTGAACCTCTTCATCTTCCGTATATATTTCTTTGTATAGTTCATGATAACTTAAAAAACTGATTTCGGGAACATGCATATTGATTTTTTGGTTAACAAGTTTTGAAATACTTGTTGCTGCATTACCACCACCAATATTTATGATCTCTCTGATTGCGTCTAATTCAATGTCAGTATATTCCATTAGCTTTCAACCGGTTTTCCTTGGCAAATAGCGTTAACATCTAGGATAAGCGCAATCGAACCATTTCCAAAGATTGTTGCTCCTTGAAATTTATTAAGTTTTTGAACAATGGTATCGATTTTCTTAATTACGATTTCTTGTTGCCCAATTAATTCATTTACCAGCACTGCAAAATATTGCTTATCGCTTTTAACCACAATTGCAAATTGCTTGGCATTTTCTTCATTTGTTAATCCTAAGACCTTGTCTACCCTAATAACAGGAATCAAACCCTCTTGATATTCCACAACTTCTTTGTCCATGCTAGTAATTATTTCTTTTTCTTGAATCACAACAACTCGTTCAACAACATCCAACGGAATCGCAAAGCTTTCATTAGCAACCCTAACCATCAACGCCTGAATAATTGACAGAGTCAGCGGTAATTTTATTACGAATTTAGTACCAACATGAAGTTCTGTCTTCATTTCCAATGATCCGCCTAAATCACCAATTTTAGCCATCACTGCATCTAGTCCTACACCACGCCCGGAAATATTAGTGATTTCCTTAGCGGTTGAAAAGCCGGGATGGAAAATCAGATGTATTAGTTCATCATCTGTCATGCCAGTTGTATCAATTCCCTTACTTTCAGCACTTTCTTTCATGACCTGTGGATCAAGTCCCTTACCATCATCTTCAAGTGTGATATTGACCTGGTTTCCTTCTTGGTATGCAGATAACTTGATTATTCCTTTTTCAGGTTTTCCAAACTTTTTCCGGATTTCCGCATTTTCAATTCCATGGTCTGCTGAATTACGCAACAAATGTATTAAAGGTTCACTCAATTCAGAAACGACTGTCTTATCTAACTCAGTCTCTTCACCTTCAACAATCAGCTCCATATCTTTATCAAGTTCTTTCGCCAGATCTCTGACCATTCGTGGGAAACGACTGAATACAACACTTACCTGTTGCATTCTAATCTTCAAGACCAAATCTTGCAGTTCTGAGGTCAAGCGTGAAACTTGTTCAAGTGAGTCCTTAACTTCAGTTGCATCATTTCTTTTGTTCGCATCATCCAATTGGTTACGGTAGACAACCAACTCGGAAACCAAATTCAAGAATAAATCAAGGCGTGATAAATCAACCCTAATAGACTGGTTTCTAGCTGCACTTGCATGTTTTGCAGGAGTATTCTTCTTACCTTTTGAATCAGTAGTTTTACTTTTTTTAGGAGTTGTTGCAGTCGATTTAGCAGTCGCAGTTTTGGACTCAGCCTTAACTGCTTTTTCATCGTTTTTTGTTTCCTTATCACTATCGAACTCTTCTACTATGAAGGTATCAATTTCACTATTTGTATCGATATTTGCTTCAACTTGATCTTTTGTGCTTTTTGTTAAGTAAATTAATTTGAAGTCAGTCTCAAATTCACCATTTTCAAGCAGATCGGCAGTTGGTTCTGTATAAATAACATCCCCTTCTTGCTCCAAATGTTCAATTATTAAGAAAGCTCTTGGTCCCTTAAGCATTGATCCTTTATCAATGCGAATGGCTACTACAAATGCATTATATCCCTGTGCTCTTGCTTTCTTTACAACATCAATATCTGCATCTTCTCGATTACTTAATATCGTGGTGAGTTCTTCTGTCTTATTTTCTGTACCATGAGTTTCCTCTGTTTTTGTACCATTGACACTCTCTTCAACATCAATTAATTTTTTTAGTAACTCACTAATTTGATCTTCCGACAACTCCTGATCATTGCGCAAATCCTCTATTAGCTGAGACAACTTATCCAAGCATTCAAAGATTAATGATATGTAATCACTTGTGACTTTTAACTTGCCAGATTTGAAAAAATCAAAGAGATTTTCCATCTTATGAGTTAATTTTGTCATTACATCATAACCCATTGTTGCAGACATTCCTTTTAAGGTATGTGCTGCTCTAAAAATTTCATTAACTAAATCGATATTTTCAGGTTCGCTTTCCAATTCCAGGACATCATCATTTAACTTTTGAAGATTATCATCACTTTCTTCAAAAAACAGATTACGGTACACACTGTTATCGTCCATTAATCAAATCTCCTTCCACATTAGATTTTTCTATATATAAAAGTATCAACTTTTTCAAGATTGAACTTACTAGGTTCATTAATAGTTTCGGTTGCTCCTGTAAACAATAACCCGCCCTGGCTAAGGGCCTCACTAAATTTCCGATAAACTTCATCGCGTGCTTCTAGCTTAAAATAGATGGTGACATTGCGACAAACTATCACTTGCATGTTATGAGGATATTGCGTTCCCAATAAATCTTGTTTCTCAAAAGAAACATATTTCTTAATTTCATTTTTGGCTACATATTTATCAGGGCCAAGTTCACTGAAATACTTCAGCAGATCAGCTGGTGACACATTAGTTAGTTCTGCCTTTGTATATTGCCCTTTTCTGGCTCTTGCAAGAATAGTTTCATCTATATCAGTTGCGAGAATATTAGTATTCCTCACATTATTCTTATTCAAAATCATTGCCAATGAATACGGTTCTGCTCCTGTCGAACAAGCCGCACTCCAAATTTTTATATGATCAAATTTTGGAACCACATTTTGCATAAAGCACTTCTCGAATATTTCAAAGATTTCTTTGTTTCTAAAGAAATCTGTAACATTGATTGTTATATGCTTTACAAATGCATTATATGCATCCCGATCTTTTTCAAGAATACGGGCATAATCTTCGACTGTTTTTGCTCCCGCAGAATTCATAATATTTGTTATTCTACGTTGCATTTGTCTTTCCTTGTAATTATTCAAATCAATTCCAACGTTTTTTAATACCCACCTGTTGAAGAATGTAAAATTCTGTTCCATCTTCTCACCCAATCATTTGTTGCAATCTCTGACACACTTCATCTAAACTTAAAACTTCATCAACAACACCCGCTTCAATTGCACTGCGTGGCATTCCAAAAATAACACTGCTCTGCTCGTCTTGTGAAACCGTGTAGCCCCCAAAATCTTTTATCCTACTCATACCAATCGTTCCGTCTTTACCCATGCCAGTTAAGATAATACCTGCGAGTCGATTCTTGTACACATCTGCCGCTGAAATAAATAGATTATCAACCGCCGGACGTGTTCCATTTTGCTTTGGTCCCTGATTCAGGGAAATCTTGCCATTTTTAACCACCATGTGGAAGTCGCCTGGAGCAACGTATATCTTTGGTTCGATTTTCATCCCTTCTTTTGCTTCAACAACCTCGCTTTTACTTTCCTGGTTCAATCGTTCAGCAAATGAAGTTGTAAATCCCTTAGGCATATGCTGAACAATTAGTATTGGAATCCTTGTAGGAGTATTCAATGATCTAATTATTCTGAGTAATGTTTTAGGTCCTCCCGTTGAAGCACCAATAACTACGGCTCTGAGAGTATTGAAATCTTTATCATTTTTTTGTACGTTAACAAAAAGTCTTGCTTTATTACCAGAGTCATCTTTTGTTTCATTATCAATTCCTCTGATTTTTGTTAGAAACTCCTCCAACCATTCATTTTCTAAGTTCATTAAGTTATTCGGCTTTTCGACAAAATCTGTAGCTCCTGTTGCCAAAGCTTCAATTGTATTTTCCTTTTTACTTAATGCACTCAGGATAATTACTGGAACATTATTTGTCCGACGAATGACTTTAAGTGCTTCTAATCCATTCATTGTTGGCATCTCAATATCCATAAGTACTAGATCGTAATTATTTTGACTAATCAATTCAACCGCTTGTTTACCATTTCGTGCAGTGTTCATCACGTGCAAGTCGGATTGTTTCTCAACAATGTCCGTGATTACTTTTCGCATGAATGCTGAATCATCAACAACTAAAATATTCATAAAATCCGTCTTTCTATATATATACTATTTCGTGATTAACAATTCTAACCATTGTCTTAAAATCTTTTAAGTCAACAATCATTGTTTTTCCACTGTTTCCTCCAACATTTTCTGAGATAATCGGGATTCTCAAACTAGCTAAAGAACTTTTAACAGCCAAAACATTACGTTCTCCGATACTCATCCCTGTTCCATTATTGAAATTAAACATGTTCGCTCCGCCAACAATCTTAGCAGCCAGGTCTGCAGTGGGTGACTTTTTTTTGATTTCAGCAACCATTTCAGGAATTGCTAAATTTGCAAATTTAGCAATATTCAGCACCCCTTTATTTTCAAATGGCACACTGTCTGGAAGCATTATATGACTCAATCCTCCGATTTTGGTCTTCTTATCATATATAATTGTACCTACACAAGAACCCAAACCAACGGTTATCAGCTTCTCGGACTCTGTTCCTAACTTATACTCTGCAATCCCAACTTTTATTTCATTCTTCAGTACTGTCATCAAAAGTACCTTCTGACGCAGTCTCTTCAAGTGCATCTAATATTTGATCTTCTTGTTTGTTATCAAAAAGATATGTTAAGTTAATTGAGATTACAACATCATCCTTTAGCTTCAAAAACTTATCTACATAACCTCTTTTTAGATTTGCTCTTTCTATCTCTGCCTCGTAATCTGTCTCAGTTAACTCCGTAATTCCAATAATCTCCTCAATCAATAGTCCCAACGAATTATCTTCCCAATTACACAAAATGACTTTGGAGCTTGGATTTTCTTCAACTTTTTCACCAAAAAGCTTATTTTTAAAATCAATAATAGGTACCATTGTATTGTTAAATTCCACTGCACCTAGAACATATTCGGGTACCTCCGGAAGTATTATAAACTTTGGAAATTCAACTACCCTTTTTACTATGCTTACTGGTAACGCAAACATCTGCTCATGACTTTTAAATACAATATATTGTTTCACCATCTAAAGCCATCTCCCTTAAATTAACCTTTTAGAGTTTAAAACTATCCACTTGGAATTTCAGAATATTTGCAATTTCTTCAATTTCTTTGACACTCTTTTCAAATTCCTTAACATTCAATTGAAGTTCTTCAACTGTCGCAGTTACTTCCTGTGTTCCTGCCGATGTATCAGAAATAGCTGAAGATATGTTTTCCATAGAATGACCAACCATATTTTTTTCATCTATCACTGCAGCTATATTTTTTTCTACTTGCTGAATGCTTCCGACAAATTTCTTAACTAAAATCGAAATCTGTTCAGTTGAATTAATTGCTTTTCCAATATAGTCTGTCTGTTGTTCACTACTCTCATATGAGGTATTCAGTGCTGCCGCCATATGTTCTGATTTATTTCTGATCAACGTGATTATTTCTCTAATATTTTTTGTTGACTCGCTACTTTGTTCCGCAAGATTTCTAACCTCTTCTGCAACGATTGCAAATCCTCGTCCAGCTTCTCCTGCTCTTGCAGCTTCAATTGATGCATTAAGTGCCAAAAGATTTGTCTGCTCAGAAATATCTGTGATTAGTTCAACAATATTACCGATGCTTTGAATATCTTTATTCATTTCGTCCATTTCGGTAACTAGTTGTGCTTGTGTCTTTCGTTCTTCTTCCCAGTTACTTGATACCTGAACCATCATAGTTGAGTTACTTGTATTTGTCTTTTTAGAGTCTTCAACATAGCCGTTCATCAACTCAATTTCACTATAGATTTTCTCTATTTTACTAGAAAGTTCTTGCATATCATTTGAAGTCTGTTCTGCTTCTGCCGCCTGTGAGCCTGAAGCCTCTGCAATATTTCCCATTGTTGTTTTAACACCATCAACAGACATACCTGCTTCTTTCAAAACCTTAACAAGTTTCAGTGTCATTTCACTCATCTTGGTACTTTCGCTTTTCATTCCCACAACCACGGCGATAAAAGTATTGGCAAAACTATGCACATCATCTTTTACTTTCGAAATTAAAGGATCATCATTTTTTGATGGAGTCAAGTCATCCAAACTAGACAAATCCCCAGAAACAACCTGATTAAGTTTTTGATGGATATATTCGAGATCTTTACTGTAAGGATTTGCTGCGGTGTAATTTAAGACAACACACAAAATCAGATGCACTACCAATATACTTACTGCAAAAACAAAAAACTTATTGCTCATTGCAGTATCGGTACTTCCACTAACAAGCGTTAAGTAGGCAATAATTAATACAAGCAAAGTAAAAAGAACCGACTTAAATGCACCTATTCTTAACTTTGTAGTTTTCTTAGGAACTTTCTTTAAAATTTTCTTGGACATTATACTTAATACCCCTTCCGATATAAACAACATATATTTAGACTCGAGTAAGGTTAGTTAAAAACTCACACAACTCTATGCTCTTCATATCGGAAATTCATCGAAATTATTAAGACTTTATTACCAGATATACACGTCTTTATTATCAGGGTATCGGGTATATCCCCCATCTTGCTCGTCTCTAACCAGTTCACCCTTACTTAGTTCAAGTACTCGTTCACGAACCGTGTTTACCATAGTACTATCATGTGTTGCCATAATGACTGTTGTTCCCATACTATTAATCTTAAAAAAAAGCTTCATTATCTCTAATGCAGCTTTTGCATCCAAATTTGCAGTTGGCTCGTCTGCCAAAACAATTGATGGATGATTAACAATTGCCCTAGCAATCGCAACTCTTTTTTGTTGACCAATTGATAATTCATTAATTTTTCTACTGCTTTTATCGAGCATTCCCACAACATCCAAAGCTTCGTTCGTGCGTATAGCTACCTTGCTGTTGTTAGCACCACTAACTGCTTCGACACACACAGCAATATTCTCAAAAACAGTGCGATTAGATAAGAATAAATCACTTTGCATTACAACACCCAGTTGTCGTCTTAAGAGGTAGAGTTGCTTATGAGTAATTTGACTAGCAAAAGTATTACCTATCTTGATACTTCCGAATGTCTGAATTTCTTCACGATATAAGAGTTTCAGTAAGGTCGATTTTCCCGCACCACTAGCACCAATTACATAGACAAATTCACCCTGTTTTATTGAAAATGTAATGTTTCTTAACGCATGAATTCTCCCTTTATATATCTTTGTAACTTTTCTTACATCTATCAATTGATGTCTCACCTCTTGAAATATTAGTTGGCTAGGCGATTAATTACCTCAAACATATCATCAGTTGCCTGCAGTGCCTTGGCATTCATCTGATATGCCCTTTGAGTTGCAATCATATCTGTCATAGAATCTGCTAGATCAACTGTTGAAGCTTCTAAATATCCTTGCTTTATACTTGGATTTGCCATCACTTGCAACTGATTCCCATTTTTAACGGTATAATTATTATTACCAACACTTACTAGATCTTCATTATTTTGTGGTAAATACATTCTTAGTTTTCCAACAGAGGTGCTGATTCCATTGTTCACAATACTTATATTGCCATCACTTGCAACATTTAAGTCACCATTTGGCCAGCTTGTTTCAGGGATAGTTGCATCCACTGCTACTTTATTCCCGCTTGCATTCACCAATTGACCCGTGCTGTCTCGTGTAAAGCTCCCATCTCGGGTTAATAATAATTCGCCATTTTGATTATATATTCCAAAAAATCCTTGTCCTTGTATTGCAAAGTCAGTTGTCTTTCCTGTTTGTTGCAGACTACCCTGTGCAAAATTAATTGATTCACTGTTGACACCCACCCCAGTATTTAATCCTAGGCTCGTTCCAGCAGTTAAATTCGCTTCTTGAGCTGTTGTCTGATTGTTGACTAACTCTTGGAAAGTTGTATTTCTATTTTTATAACCAATTGTTTCTGAATTTGCAATGTTATTTGCGATGTTGTCCATATTATTTTGTAGTCCATTTATTCCTGACTTATTAATGGACAAAATACCCGAAATATTCATCTATACTAACTCCTATACTTTTCCTAAACTGTTAACAGCTTTGTCTAGAGTTTCATTTGTTGAACTCAAAACCTTTTGATTAGCTTCGAATTCTCTACCCGTTTGCATTAATGTGACCATTTCATCAGACATCGAAACATTCGATTGTTCTAAATAGCCTTGCATCACATTGGGATTCGTATTAATTTGTACATTTTGATTAGTTGTGTAATAACCATTTCCTGCATCAGTTAATTGCTGCTCATTAGGAATACTTACTATTCTAAATGCTGGATTATTACTTGCAGTAATAGCCTGTCCATTATTTCCAATAACTTGATAACCTTCTTGGGTCATATATTGATTTTGGTTGTTCAGCTTAAAATTTCCATTTCTTGTATATGCAAGAGAGCCATCGTTCATTCTAACTGTAAAATATCCGTCACTATTAACTGCAAAGTCAGTAGCCCTTCCAGTTTCTTTCATTGAGCCTTTACTGCTGTCAACATAAGAACCATCGATGGCATTTCCAAACGTAAAGCCACCTATATTTTGTCGTTCAGAAACATTTGGTCCTCCTTGATGATTCTCAAATTGAACTTCTTTTAATGTTGATTGAAATAGTTGTTTTGCCTGATATCCTGTTGTATTAACATTAGCGATATTTCCGCTAGTATTTTCTTGCCTTTTGAGTAAAACATCAAGGCTTTGTTCAACTGTATCTAATCCTCGGATCACGACAATTCATCTCCCATCGATAATTTCAACTTTGCGATTACCTTTCCATGAATCTGTGAAACTCTTGCTATTGAAATATCTAAAATAGCAGCAATTTCCTTTAAAGTTACTTCTTCTTTATAATACAAACTCAAGATTAACTGCTCACGTTCGTTTAATTTCTGTATGCATCTTGTCAAGGCTGCTTCGCATTCTTCACCCATTAATTTCTGTTCAGCATTAGTTCCACTATTGTCAGGAATAACATCTCCCAAAGAAACTCCACCTTCCCCTTCTGTAGGGAAAATTGTTCCTTCAAGAGAGATACTAGCCAGATAATGGATATTCTCATAAATTTCATTTAACTGTGTGCTAGATATTCCCATCTTTTCGCAAATTTCACTGTCAGTGACTTCTCTTTTATGATCTTGTTCAAGTTCTTGTTTTGCCTTGTAAAAATTATTAATTGCAACCATCTTGTATCTTGAAATTCTTGAATGCTTTCGGACTTCATCAATGATTGCACCCCTAATTCTGATTGCTGCATAACTCTCAAAAGGTACCTTTTTCGTAACATCAAATTTGTGTAATGCATCAATCAGACCGATTACGCCAATATTATAGTAATCGCTGTATTCATACTCTGTACTTTTGATTGGAACTCTTTTAGCAACTTTTTCAACCAAAGGAAGATATTTCAAAACTTCATCTTCAGGACTAGCTTCATACATATTATCTCCATACTCCCTTCATCAAAAACTTTTAAACGTTAATTGTTCCTACGGTCTCAATCGAAATTTCATTAGGTACTTCATTCAGCGATAAGATTGACATGTTAGGGAAGTTAAAGGAAATTAACTTTCGAAAAGCCAGTCTAATTTTAGGAGAAGTTAATACTACAAATTCAATATTCTTAAGCGTAAGTTCCTGCTGAATCTTATTGAGAGCTTCTAAAATTTGATTAACTGAATCAGGTTTCAATACTGGATATGACCCAGTAGCTGTCTTTTGAATACTCTGTGTAATTAATTCTTCCACCTTCGGATGAATTGTTACTACTTTAATGCTCTTTTGTTCGTCAGCATACTTAGCAGCAATTGTTCGTCTAAGAGCCTGTCTTACATATTCAGTCAGCACTTCTGTATCCTTAGTAACTGACCCATAATCAGCCAAAGTTTCTAGGATTGTGGCTAAATCATTAATTGGAATTTTTTCCTCCAATAAATTCTGTAAGACTTTCTCAACTTCTCCCAAGCGTAAAATCTCGGGTATTAACTCGTCTATTACGACATTATTTTGCTCCTTTATTCCTTCTAAGAGCTTCTGGACCTCTTGTCTACCAAGTAATTCAGGTGCATTTCCAAAAATAATTTCTTTTAGGTGTGTGGCAATTACTGTTAAAGGTTCAATAATTGTAAACCCTTGTATTTCAGCAGCTTCTTTATCTTTTTGATCAATCCACATTGCATCAATCCCAAATGCCGGTTCCTTTGTCGGAATACCTTTGAATGGAAATGGCTCGTCATCGGGGCTGATAATCATCAGCTTATCTGCATAGATTTGCCCTGCTCCCACTTCATTCCCTCTGATTTTGATTGAATAATCATTTGATTCAAGGTACAGATTATCCCTTATTCTAACTGGATGAACAAGAATTCCTAGCTCTCTAGCAGTCTGTTTGCGAATGGCAACTATCCTACTCATCAAACTATTATCCACTGTGCTATCAACCAGTGAAATCAGACCATAGCCAATTTCAATTGCAATTGGTTCAACTTGGAAGGAAGAAACTGATTCATCTTCTTCTTGTTCTTTTTTCTTACGTTTTAATGCTAACTTCTGCTCTTCTTCTTTTCGCCTAATTGCCGTCTTTTGTTCTGTTTGTTTGATAAACATACTTGCAACAAACATTCCAATTCCAATAAATAAAAATGGCAAGAAAGGAAAACCTGGTACTATTGACAATACCAGCAAGATTACACCGACAATTCTAAATAGAACAGGATATCTTACAGCATCAGATGCAATATCCAAACCAAAGGAACTATTGTTATCAGAACGCGTAACAATAATACCGGAAGCAATTGAAATTAGTAACGAAGGAATCGCACTAACTAAACCATCACCAATTGATAGCTTGCCAAACTGTGCTAATGCATCAGCTATTGATAAATCACCTTTCATAGTGAAAATAATTGTCCCAGCTATCAGATTTATCAAGGTTATCATAATGCTGGCGATTGCATCACCCTTAACAAATTTACTAGCTCCATCCATTGAACCGTAAAAATCAGCTTCTCTTTGTAAGTCTTTCCTGCGATTTCTTGCTTGTTCTTCATTTATCAGTCCAGAGTTCAAATCAGAGTCAATTGCCATTTGCTTTCCTGGCATTGCGTCAAGGGTAAACCTTGCAGAAACCTCTGAAACACGCCCAGCACCATTAGTTACAACTACTAACTGAACGACCATAATAATAACGAATAAAATAATCCCAACTATATAATTGCTGCCTGCCACCACATTTGCGAAAGCTGCAATTACATTTCCACCATTTCCTGCCGTTAATATTAGTCGCGTCGAAGACATATTTAAACCAAGTTTAAACATCGTTGTTATTAATAACAATGTTGGGAAAGTTGTAAACTCCAACACACTTCTAGTGAATAACGTAATAAGTAAAATATTGATTGCAACTGCTAAATTAATAACGATTAGTATATCTAATGCTATCGCAGGTAATGGTATTATTATTAATCCGATAATACTGATTACCAAAAAAGAAACAATCACATCAGCATAATTTAAAGTCCTTTTCTTCTTAAGCTTTTTTTTACTCATTTGTTTACTAATCCCCCAAAACTCAATCTAAATCTTATTTTTTTCTTTTTCTTCCAGTTGATAAACTAGCGCGATAATTGCCGCAACTGACTCATACATCTCTGCTGGTATAAATTCACCGGGTTCTACTTTAGCGTATATTGCTCTTGCAACTGGCCGATTTTCAATCATCGGCACATGCATTTTCTTAGCTTCTGCTTTCATTCGTTGTGCTAAGTCATCTGCACCTTTTGCTAAAAGCAACGGAATTCCTTCTTTTTGCGGATCATACTTTATTGCAATCGCATAATGCGTTGGATTTGTAACCATCACAGTTGCTTCTTTGACCTTTGAAATTGCATTACGTGACATCGCCTGATATTTAGCTTTTCGCTGTGCTTTTACCTTAGGGTCCCCTTCTTGTTGTTTAAATTCATCTTTGATTTCTTGCTTAGTCATTTTCAAACTCTTGTGGTGTGTATATCTTTGATACCCATAATCAAAAATTGCTACAACCAATAGGAAAAAAGAAATTTTTTCAATCAATGACCTAGTAAAATCTAAAACAAAGTAAAGGATCTTTTGCAGGCCTACATCATTCAAGTTAATTATTGTCGGAATCTCTGCCATAAATTGTTGGTAACAGAGATAGATAATCACGCCTAATTTTGCCAGTGTCTTTGCAATATTTACCAGTGATCTAAGGCCTATCATCTGCTTAAAGCCATTAACTGGATTTAATTTTTTAAAATCAGGTTTCAATGGTTTCCATGTAAACAATAATCCAACCTGCATAATGTTTATAAAAGTTCCAAGAAAAACACTTATCAACATGAATGGACTTGCAAGTAATAAAATCATTAAAACAGCTTGTATTGCTACTTTAGGTAAATCACTTATCTGTACTTTAAATTCTGCAACTTGCTCTATCATCTGCGTTAAATAGGGTAGGAACTCCTGAAGAATAAATTCCCATAAAGGCAAAATAATAAATGCAAAAATTAATAAGGATACTGCAATGTTCAACTCTGGCGTCTTTGGAACTTCCCCTTTTTTTCTTGCATCTTTTAGTCTTTTGGGAGTCGGTTTTTCTGTTTTCCCATCTTTGTCGGCCATCTTGCTCTCCTATTTTACAGATTTTATGAACTCAAGCATGTTTCCTATACCTTCAGAAAGATTATTGCCCAAAAAGCTTGCTAAACTTGATAAAGCTAATAGAAATATTAAAATACTAACAATTGTTTTTACAGAAAGGCTCATCATTAGAATATTAATCTGTGGAATCGATCTTGAAATGACCCCTAACAAAATATCAATTACTAATACAGCTACAACCATTGGTGCTGCCAAGCTAATTGACATCTCAACGGTCTTCTCAAATAATTGAACCACTCCATCTACTGATGCCCCATTTATATTTTCAGCGCCTAAAGGAACAATCCTGAAGGAGTTAATAACACCGTAAATCATTAAGTTTTGTAGGTTAAGCATAAAAAATACAGAGACTGCTAGCCAATAATATAATTTACTAAACTGGGCAGATTGAATTTCCGTCATTGTGTCATATGCTTGCGCCATAGAAAAACCCACTTGGAAATCAATCATCTGTCCCGCCATCATAACCCCGCTAAAAACAAGTTGACTTAGATATCCCATTGCTAATCCAAAAATAACTTCTTTGATAGCAACCTCGCCCAACAAGACCCCATTAGTGATTTCCTTATAACCTGTAATTGCAGGATAGGCTGAGACTACTAAGCTACCCCCAACGACAAGTTTCGCAAAATTAGGAAAGCCTTTCTGCGAAAAAATTGGACAAAGTACAATGAAAGACATCACTCTACATAGCAAAAGAGCCCCTATCTGAATCAAAACCATCTAGTCACCTCACAACTTCGCAATCATCTTGAATACATTCTTCGTAAATTCAAGAAGAATTGTCATCATGAAGTTACCTGCAAGAATTAGCGTAATTAAAATAGCAACCAATTTTGGTACAAAACTCAGCGTTTGCTCCTGAATTTGGGTAGTAGCCTGAAAGATACTAATTATTAATCCTACCAACATTCCGATTCCAACTGCTGGCCCCGAAATTAAAATGATTCTAATAAAAGCGTCTCTAATTACCTGTAAAACCACTTCGATTGTCATAAAATCTACCTAACTCCCTAATAAAAGCTCCTGATCAGTGACTCTACCAGCAAGTACCAACCATCTACCAGTACAAATAACAATATTTTAAATGGTAACGAAATCATGACCGGTGATAACATTACCATCCCCATTGACATCAAAATACTTGAAACTACCATATCAATAATTAAGAATGGTATAAACAACAAGAATCCAATACTAAAGGCTGTTCGCAATTCACTAATGACAAACGCTGGAGTGATTATTGTCAATGGAATTTTTTTGTATTTTCTAACATTGACTTTCTCCTTAGAAACATCAACAAAAAGCTGGATATCCTTTTTTCTTGTCTGACCATACATAAATTCTTTTATTCTGTTCTCTGAACGATCAAATACTTGTTGTTGCGTTATCTCATTTTGGTTATAGGGCTTGATCGCATTCTGATAGATATCTGTATACACAGGACGCATTGTAAAAAATGTTAAAAACAAAGCTAAGCCAAGTAAAACCTGATTAGGCGGATTCTGTTGTGTTCCAAGTGCACTTCGCGCGAACGAAAGTACCATTATGATTCTTGTGAAAGAGGTCATCATTACTAACAATATCGGTGTAATAGATAACAGAGTTAGTAAAATAAAAGTATTAATAGTAGTTGTAGAACTCGAATTATTATTCAGTAAATTATTAACAGTTGATGTAATATCTTTGGTACCAATAGCAGAAACTGTTACCGGGAACAAGAATAACTTCCAAAAACAGATATTAACAGCAGCCAACCCCATGGCAATTTTCTTTTTCATTATCTTTTCCTCTTCTTAAGCTCTTGAATCTTGTCGTTCATACCCTGAAGAATTTGTTTGAAATCTTTACTATTATTCTCACTACTTTTAGGGTTCTCCAAAGAATCCAGTAGCTGAGTCACTTCATAGTCATTCAATTCTTTCAAAATCTCATTGCGATTTTCTGAAAAGCTCATCACATAGTAAGTATCAATAATTTGCACTATGCCTATTGCTGAAGTCTTACTCACTGCAATTTTCTGAATGATTCTAAAATTCCGTTTGCTTTGATTCGTATACTTTCCTAAATACTTCAGGCAAATATTAATCATGAAGATGATAATTATTAAAAAGATAATTGTCTTAAAAACTGCAATATATATATCCATCTTTTCTCTTTTCTATTGAATAACTAAATCTGTAATAAACACATCGTCTATAATCTTGGCTCCATATGCTTTATTAATAGTGTCTCGTAATTGGGTCTTTAGTCCTGCCAAGCTATCTGAAGAACCCAGAATGTCGCTTGCTTTCTTTTGTCTAATCACATTTATGACACTGTCCCTAACAACCGCAACATTTTTCTTAAGTTTAGCTTTTTGATCTGTATTTGCGACCAAAAATGATAAGGTAATTTGTGCATACTGTGTGCTATTGGAGCCATCTTCATTAGTCAAATTAATTACAAACTTCTTAACTGGAACAATCTTTTGCTTGCCTGAAACAACTGTTTTAGCCTGCTTCTTAACTGTCGCTGTTTTATTTGAACCTAACGCACTCATTATCTTCGGCGTAACGATTGTACCAACTACTCCCCCACTCGTTGCTACCAAAATTAATATCAATATCCATAAAAACCATTTTTTCCCTGTTTTCTCACTTTTTTCTTTTGCCATGAGTAACTTTTACCTCTCCTCACTAATGGAGTTTAAGTTCTCTGAATTCGCAAGAATTTTTCTCCTATATTCTATTATTAGTTCTTTTACTTCAACTGCACTATTTTTTACAATTAGATTTCTGTCATCTATGAGCGTGATTATCGTATCTGGTGTTTCTTCGATTTTGAAAATTAAATCTGCATTCAAGAAAAAGCTTTTCCCATTTAGGCCAATTAATTCAATCAAACCTTATCCCCCTAATATCACGTAAAAGATTGCTGACTATTATGACTGTTTCAAGTTAATCAATGTTTGCAACATTTCATCTGATGTAGTAATCGTTTTTGCATTTGCTTGATAAGCTCTGTTTGCAACAATCATTTCTGTAAATTCACTAGATAAATCAACATTTGACATCTCTAGTTCACCCGCGTTAACGGTACCTGTACCTGTGTCACCAGGATTTGCTATGATAGCTGCTCCTGAATTTGATGAAACCGCATAGTTATTTCCACCAACATTCTCAAGCCCAGCAGCGTTATTAAAGGTAGCCAGTGAAAGCTTTCCCAGTACAAAATTTTGACTACCATATTTACCAATAATAAGTCCACTTTGATCAACCGATACAGAATCATAATTGAGTGTCTTACCATTAACTGTAATCGTACTTGGAATTGTCAATCCAGATAAGCTTCCTGATGCTGCAAGTGCACTATCTGTATTAGTTCCATCCGTATATTCTGTTAATGGTGTTGTTGCTGCTCGTCCCATAACTTTCAATCCATCACTAGTTGTCAGGCTTCCTTGGTTATCTCTAGAGAATGCCCCATCTCTCGTGTATAGATCCTCACCATTTTCATTTTGAACAACGAAGTATCCACCACCATTTATATAAAAATCAAGAGTCCGTCCCGTTGACTGTGGTGAACCTGCTGAAGTATCCTTATCAATCGAACCAGGTTTTACTCCAAGTCCAATTTGCTTTGCATTTGTCCCACCTAAATTATTAGATGCAGCTGCTGAATTAGACATATTTTGGCTCATCAAATCTTCAAAGATAACACGGCTTGATTTGAAACCCATGGTATTTACATTGGCAATATTATCAGAAATTACATCCATTTTAGTTTGAAAGCCCTTCATGCCACTAACTCCAGAATAAAGTGATTTTAACATTTTAATTCCCCCTATAAGTTGAACTCTCCTCAATCAGTCAGAGAGTTATTTAGGCTTCCTCGTAAGGTCCAGCCTATTATTTTACAAATTTTGTACTGTCTATATTTGTTACTGTATTTATCTCATTAACATTCATAGCAGTAATAATCGTTCTATTTTGAACATTTGCAATTAGTCCCATATCTTTGTAGAGCAACAACGAATCTTTACTTCCCTTTTCGTTAAGTTCATTCATCGCTTGTCCTATATGGGACAAATCGCTATTTTGTAAATCTAAATTGCGTGCGCTCAATCTTTGCCGTGCATGCTTTGATATCTTCACTTGATCTTGCTTTTGCGCAAGTATTTTTGAAAAATTTTCGTTATTTTCAGTTGAATTATTTTTTACTCGGCTGTTGTTTATTCCAGTGAAACTATTACTAGTTCCATCAATTCGTTGTATCATTATCCACTTCCGTCAATGCACCCATTTGGTATTCATTTCCTTTTACTACCAGGGTGGCATATCCATTTGAAAATTTAACCTTGTCTACTTTTCCACTAACGGTTGTACTTCCATCAGCCAATTGTACATTCTTTCCTAATAACGAAAACGCCTCATTTTGTTGCATCCCCATAACTGTCGTAGTCAGCCTTTTTCCAATATTATTCAATTGGTCCAATGAGGCAAACTGAGCCATTTGAGAAACATAATCTGTACCACTACTACTGCTTCCACTCGACGAATCACTGCCAATTGACGGATTCTTCATGGCAGCGGACATAATCTTCAAAAAATCGTCCATAGATAGATTCGTTTTACTTGTTGAACCACTATATTCTGTAGATATTCCAACTGATGGAATAGCTTGTGTATAGTCATAACTCATGTTTATCTCTCCTTCAAGCTAGAATACTAATAATATTTTTTTCATTTCGTTGCACGTTATCTTGTTTCTTCGCAATTACTTCATCTTGTCCAATTTTATTGTTACGATATTGCTCATTAAGTCTTGACTTAGTCATATTTTGATTTGCCTGTTGACCAAATTGATGTTGCCCAAATGAAAACTGTGCGCCATCTAAACTACTTGCAGGCGTTTGATGCATTGTTACTTTATCATTAGCTGTCTTATCTGCCGCTATTTGATTATTTAATACCTGTTCCAATTGTGTTGCTATTCCACTAATAAGTGACTTAGCATGGCTTGATGTCAATTTAAAATTAAGACTTACTTCTTTTGCAGTTGATTGGAGTGATATCTCAATTTTTCCAAGATTTCCTGGTTCCAATTGGACTGTAACCTGCTTACTTTCTCCACTCACCAATGTTTTGACAATACTTGTGGCTGTCTTATCTTGCAAAACAGTCGTAGAATCATTAACTTTGATCGTAAAATCAGCATTTTCATTCGTGCTATTACTCTTCTCAACCATCAAATTAGCCATTTGAATTCCTGTTATATTCTCAAATGCCTTTGTCTCTGTTAGCGTACTGTTACTTTCTTCTTGCTTATTCAATAGTGCTTTACTGGTCTCTGGCGTAAATATTGACTTACTCTTTATATCCTGTATCTTTGTATCGCCAGTTTGGAGTTCAATTGAATTTGTGATTATGGTACTCTCAAGGCCGTCTAGTTTTCCAATTTCTGGAATGACGCTTTGCAGGTTGCCTACCGCAGAAATTGTATCTAGTGTTGGCGGCTTTTTATCAGAAACATTAGAAGTAATATTTGGCGTATCCGTACTCTTCTTTGAACTCTCGCTGACCACAAAATTCTGGGTATTTACCGTTGGCTCATCAATCTTACTCATAAACACTGATTTACCTTTTATATCCTGTATCTTTGTATCGCCAGTTTGGAGTTCAATTGAATTTGTGATTATGGTACTCTCAAGGCCGTCTAGTTTTCCAATTTCTGGAATGACGCTTTGCAGGTTGCCTACCGCAGAAATTGTATCTAGTGTTGGCGGCTTTTTATCAGAAACATTAGAAGTAATATTTGGCATACCCGTACTCTTCTTTGAACTCTCGCTGACCACAAAATTCTGAGTATTTAGTGTTGTCTCATCAATCTTACCCGTAAACACTGGTTTATTTTTTATATCTCGTATCTTTGTATCTCCAGTTTGATTTTCGATTGAATTTGTGGTTAAAGTACTCTCAGCACCGTCTAGTTTTCCAATTTCTGGGGTAACGCTTTGCAGGTTGCCTACCAAAGAACCCTTATTTTGTGTTGTTTCTTCATTATCCATAAAACTAACATTACTTATTGGTTCAGTTTGAACAGTTGATTCTATCTTCGTTGATACTATGTTATTTCTTGCTTGCACCATAGAATTCATAGTATTTTCTTCTTGTGCAACAGAAATTTCAGTTGTAGGGCTGTTCAACATATCATTCCTGTTTCCCAATTTATCTTTTTCTACTTGCTCATCCATGCTTGCATCTTGCTTATCTTGAGATTCTTTTGCATCGGTTGAGTCTTCACCGCTAGAATCAGATTCACTAGTGTCATCTACTGTTGTTTTGCTAATTAATTTCTGTTGTAAGAGATTAATAAAATGTGTCGCAGATCCTGTTAAATTACTTTCTGCGCCATATGAGCTTATTTTTTCAACGTTCGCAATATTAGTTGTTGCTGATTGCCGACTATTTATCAATGTGCTATCCATAATTCTCACCTCCTTTCAAAATTCTGCGATTTGCAAACTCATCTAATTCTTTTTGTTCTTCATGTGCTAATCTGAGATCAAATTCATCTTTTTGTTTCGTTTCAAGTTTCTCTAAAACTTTACGCTCTTGTTGTGCCCCAACTAATCGTTCCAATAATTCAGCAAGCCCTTTTTGCAACTCCAATGATTCTAATCTTAATCTGTTTACCTGCTGGTTAATTTCATCTAAATAATTTCTTTGAATTTGCATTCTTCCAACTGTCGGTTCAATTGAATACATCAAACTCTTTTTCTCTGATAATAACTCATTAATTTTTCTTTCTTTCAAAGACAATTCAGACACCAAGGTCGTGTATTCTTGTTTTAGGCTATCTTCATTCTCTCTTCTAAAATCAAGCAGTTTCTCCAGTGTAAAATTAAATTTCCCCATTTTCCTCTCGACTTTCTATAGGTTATACTGCTCAAATAACTGATGCAGTTTCCCTTCTGTCTCAGCAAAAGTTTCATATTCATCTACAGACTGGCATAAAAAGTCTTCGATTGGATGATGTAAGGAGACTGCATAATCAATGACTGGATTTGCTCCATTCTTATAAGCCCCAATATCAATTAAATCTTTTGCATCTGCATAAACAGTGATATTTTCTCGCAATTCTTTAGCATCATTTTCATGTTCTTTTGTAATCAATGATTTCATTAATCTGCTTAGGCTGTCTTGGATTGAAATCGCTGGATAATGATTCTTACTTGCAATTTTTCTAGATAAAACAATATGTCCATCAAGAATTCCGCGGACTGAATCAGCAATTGGTTCATTCATATCGTCCCCTTCAACCAGGACGGTATAAAATGCCGTAATTGAACCATTTTCCGCCATTCCACTTCTTTCCAAGAGTTTAGGAAGTGTTGCAAAAACTGAAGGTGTGTATCCCTTTGTAGTTGGTGGCTCGCCAATTGACAATCCAATTTCCCGTTGCGCCATCGCAAAGCGTGTGACTGAATCCATCATTAAAACAACTTTTTTACCCTGGTCTCTAAAATATTCTGCAATGGCCGTTGCCACGTATGCACCTTTTAATCTAACTAAAGGTGGCATATCTGAAGTAGCACAGACAACCACTGACTTTGCATATCCTTTATCTCCTAGGTCTTTTTCGATAAATTCCTTAACTTCTCTACCTCGCTCACCAATAAGTCCAATCACAATTACGTCTGCTTGACAATATTTTGCAATCATCCCTAGCAGTGTACTCTTGCCGACACCACTACCTGCAAATACTCCCATTCGCTGACCCTCACCAACTGTCAGCATTCCATCAATTGCTCTCACACCGGTGCTCAAAATAGTATCAATATTCTTGCGCTTAAATGGTGCAGGGGACTCTCTCATTACAGGGTACTCAAGAAGTTGATCATCATCAGTAATATCTGCATCACCTCCCATAATTCTTCCAAGTCCATCTAATGTATGTCCTAGTAGAGAATTTCCAACCTTAATTGTCAGGCTCTTACCAGTTGCTCTTACTAGTGACCCAGGACCAATGCCACCAAGCTCATCCAATGGCATTAACAAAACTGTCTTTTTTATAAAACCAACAACTTCTGTTAATGTTACTTTTTCGCTATTTTTATTTTTAATTTCACAAATTTCCCCAATAAAAACATCTATTCCTGTGACACGAATGGTTAATCCAACTACTTCGCTCACTTTGCCAAAACTTGAAAAGAATTCATTCTTTTTAGCTCGGTTTAAATATTGTTCAAACGGCATTTCAAAGCTCATTTGTAGACTCCTCAATACTAGCCACATACTTTTTCAGTTCATTCTCTAAATCAAAGGTTTCCAATGAATCACTGGATTCAATATTAATTTCATACAACCCCATTTTTGAATCATTAATGATTGTGTATCTTAATCTGCTAACTTCACTTCTTTTTTCTTCCATTTTTTCCACAATTAAATCATGATAACGCTCATTAGCATGTATTATGAACGTTTGATCTGGTTTTTCTAACTTAAAAAAGATTGGTTCTACTAAGGCCAATAACTCATTAGCATCTTCGTCTATCCTGTGTTTTAAAATTACTTCAGCCATTTCAACTGCAAATTTAAAAAGTTCTTTGCGCTTATCATGCTCATAAAGACTAATATCTGTGGCTACATCTTGATAGGCTTGTTGCGCTTTTTCTATTATACCATCCGCTACCTTTTGGCCTTCATTTTTTCCGTCTTGATATCCCTTTTCAAATCCCTCTTTTTCTCCCGCTGTATACGCCGTATCTCTGATTTTGTTAGCTTCTACTTTGGCACTTTCAATGATCGTATTTTTTAAAACTTCCAAGCTTTCACGCTGTTGGTTTCCTATCTGTCCCAAATTAGTTTCCGTATTTGAAATTTTTCGTACTTCAGGCATTTTTGTAATAATTTTTCTTGTCTCTTTAGAGCTTGAAATTGCGTTACTTTTAACAAGATTTTTATTCGATAACTGCATCTTGCTCGCCTCTTTCTATATAAATCTCACCGGTTTCATCCAATCTACGAATAACTCCCACAATCTTCTGCTGTGCTTCTTCAACGGCAGAAAGACGAGTAGGTCCCATAAATTCAATCTCTTCCTTCAGATTTTCAACAGCTCGACTAGAAAGGTTTCCAAAAATGAAATCACGAATTGAGTCTGCAGCACCCTTAAGTGCCAACGATAAGTCAGTATTATCAACGTCACGTAAGACTTTCTGAACGTCTTTACTACCCAAACTAATGATGTCATCAAACGTGAAGAGGCTAGCTTTAACTTCTTGTGAAAGCTCAGGTTGTCTCTTCTCTAAGTCAGAAAGAATATTCTTTTCAGTTCCTCGACTAACAGAATTAAGAATTTCAACTAATGAATGAACTCCACCAATATTTTCAGTATCATTTTCCACTGTTGTTGAAAACTTATTCTCCATTATATGTTCAATTTTTTTAATAATTCTGGGTGAAACACTCCCAAGTGTACCAATTCTTTCTGCAACTTCAACCTGTAATTCAGCAGAAAAATGTGCTAACATTTCTGCTGCCTTGTCTGGCTGAATATAGCACATTATCATTGCAATTATTTGTGGGTTTTCTTCTTGTAAAAGCCTTGTCAGTTGTGCTGTGTCAGCTTTTCTAGCAATTTCAAAAGGCTTTTCTTTTAACTTAATTTGGTTCAGTAAATCAATTACTTCTTTTGCTCTTTGAGGTCCTAGCGCTTGCTTCAAGAGATCTCTAGCATAATCTATTCCCCCATCAATAACATATTGTCTTGCATCCGCTGTTGCAATAAATTCTTTAAGTACATCAGATCGTTCCTCAGGGCTAACAACTTCTGTATTGGCAATTTCATAACTGACTTTCTGGATGAAACTATCAGGGAGTAATTTCATTATTTTAGCTGATGTCTCGGAACCTAGAGAAATCAACAAAACTGCTGCTTTTTTAATACCCTCTATTGAATCCATAATTACTCTTCCCCCATTATTTTTCTTTCATCCATGCTTTTATTAATTCGGCAACAACTTCAGGGTGTTCTCCTGCAAATTTCTTCGCGTTTTCATCCTCAGTCACTTTTTTCTTTCTCTTCTCTAAATCAGTCTTTGGTTTGACCTCTTCTTCGACAGGATCTGTAAGATTATTATTTAATTTTTGGCTTTCTTCTTCGGCGGTAACATCATAGTCATCGTAGTATTCAGTATCCCTATTTTTTCTAATCCGCATAATTGTAAATACAACGGCACCAATGACAATCAAAACTCCAACTGCGCCAACAACGTATACCCAAATAAAATTACTCTTACTTGTCTTTTTCTTTGTTTTAGAGCTACTTGTTTTATTTTTTCTAGCAAAATCAATTCCTTGAATGTTAATCGTGTCACCACGTCCCTGGTTATAACCAATAGCCGATTGGATGACATTTTGAATCTGTTCTTGGTCAGTTTGTGAAAGACTACCATCCACTACAACTGAAGTTGTCATCCTGTTGATAGCACCTGGAGCATTAATCGTCTTAGTGACCTGGGTGTCCAATTCGTTGTTTACTGTCCGACTATAAGAACCATCTCCTGAACTGCTTGATGAGGCAGTTGCATTAGTGGCACTATTAGCCGATTCACCGCTCGCTGCTGAACCGTTACCTGTAGTCTGTTCTTCTTCACTCCTAATATTAGGATTACTGTATTTTGTTGATTTATTTTCTATCGAGTCAAAATTCAAATTCAAATCAATCGAAACTCGAATTTTATTTGTACCATATATGGGTGCGAGAAGTTTTTTAACCTTTTTTTCCATCGTTGACTCATATGCTTTTTTTATTCGCATATATTTAGTATTGTATCCACTAGACGAATTACTTCCGCCAGAGCTAGTCAGGAGGTTTCCATTATCATCGACAATTTTGACATTGTCTTGCGTAAGCCCTTCTACCGCACCAGTTGTTAGCGAACGAATTCCCTGTACCGTTTCACCAGAAATCCCCCCACTTTTTAATGTCAGCACAATCGATGCTTTAGCCTTTTTTGCATTACCACTATCACTAAATACACTCTGACTAGGCATTACCAACATTACTTTGGCCTTTTGCACCTCATTAAGTGATTCAATGGCTCTCTCTAACTCACCCGTTACTGCCCGTTGATACATAACTTTACGATCTTCATCAGTTGTCATAACACTTGTATTGTCAAATAACTCAAATCCTGTAGAACTGTCTGGAAGCTTATTATCCACAGCCAAGTCAATTCTTGTTTGATCTACCTTATCTTGTGGTATCAAGATTGTTTTTCCGCTGTCTCCCAATTTATAAGGAATATCTTCACTCTTCAGTGTTTCGACAACACTGCCTGCATCCGCATCACTTAAATCTGTAAATAAAACACCATATTGTATCCTTGTAGTTAGATATGTAACAATTCCGATAACAATTAGCAAACTGACCAGCGAAGATATCCAAGCTACCTTTTTGACTCGGCTCTGGCCTTGCCATATTTCCCCACATCTTGCTAAAAAAGCTTTAATTCTCTCCAACACTTAGTCTTTCCCCTCCGCATAATGCTGTCCCCAAAATTAGAATTGCATATTTTTTATGTCATTGTAAGCATCAATGCACTTATTACGAACCTGAACAGCTGTCTCTAAAGAAAGTTGCGCTTCAGTCATCTTGATCATTACATCTCCCAAATTACTGTTGCTACCAGAAATCATACCTGCTGAACTTTTATCCATATTAGACATATTTTGACTGACAGACGATAATGCAGTCGTCAAATAATCACTAAATGACTTCCCATTTTGTGAATCATCATCTAACTTACTTGTTTGGCTGGTCAAGCCTGTCATTTTTTGTACAGAATCACTGTAATTATTTAAATTACTTACTCCACTAATTCCCACCATTTTATTCCCCCTAACTCTTAGATATCTCTAGTGCCTTCTTTAAAATGTCTTTATTAGACTCTGCGGAAGAGGTATTAGCCTCATACGTTCTCATAGCCTGAATCATGTTAACCATTTGGTCTGATAAATTAACGTTTGACATATGTACATAACCATTTTGATCTGCGTCAGCATTCGTAGGATCATATTCTACTTTGTCTGTCGTATCCTGAGATATCCCTGTAACTTTTACCCCATAACTCATTTGCGATCCCTGGCTTGTATCACCCGCGGATTGTGCATTCTTCAAACTTTCACTGAATTGCACAGTCTTACTCTTATATGGACCACCTTCTGCCGTACGTGTTGTATTTACATTGGCAATATTAGTTGATATAGTATCCAGTTTTAATCTTTCTAAAGCCAGCCCACTGGCATTTATTTCTAATCCGTTAAATACACTCATCCACTTTATTCCCCCAATTTAAGTTAATTATTAAGTACATAATTAAGCATTTGATAGCGACCATTCAGTTGCGACACCACAGAACTATAATAGAGCTCATTCGTTGACTGATTAACCATTTCGACATCTAGGTCAACATTGTTACCATTTTTATCAACAGAAGTTGTGTTATCAGTTGTTACACGAGCCTGATTTGCAGAGTCTACCCCAATATGATTCTTATTCGTTGTGGTTAAACCTAACGCTGATGATAATTGATTCTCAAATTCTACACGTTTCGCCTTATAGTCACTTGTATTTACATTTGCAATATTGGACGATATGGTCTCAGATCTAAGAGCTGATGCATCCAATGAATTCTTTAACAAATTTGAAATATCCATCAAAAACCACTCACATTTCTTAATGTTTTTTTACTTATTTAATAACAAAATTATACATTTTATGTTACCAGTTAGCAATATATTATTGATTTCTTTACACTCTCAGTTATTGCTATTATAACGATTCATAAGATAATCATTTTTAATTAATTTTAAAAAATGAATAATATAATATATTTATATAATTAAAAATTATGGTATCATTATTATTTAATTTAAGCATAATATATTGTCCATTTATTTTATCATTACAACTGTAATCAAAATAAATCATTATTTATGCGTATCTTTTTATCGATTTTTTCCGTATTAAATTTTTGATAACTTAGCCGATATAAATATATAGAGTCGATTCTATTATTTAATCAGGAGGCACACTTTCAATGGATTTTTTTCTACTAATCGGTATCATACTTGGCTTCATTGCCATAACAGTGGGTATGATTTTAAAGGGAGCAAGCATCGCTGTACTACTAAATCCCGAAGCTATGCTCGTTATTTTTGTTGGTATAATAGCTGCTGTTATAAATAGTTATCCATCTAGTGAATTAAAGAAAGTTCCTAAGATGTTGGGTATTTTAATCAAGGTTAAAAAATTCGACAATCAAAAACTCATTTCAGAAATTGTTGACTTGTCAAATATTGCTCGTCGAGATGGTCTTCTTGCTTTAGAGTCACAAAGAGAAAAATTAGATAATGCATTCCTGGAACAAGGGTTAGAGATGGTTATAGATGGTCTAGGAGAAAAACAAATTAGAGAAATAATGGAAAATGAAATTGAAGGAATGGATGAGCGCCACAGAAAAAGCGCTGGTATTTTCAAAACCGCTGGAACTACATCCCCAACACTCGGAGTTTTAGGTGCCGTAATTGGGTTAATCGGTGCATTGGGTAATCTTAATAACGTCAATGCCTTAGGTACTTCTATTTCCTCAGCTTTCGTTGCAACCTTGTATGGTATTTTCTTTGGTTATGTAATTTTAATTCCATTCAATTCAAGACTACTTGTCAAATCCGAAAAGGAGATTGAGCACCTCACCTTGATTCTTGAAGGAGTTATTGCAATTCAATCTGGAGCTTCAGCCAGCAGTATTGAAAAGAAACTATACAGTCTTACTAGTGAAAAGAAATCAGACGATAAAAAGGATTCTGCTAATGAAAAAAAGAAAGAAGAATGAAGAACATATTGACGAGGGATGGTTACTGCCGTATTCTGATATGCTAACGCTTTTATTAGCATTATTTATTGTTTTGTTTGCAATGGCCAAAGTTGATAATACTAAATTCCAAGAATTCAAATCAGAGTTTGGTACGTTGCTCTCAACACACCAATCGTCAAATTCTATCGTAACCATTGGTGAAAAAAATAAAACTCAAGGTTCTGCTTTAAGTTCTGCCTCTTCACTTGAGAGTTCATCCTCGAGTAGCTCCCAATCGACAGATCAACTAGAAGTTATCAAGCAACAATTAGCTTCGAATCTTCAAAATTCTGGATTATCTAATAGTGTCTCTGTATACATAAAAAGCAATGATTTGCATATTGTTATAAATAGCAATATTTTGTTTGACTCTGGTAGTGCAACTCTCTCGCAAAGTACACAAAATTTATTAACTTCATTGCTTGATCCACTTAAAGCTGTTAGTACAAATCCTATTATCATTGCTGGTTATACCGATGACCAACCTTTAAAATCAACTTCTGTTTACAAATCTAATTGGGAACTTAGTTCTGCTCGTGCAATCTCAGTAATGAATTTTTTCGTAGGAAATAATGTTTTCAATGAGGATAATATTTCAATTCAAGCCTATGGTGCAAATAAGCCCAAAGACACAAATGCAACTGCATCCGGTCGTTCCAATAACCGTCGTGTAGAGATAATAGTTGAAAAAACATCACAAAATTATTAAACAATCTAAGTATAGGGGATTGAGTCAAAAATTAATTTTTGATTCAGTCCCCTATTTAATTTGAGTAAAGTGTATTCCATAATTCAAAATTCTCCGTCTAACCTTGAATTACTCGTAACAAAATATTCAATTATCTCGACTTTATATTGTCTTTTTGTTTACACTAATTACATATGGAGTCAATAAAAACGCTAGATCAAAAATGAATTTCAATCTGGCGTTCCATAGCAAAAATATCCTATTTTATTCGATTCAAAAAAATCATACTGATTTTAATTTTTATTTCTCAGTTCTAAATTTCTCTGTCCCATGTTCTAAAACTGCAGAAACTTCCTTCAAATCAGCTATATTTCTTGTGAATTCTGTCATTGTAGCCAAAACTTCTTCAGAATTTGCAGAAACTTCTTCCGTCCCAGCTGCATTTTCTTCTGTAGATGATGCAACTCCTTCTAATTTTTCCAATACCTCTTTTTGAACTTTTTTGATTCTTTTACTATATTCTTCGACTTCAATAATTTTTTCCAACAGTTTCCCACTTTTTTTGAACACTTCTTGCGAAGAATCGATTGCATCCTCAATCAATTTTGTTTGCTTTTGCCCACCAGCGACAGAAGCAGCCGTTTGACTTACCATATCAGCAGATTGATTTGTAATCTTCTGGATTATTCTTTCTATCTCTTTAGTTGAATCTTTTGTTTTTTCAGAAAGTTTGCGGATTTCTGTTGCCACTACTGCAAAGCCTTTTCCCTTCTCACCAACACTAGCAGCCTCTATTGAAGCATTTAACGCCAACAAATTAGTTTGATGTGAAATTCCATCTATAACACCAATTATCTTATTAACATTTTGAATGTTAGCGTCAAGGCTCTCAACTGTTTGATTCAGATTTTCCATCTTTACCAATTCATTTTTCCAATTTTGTTCAACGTTTTGGGAGATTTTAATATTATCATTGTTCAACTCAGCAGCTTCTTTTGATTCCTTGGTCATTTCTTCAACATTACCACTCAGCCCATTAGTAATCTGCGAAAGTTTTTGTAACTTTGTTACGCTGTTTTCCGTTTCTTGTGCTTGAACACCGGTTACTTCCGCTATACCTGTTATTGTTTGTGCAACTTCTTCAGTTGCCTTATTAGTTTGATCTCCCAACTCTGCAAGTAAATTTGATTTTTGAGCAACCACCCTTGTTTCCTTTTTAACTTGATTGATAAGTTCGCTTATGGACAAAATCATTTTATTATATAACGCAGTAATCCTATTAATCTCATTACCTTTTTCATTTGGCTTCAAAATGAAGTGAGCAATTCTATCCAACCAATCAGCTTTTTTGCTAGGTTTCTCACTTATCAGTGTAAGTTCTCCTTGGCCAGCCTTTATGAAGTAACCACTAAACTTATTAACTAACAATCCCATCATCTTACTTGCAAGTAACGAGATCAATACCACAATAATTAACGTAATAGCAATAACCCAAATAGCTGTGAATATTAAAGAACCCAGCTCCTTATTCAGGTCATTTTTCCCCACCCTAGAAAAGACCCAAGTAGAACTATCAGCCGTTATTTTGTCAAAATAGATTTCGTTAATCTTGTTTGTTCCTTTGATGGAAACTGTTCCTCGTAATTTTTTGGAATTTTTTATTTTTTTATAAATTTCAGTTCTATCGATATTTTGTCCCAGTTGCAAACCATCCTTTGCACCTATATTACTGTTTGCTACCACACGGCCATTTCTTGATATTAACGTTGCACTTCCTGTTCTACCAACCTTAATTCCCATCGCAGTATTTTGTATTCCTGTATATGATGTATCTATTGCTAAAACTCCAGATTGTCCTTCATTATTATGTATTGCAATTGAAGCCGTTGCAATATAATCACCTGCACTGTTTCTATATGGGGCAGTCCAATAAATTCCGCCGCTATTTTCTACCCCACCCTTATACCATGCTTTCTTTAAAAGACTTTTATCGCCTTTTGAATCTGCAAAAGTAATTTTCTTAATATCACCATTTCCAACCTTTACTGCCTTCAAAGTTTGGTTGATGTTTTTATTATTAAACTTTGACTTAAAGACTTCCAGATAAGCTAGGTTTTTAAGTTCTTGTTCAACGTTTGCATGCAGATTTTGTTTAGCTGTTATTAAAATATTTATTGCACTTTTTTTACTGATGTTGTTTCTAGAAACCAAAAGATTCTTTGTCTGGATATATGAACTTGTAGTAATTACAAATGCGGGAATCATAACTGCAACCACTAAAATAATAGCCATAATAGTTCCAATGCTTGCTTTTCTTTTCATAAAAAACCTCCATAAATTCTCTTATTATGCCCTAAACTTACACATATAAAGAATGTTATCGGTTTCTTACTTACTTTTTTTAATCCCCAAATTACATAATGAAGACTTTTAATAACAAACAAAAAACTCACTTTTTCTTCAACTATTATCATTGAAAGAAAAAGTGAGTTTCCATTTTATTTAAGAAGTAACACTTTAAAACCAGTTCTAACATCAATAATTTGACTAACACTTAAAATCGAAGTATCACATTTTAGTCTAGTTCGAAATAACCGATATACTTGTTTTGTGAAAACATCTGTAATCAAAACAATGAGGAGACAAACCAAAATTTATTTTTTGGGCGATCTCCTCATTATTAAACTATGTGCGTTTTCATCTACTGCTAGAATTACTTTCTACCAAAATTCCTTCTATAATACTTTCCAATGAGATCTTCTTCATTTCTGACTCTGCTGCACTCTGTACTTTAGTATATTCCATCTGCAAAACATCTTGAATATTTCCACCAACAATACAATTTAGATTAGTCTTGTCATCAACATGAAGTAAATTATGATCATCTGCAATTGCACTATAGATATCAAATAATGAAATCTCACTGCTAGCTTTAGCCAAAACAGGCTGGGCTATTCCTTTTTGCGTCACCAAAAGTCCATCACGTGTCAAATACATCATCAATCTCCTCACAAGACTCGGATTAGAATTAATACTTTTAGCAATTTCCCCGCTCGACAAAATTTGCCCCTTACAGATTTCAATATATGCCATAATATGCACCGCATCGCTTAATTTGTGAGAATACTTCATATTATCTCCTCTCTCATACTAGGAGAACATTATATCTCTAATAAAGCCTCCTTTAAAGGTGTAAGTTCTCTACCAAGAGTATCAACCAAGTCACGATCATTCTCAGTCAGTTCTCCTTCTTTGATCAAATCCTGAATCATTATGATAATATCTGCAGCATTTTGTAATCCTGCCTTATTTAGCTCGTCACGATACTCAGTCTCAGACAAAGATTCAACTTTAAATTGTCTTTTAGAAACACCCGCGACTGGCTTTAGCAAGATCTGCAAAAGAAAGTGAATTACCAGCAAATTCATACACTGTCTTGGGAACATCTGTTACCAAAACTTTTGCTGCTGCTTCAGCATATTCTCGTTCAAGAGCCCAGCCAACACGTCCTTCACCAGCTGAATATTGGAATGGATGACCTGCCAATGCTCCCTTTATAAGATCTGCCTGATTCTCCAAATACCAATTATTTCTTAAAAAGGCATGTTTTATTCCACTTTCAGTTAATGCTTTTTCAGTAATTTTATGATCTGATGCCAATAAACTTTTGGCTTGATCTGCATGAGGAAAACTCGTGTATGCAACAAAATTCACCCCTGCGTTTTGTGCTGCTTGGACAACATTCAAATGCTGCTTATCACGGGGATAACTTCCCCCTGGAACTGAGGAAATGAAGAGTAAGCGTCCAATTCCTGCAAATGCTTTTTCCAAGCCCTCTTCATCAGTATAATCTGCCTGACGGATTTCAATCCCTGTCGGTAAAATCTTTTCAGCTTTCTTTGTGTTACGAACTAAAGCCACAATATTTTCTTTATCTACTAATTCAGTCAAATATTCAACTGCTCTTTTGCCAAACTTACCTGTCGCTGCTGTAACTCCATATTTCATATTGAAACCCTCCTGTATTTTTTAAAATCACAACTTGTTATTTATAAAGTAACACATATAATATTCTTTGGCAACTACTATGCTTGTATCTTTCGTTTTATAAAAAAGGGAGTGTGCCATAAGTGAAGTGCCTTACAAAACTTGGACATGTAAATCAAGTTTTGGAGGTGCTTTTTTGACACGTAATTATACCTACAGCTTTAAGTTGAAAGTAGTTAAAGAATATTTAAATGGTGAAAATTCACTCCACACACTGTGTCTGAAATATAAGATGCCGAGTGATACTCCATTAGTAATTTGGGTGTCGCGTTATAAAGCTTTTGGCCCTACCGGTCTTAAACAGCTTAAACGCCGACACTATTCTAATGATTTCAAGGTAGCGGTTATTACCTATTACTTGAACCATTCTACCAGTATTCAAAAAACAGCCATCCACTTTGATATCAGCCACACAGTCGTTTATAATTGGCTTAAATTAATGCGGCAATTTGGAATTAAAGCCGTAATTTCATCTAAGATAGGACGACCCAAGATGGTTAAGAAAAAGAAAGAAACATCCAAGAAAAAGACCGAACAACAGTTAATAGAGAGACAACAAAAACAAATCAGACATTTAGAACAGGAACTTTCCTATACTAAAATTGAGAATGTTTATCTAAAAAAATTGGATGCCGTAATTCGAAACAAAAAACAGCACTAAAAGTTAAAACAATTAACGAATTGCGGCGTGATTATCCCTTTATTACGCTCTTAAAAGTTGCGGGACTTGCGCGTTCGACGTATTACTATCATTTAGCTTGTCTAAACCGGCCTGATAAATATCGTCAGGTTAAACAAATTATTCGGCAAGAATTTGCCCGCTCTCATCAAACTTATGGTTATCGTCGCATGAGATTTGTTTTAAAACAGCATCATGTTAAACTTTGTCTAGAAACTGTTCGTAAAATTATGTTTTCTATGGGTCTGAAAGTTACTCTTTTTTCAAAACATTCTGGGCGGTACAACTCATATCATGGTCATGTTGGACAGGTGGTACCTAACTTGCTCAAGCAACAATTCAAGGCCCATAAACCATATACTGTTTTGCATACTGACGTCAGTCAGTTTAAACTTACGTGTGGAAAATGGGGTTATATTTCGACAGTTATTGATGAGGCTAGTAATGAAGTTTTAGCCGCTAAAGTTAGTTCAACACCCAATCGTGTTTTGATCGATCAAACCCTTGAAACAGTCATTAAAAAAATTCCCGCAACCACTAAACCAATTCTACACTCTGATCAAGGATGGCAATATCAAATGACCAATTATCAAGCTAAACTAAGACATCATCATTTCATTCAAAGCATGTCTCGTAAGGGAAATTGTTTAGACAATGCCCCAGTTGAGAGCTTTTTCAGTATGCTTAAACGTGAATGTTTAAGGCGCATTAAGGTTACTTCGCTCAGTGAACTAAGTACATTAGTGGAACATTATGTTGCTTGGTATAATAACCAGCGAATTTCACTTAAGCGTCACGGATTAACTCCAGTCGAATATCGTAAACAGTATCTAACTAATAATTAAAACAAACATGTCCAACTTTTTTAAGGCAGTACAAAGTCGGGAAAATTTGAGTACTTTGCTATGAGTAATTCGAAGTTAGCCGGGGAATTTTGACTTATGAAACACGTTTATACAAAATAAATAGAGGAACTGAATCAAAATTAATTTTGACCCAGCTCCTCTATATTTTCTACTCATTTATCAGAATTAATGCCTTTTTGTAATTTGGTTTCGTTGTAAAAACGTAAAACAATAATCATCAAAATATAGATGATAAGTGGTATCCAGACATAATTCATATTTATCATCTTTAAAGTTGCTAGATTTTGCTTAGCATTTGGAACATATCCTGCAATATCAAACAATCCTGCAGTGATTAACCCACTCAAACCTAGGCCTAGGTTGACACCTAATATATTGGCAGACGAAAGGACCCCCTCTGCTTGAATTCCCAGCACTGCTCCATAACGAATAGTATCTGCAATCATAATAGAGACCAATCCAACAATAATTCCATTACCAATAGAGTTTATAAGGATTCCTCCAAAAATAATAAATAACTGACTGAGGTATACACCACCTGCTAGGATAAGTTGTCCGATTATTGCCGTAATCATTCCCAAAGTCATAACTTTCTTTTTATCATGCTTAATGGTCAATCTGATTATCAGCATCACGCCAATCAATGATGAAAAAGTAAAACTACTTGCCCACGGAACTAAATCGGCATCATTCCAAACATATTTGAAATAGTATATCGTTGTTTGATTTTTAATGCCTGTAACCAGCCAAAACAACAATATAACTACAGACAAGACTATCCATGGCGTATTTTTCTTCAACATTGCTAGTACCTTAGATATTGGTTGATGTGCAATTTCTTTAATCGTAAATCTTTCACGTATCTGAAAAAAAGTATTTAAAATTAATATTAATGAGATGACTCCGAATAAAATAATTGTCCATAAAAAACCTATACGTTCATTACCACCGCCAAAAAGAGCTACTAAAGGCACTGTAAATACAGAAACAATAATCTGCCCAGCACTCCCTCCGAATTGACGAACAACTCCTAAGAGGGTTATTTCACGTGAATTTTGTGTCATTGTCGGTAATACAGATGTTATTGGTGAATTAACTGTCGTATAAAAGAAACCTAGTCCAAGATAGGTAACATATGCCCAAATCAACTTACCTTGCTCGGAAAAGTTCGGCGTTGCAAATGTCAAAATTGCAAAGACAACATATGGTACTGCATACCACAAGAAGAAAGGCCTGCTTTTTCCAAATCTTGAATGTGTATTATCAATCATGATACCTACAACGATACTTCCAACTACATCAGCTACCCTAGCAATAACAAATAAAACCGCTACTGCTCCTGAATTTAAACCATAGACATCCGTATAAAAATAAAGAAGATATGTTGTCATTACCTGAAAAACGAGATTATCCGCTGCATCACTCAGTCCATAACTAATTCGTTCAGGCCATTTTGTTTGCCATTTATCTTTTTCCACTAACAGAATCTCCCCTTTTATGGAATTCAAGCTAAGTCAAAAATCAATTTAACTTCTCTATTTATTTTTTTAAATATATCCTAAATAGCACAATCTCATTTTAATTTTTGATTGTTTAATTCCTCAATCACAACATGGTTGACCCACATCCATGCCATATGTCCCAACACCTCAGACACATGTTCTTCCATAGGCTGATCTTTCGCCGCTGGAACCGTTCCCATTGCAGGCATCAATCCAACATGTGTTGCTGCCCAAACACCTAAACCAAACAATGTTCCCTGACCGGCCTTAATTAATGGTACGTAATGACCTGCAACACTATAAACCATCCCAAAAGTTGCTGAAAATCCAAAATGAATAACAAAACTTGCCCATGGCATCTCGTGACCCGAATAAGTATAAGTTGCGTGTGTAATAGATTCGGGAATTCCTAATTGCTGCATAAAAGTCTGCGGTGGATTTGTTGCATCTCTTTCTGGTGTCCTAGGGGGTAATAAGTTCTCCCAACCCAACTTGACAAAACCTGAAACAACTCCTGCTACTCCACCAATTATAAGGGCATCTTTTAAATCAAAATTTTTCTTTCCCATTAAGTAAGTCTCCTTTCAAATCCTGAGATAAGTTTAGCCTATTTATTTATTTTGCGCTATTATTTCGTTTGTATATTCCTTTTAAATATTCTTTAGCATTCATTTTTAAAAAAAGGTGTTATTTCAAAATATAATTGTATACAATATATCTTACATGATTGTTTTAGAGGAGGATTCTTATGAAGAAGATTATTATTGATTGTGATCCAGGGCACGATGACGCCTTAGCACTTATTATGGCAGTTGCAGCTCCTGAATTAGACATTTTAGCAGTAACAACATCGGCTGGAAACCAAACTCCTGATAAGACACTTAATAATGCAATGCGCATGTTAACTTTACTAAAGCAAAAAAACATTCCAGTCGCTGGCGGCAATAAAAAGCCATTAATGCAAGACCTAATCATCGCAGAAAATGTTCATGGTGAAACTGGTCTTGATGGAGCAGTTTTACCTGAACCTGATTTTGAGCCAGTAAAAATCCCTGCTATTCAATTAATTGCAGAAACACTTCGTTCCTCTGCAGACCCAGTTACTCTAGTTATAACTGGTCCAATGACTAACATTGCCCTCTTCTTGCAAGTTTATCCACAACTAAAAACAAAAATTGAACAAATTGTATTCATGGGTGGTGCTATAAATACTGGGAACTACACTCCTCGTTCAGAATTCAACATTGCTGTTGATCCTGAGTCTGCAAAAATTGTTATAAATTCGGGAATTCCTCTCGTCATGGCAGGATTAGATTTAACACATCAAGCACAAATTTATCAAGAAGAAATTGAAAATATTCGTAAAATTCATAATGAAGTTGCTCCAAGCGTAGCTGGTCAATTAGATTTTTATGGTATTTACTATGGTCAAGATAAGTGGAGATTTAAGGGCATTCCTTTACATGATCCTTGCACAATTGCTTGGCTCCAACATCCCGAGTACTTTGAGGGAACAAAATATCATGTCGATGTTGAAGTAACAGGCGCCTTGACACGTGGGGAAACTGTAGTTGATCGCTTTGATCTATTAAATCTTCCAAAAAATGTTTATGTCTTAACCAAAATTCAACGACAAAAATTCATCTATTTGCTTACAAACTCAATAGCTTCATTCTAAAAAGGAAGTGATAACTTGACTTTGACTTATATTCGCTTGGCAACTCAAGCTGATCTCTCTAAAATGCTCATAATCGCTAAAGAAGCAAAAGAATTGCTTGCCTCTGCTGATATTCCACAGTGGCAAAATGGTTATCCAAGCAAGGAAACACTATTAGCTGATATTACTAAACAGATAAGTTATGTACTAATAGTAGAGAATAAAATAGCCGGCTTTGCTGCTCTTTTGCAAGAACCAGATGATAATTATCAACATATTACCGAGGGAACGTGGGATATTCCAGAAAATGAACACTATACTACTATTCATCGAATTGCGATCTCCTCACATTTTCGTGGACAGCATTTAGCTGAAACATTCATAAACCATCTAATTTCAATTTCGTACGCGCTCGGTTTTAAGCAGATTAGAGTTGACACTCATGAAAAGAATGCTCGAATGCGCCATTTGATAAAAAAAGCTGGGTTTAATTACGCTGGAATTGTTTACATGAACAATAATTCAGCCGATTACCGTAACGCTTATCAACTATTTCTAGATTGAATTTAAAGCAATAAAAAAGCTGGGACTAATTTTTGTAGTGAAGTGAACCCCCGAGATTGGACAACAATCTCGGGGGTTTACTATGACTAAATTTAATTTAGAGTTACGGATTTCTATTGTGACAGAATATTTAACGGGTATTAGTTCCATTCAATTGGCCAGAAAATACCATATTGCCAACAATGAAACGATTCTCCTATGGGTTCATCGCTTTAATCGTTTTGGCATTGCAGGATTAAAACCGAAATCTATGAATTTGGAATACTCTAGTGAATTCAAGATAGAAGTATTAAACTGGAAACAACAGCACAAAGCTTCGCTTCCAGAAACAGCACTACATTTCAACCTCTCTTCACCAAGTACTATCTGGCAATGGCAAAGAAAGTTTGATTTAGAGGGGCTCAGTGGACTAAATAGAGTGAGAGGAAATCCAAAGACTATGTCTAAACATAAAAAAGTGACCAAACCCACAACGGCACAAATCCAAGCACGCCACGATAAAAATGAGTTAAAGCAACTCAAGCAAGAAAATAAGATGTTAAGAATCGAGAACGAATTTTTAAAAAAACTCGATGCCTTAGATCACGAAAAATCAGCTCACGAGAAACCGTGACCTTAATTGATGATCTGAGGCGGGTCTTCAAAACGTCGATTAGTTTTATCCTTAAAGCCGTTAAGGTACCACGTAGCACGTACTATTACACTAAGCACAGTCAGGGACGAGAATATGAGAATGACCAGGTTATCCAAGCCATTGATGAAATTCGGCAAACAGATGCCAAGTATACTCAAAAATACGGTTACCGTCGCATAACGTTAGTTATGCATGAACAGGGATTTAAAGTTAATCATAAACGCGTCCTCCGAATTATGAAGGAGCAAGGCTGGACATGTCAGGCCTTTAATAAGCAAACTCGCAAATATAACTCATACAAAGGAACTGTTGGTAGAATAGCCAAAAATAAGTTACACCGTCGATTCAAGACAGATCGACCATATCAAAAACTCGTCGCCGACGTTAGTGAATTTCGATACGGTCAGATGAGTCAAAGTGAGCGAATCTATTTAGAACCCATCATGGATTTATTTTCGGGTGAAATTTTGGCATTTAACATTAGTGCACACCCAACTCTTGAATTTGCGTTGAAACCACTAAAAGAAGCATTAGATGGATTACCTGAGCTTCCTTATAGAACAACGGTACACACAGATCAAGGATTTCAGTATCAACATAAACAGTGGCAAAAAACGCTTAAAACTCATCATACCTTTCAGAGTATGTCCCGTAAGGCTACCTGCTTAGATAACGCCGCCATGGAATCATTTTTTCATCTCATGAAAGCAGAGATGATGGATGAACACTTCGAAAATTCAGAGAGTCTCGCGCAAGCGATGACTGAATGGATTGAATTTTATAATAACCGTAGAATCAGGACCAAACTAAAAGGCAAGTCACCGGTACAATACCGAGAACTTGCCAATCAGTTAGCAGCTTAATTTAGTTGTCCAAACTTGTGGGTTCACTTCATAGTCTCAACTTTTTTATTGACTTAAATTACTAAACACACTTGTTTTCACTTTATTATTCTCTTTTCAACTTTAAATATTTTATACCAATTCTCGTTTTGTTTCTGCAATTACTGGGATCCAGCGATCCGCAACTGCCTTTGGTGCAAAATGTTTGATTCGCTCAAGTGATCGTTCAGAATAATACCTTCTTAAAAAGCGGCTAGTTGTCATCTTATCCAAGACACGGACCATGTCAGCAACATTTTGCGGTTTAGTCATAATACCATAACGATTCTCTCGGAGGTATTCAGCTGATCCAGTATTTTCCATTGCTACAATTGGTAATCCAAAACCCATTGCTTCACCCATAACCAATGGCATACCTTCCCATCTTGAAGTCGAGATAAAAATTGAAGCTTCCTCATAATGCTTTTGCAAATCTTGGTCCTTAAGTGCCCCACGATAAATGATTTTATCAGCAACATCAAATTTCCTAATTAAATCTTCGAATATTGCCATATCTTCTGAGGTTCCTTTCCCTGCAATCGCAATCTTCCAGTCATCTTTGAGTGATTTAGCTGTTTCTAATAATAAATCAATACCTTTATGCTGAATTGCAATTCTACCTGTGAAAGCAATGATATGACTATTTAAATTTGCCATTTTGTCTGGAATTAAGGTAAGAGGATTATAAATCTTAACAGTCTGCTGGTTAAACTGCGAGTAGTTTTCGTAGTCAGAATCAGTCAATACAACTACTGTATCTGCTGCCTCTAATCCTTGCTTAAACTCATTGAGCATCCCTGCATAATATTGTGTTACATATGTGTTGAAGTTATTATGCATCCACGCAATCACGTTAATATTCGGCGTATTTTCCTTAATAAACGGTGCAAAACTTGTGAGTAGTCCCGCCGGTAAAATAACGCAACCGTAATCTTCTTCCTCTAGATATTCACACAAATCAGCAATTTGTTCAGCATATTCATCATATGGATTCTCTCCAAAGAAATTCAAAACACCGCTAGCTACTGGGCGTTTAGCAATTATCATCGGTGCCTTTAAATCATAATATGGTTCACCTTCACTTAACGAGTAAAATGCAACATCCATTTCTTCACTTAGTGTATTTCCCAAGACAGTTGCTGCTCTCTTAACACCATCCATTACAACATTCTCTAATGTAATTAATACCTTCATAAAATTCGCTGTTCCCAGATTGAAAACAGCTACCTCCCTTCTGTACCTTATGTTATACCCGTCACACCTTTCCAGCGTTTCAGAAGTTACCAAAAAACTCGGATCGAGCATTCTATTTAGATTCGGGCGATAGCTTCTTGTTAGGAATTCTATCATGAAAAAAAATGAAAAAAAAGCAAAACGACTTGCCATGAGTTTTCATTGAACATCTTTCTTTAATTTTAGGCTATTAATATTCTATATAATATTCTACTTAGCAGATGCCTTTTATTTGCTATAATAACCAATGAGGATACGAAGGGAAGGATTTAACTATGGATTTATCCAATAAAATTGCTAAAGTACATAATTTTTCTTTGGAACAAATGAGTTCAGATACAACTGGACACGGCTTTGATCATATTCTACGTGTAGTTAATATGACAAAAAAAATATTAAAAAATGAACCTGGTAACCCCCTAGTAGCAATTTCTGCCGCTTACCTTCACGATATCGCGGACGATAAATTAGTGTCAGATCCTGCTGTTCAAAACAGCAAAACGATTGATTTTTTAAGTGCTAATGCTTTTTCTGATAGTGAGATTTCTGAAATAATGTATATTACAAAGAATCTATCATTTAGTAGCTCTTTAGGTCAAAATCCGCCTGTACTATCTATTTCAGGTCAGATCGTCCAAGATGCGGATCGTCTAGATGCAATTGGTGCGATTGGGACATTACGTGCCATCTATTATGGTGGAAAACATTCACAAGTAATCTATGATCCAACGATTAAGCCTAGAATATTAAAAAATAAAACGGAATATCGTAATCTTTCTAAAGAAACGATTATCAATCATTTTTATGAAAAATTGCTCAATTTAAAAAAAATGATGAATACTTCTACTGCAAAAGAGATTGCTGAAGGCAGACAAGCTTTCATGTTAAGCTTTCTAAACGAATTTACTGATGAATGGAACGGAAAAATATAATAAAATTTAAATGGTAATCCAGGAGCTAGTTTTCTTATCACATCAGCTTTTTTTATTTTTTTAATAGTAATGTTTATCCTTAAAGCTTCAAACAGCCTTGACAGCTGGATTTTAATTAGATACTATTCTAAATTGTAATTATTACTATTAAAAGTTACATAATATATTTTGGAGGCTATTATTGTGAAAAAGAAAAACTATCTTTTCTTACTTTTATCTTTAATTTTGATTCTTGCTGGATGTTCAGCAAATACTCAAAAAAAATCGAAAGGAATTTCAGTCGTTGCTACAACTGACTTCTACGGAGAAGTTGCAAAAGCAGTTCTTGGGAATCATGGTTCGGTTACATCTATTATTAACAATCCTAACATTGATCCCCACGATTTTGAGCCAACCACTAAAACGGCAAAAACTGTCGCTAATAGCGATATCTTACTTTATAATGGTATTGGCTATGATTCATGGGCAAAAAAATTGTCTGGTGCTAAGAAAATTGCAGTTGGCGAAGATATTATGAATAAAAAGGATGGAGATAATGAACATCTTTGGTATAATAGTAAGACAATGCCTGCTGTTGCCGAATATTTAGCTAAACGATTCGGAAAAATTGATTCTAAACACAAAAAAGAATATTTAGCAAATGCTAAAAAATATGCGAATAGTCTTTCTAAATTAAATACCATGATTAATCAAATCAAAAAGAATAGTAATAATAAGTTAGTTGACGTTAGTGAACCGGTCTTTGATTACGCATTACAAGATATGGGATATCAGGTTAATAATGTGCATTTTTCTGACTCTGTTGAAAAGGGAACAGATCCTTCTCCTAGTGACATTAAAAATATGCAAAATGATATTAAAAACCATAAAATTGCGTTCTTTGTTCAAAACACACAGGCAAGTGATAAAGTTGTAAAAAACCTCGTAGCATTGTGTAAAAAATATAACGTCCCAGTGGTTAGTGTTACTGAGACATTACCAAAACACAAAGACTACTTTAATTGGATGAAAGGTGAATACCAACAAGTTCTAAATATTCAAAAAAGCGAGAGTTAGTCTAATATGAATTCAATGATGGAAGTTAAGAATCTGGATATTCAGGTTCCAGGGAAACAATTATTTAAAAACTTAAGTTTTACTGTTCCCTCCAATAAGTTAACCTGTATGACTGGTGAAAATGGAGTTGGTAAAACAACTTTGGTAAAACACATTTTGCAAAGTTTCAAGACAAAAGATGACCACATCGTTATTAATACGACTCGTGCCAAAACACAATATGTGCCTCAATTGCGCAATATTGATGACGAATTCCCATTAAGTATCCATGATTTTGTTGGATTAGGTCTACGTCAATCAAACTTATTATGGCATACTAAATCCGAGAAAAGATTGTTACAAGATATCATTCAAAAAACAAATCTTGCAACAATTGAAAAACGTCCTTTAGGTGCAGCCTCAGGTGGGGAAAAACAACGAGCTTTTTTAGCACAAGCTCTATGTGCTGAACCGAACTTGTTAATACTGGATGAATCAACTGCAAGTCTTGATACAAGTACAAAAAATGATTTACTTAGTTTAATTCGCTCTTTACTACTAGAACAGGACATCACTGTTTTATTCATCACACATGATCCCGAATTAATAGAGAAGTATGCAGATTATGAACTTCACTTGTCTCATTTGCAGGCAAAGCTCACTAGAAAGGAGCGTAAAGACTAATGCTGCAATTTGATTTCATGCGCTATGCTTTTATTGCAGGTATTTTTATCTCCTTAATATGTGGGGTAATGGGAACCTTCGTCGTTGCACGCCAAACTTCCTTCTTTACGCATACCCTTTCTGAAATTGGTTTTTCAGGAGCAGCCTTCGGAATTTTCTTGGGTATTAGTCCGCTCCTAGGTATGATTATTTTTACAATGACTAGTGCTTTATTTATCGGAATTTCAGGTGATCGTCTCAGTAGACGAGAAGCTTCCATTAGCCTTTTCTCAGGACTTTTTATTGGACTAGGGATTTTATTTCTTTCTCTATCTAGTAAACAATCCAGTTACGCAACTAATATCTTATTTGGTAGTATCGTGGGAATAAACATCGGAAATCTCTACTCTTTGGTAGCACTAAGTATATTGATTTTGATAGTCATCACTTTATTATTTAGACAATTAGCTTACAATTCTTTTGACGTGACTGGCTCACAATACAATCAGCATCTTAATCTATTGACTTCCATCGTTTTCTTAGGTTTGTTAGCTCTCACTATTAGTGTGACTTCTCAAATTATAGGTTCTTTGTTGATATTTGTCCTACTGACAATTCCTGCTTCTTCCGCTAAATACTATACATCTTCACTTTGGAAAATGATTTTTTTGTCCACCATTTTCTCACTCGGAGGTATTTGGATAGGCTTATATCTATCGTATATAACAAACTGGCCAGTTACTTTCTTTATTACAACAGTTGAGGCACTTATCTATTGTTCAGCTTTAATATGCCGCCAACTACAAGTTAGCAAGTTATCACTTAAAAATTAGTAGCTCTCCTCTATTAAAGTAGCTGGAGACATAATTTAAGCGATTCTACAGTATTAGGTGTTGATACACCTAATACTGTAGAATCGCTTTTTTCAGCTCAATAAAAAAGGGGCTGTGCCATAAGTCCTTCAAAATATAAGAGATTAGTGAAAATCGTTCTTTGATTTTCACTAATCTCTTCTTTTTGTTTATAAAACAGTTATAATTGGTGCCTTTCGCCACCAATTTTCTAATATTCATTGCCATCAAGGCAATTCCAGCTTCCCTTTTTACCTTCTCAAGACCTCTAACCGAAAATTTTTTAAAACCCAAACAAGCCTTCAATCCACCAAAAACTGATTCAACATCTATTTTACGTTGTCCGTAAATTGAACCAGTTTGGTGATTTGAAAGCAACTTGCGTTCCTTAGCTTTGAAATACTCCCATGCGCTATTAATACTTATTTTACGAGGATTTCCGTTTTTAGTGAATGCTCGGTGATCAATTTTAAAATCGTTATCGTATTTGTTTGCCTGATACTCTTTAAATTCACGTACAAATCCGTACTTATCTTTGCGCTTACGGTAAGCATAAAAACTAAATCTAACTCCCTGCAGATCAATAAAATAATCGTCTTTAGGATGATACGCCCAATTCATGACCTTACGGTCATCACTTTTCCATTTGCGACTATTTTCTTTTAACATTGTCCCATATGGAATTAACGCTGTATGTTCAGGTAATTCATCTTCGAGATATCGATAATTTGATTCTGAACCGTATCCTGCATCAGCCACAATATACTTACCTAAAGTTCCAGCTGCTTTTTGTTGCTGTAAAAAAGGAATTAATGTTTTGGTATCTCCTGGATTTTGAAAAATGCCGAAGGCAGTTACAAATTGTTTACTTGTGGCGATTTGTAGATTATAAGCCGGTTTTAGCTGTCCGTTGAGCATTGGATCTTCCTTAACACGCATGAAAGTTGCATCATGATCTGTTTTTGAATAACTATTTCTTTTACCATAAATTCTGGTTTGTATTTTATGAGCTAATAATTTAGTTTGCCGTAACTTAAGTTTTCGTTTTAAAGATTTTAGTTTTCGACGCCTTGACTTGTCTGGGTTTGGAGAGATATGTTCTTTTTCAATCTTTTTATTCAAATCTTTCAAGTCATTTTCTAACCGCAAGGTAATTTCATCAAGCATTTCTAAAGTAAGATCTGTCTCTGCTGGGAGCTGACACTTAAACTTAGCGTCATTTAATTCTTCCAGAAGGGTTATAATCGCAGAGCGATTAAGCTTGTCAAAACGAATCGTATTCTTACGCCAAACAAAACTATATTTATTGGCATCAGCTAAAATTTTAGTCCCGTCAATAAAAGTAACTTCATCAATAAAATTGTTTTGTTTCAGATATTTGGTTAGTTTTAGAATACATTGATTAATCAAGCTCTCAACTTCATCTGAAATTCTAAAACGACAAATTGTTCGGTAGGCTGGAACCTGTTCTTGTGTCAGCCAACGGGCTGCCAAATTCTCTTCTGCCAAGGTATTAATACGACGACTACTGAAGATACCTTTTGTGTACGCAAACAAAATTAATTTTAAAAGTACACGCAGATCATACTTACGCGGTCGTCCAAAGATGTAAGGATCATTAATTTTAAGGTCTTCAACTATTTGATTAATCATCCGTGCAGGATGATTTTCTTTTGGCTCCCAGTCAGTTTTAATACTAAGTACAGCCTGATTTATGTTATAATTATTGTACATTTTGATTATCCTTTCTATAGGGGATTGTTTTTAAAGGCACTGGCTGCAATCAGTGCTTTTTTATTTTTAATTATACCAAAAGAGCTTCACCAGAAAAATCATTACTTTCTCTGGTGAAGCTCTTTCACTTAGGGACTTATGGCACAGCCCCCTATAAAAATTTTTCACCAACAGCGGTTGAAAAAAGAGCCTAAATTTCTTATCTTGCTGTATTTCTAATTACTTGTTAATGCTTAAGCCTTGACCCTATACCACACACTTCTCACATTGATTTTCAATTTTCACTTAAAAAGTCTGAAATTATTTATTTTTTCTTATTTCTCTTACTCTGATTACCTCAGAAATTTCAATTAACTCGTTCTTTAGTTTATTGAAAGTTTTTTCTGAAATATTATCCGTATCAATCATTGTATAAGCAATCTGCTCACGACTGCGATTAATCATATTATCAATGTTAATATCATATTTAGCAAGAATTGTTGTTATTCTACCAACCATATTTGGAACGTTTTGATGAATTAAAGTAATTCGAAAATTAGAATCAAATGGCATCTCTACTGCTGGAAAATTAACAGAATTAACAATATTACCTGTTTCAAGATATTTTTTTAGCGTTTGGGCTGCCATTATTGCACCATTTATTTCAGCTTCAAGCGTTGTTCCACCAATATGTGGAGTAACAATAGTGCTCTCATGCTTGATAACCTTCTCTGAGCTAAAATCTGTCAGATACTGTGCTATTTTATGACTATCCAAAGCATCAATAACTGCATTCTCGTTAACTATTCCCCAACGTGAATAGTTTAAAAGAATAGCACCATCTTTGAGTTCAGCCAACTCCTTTGAAGAAATTAAATCTTTGTTACCTTCTGTGTAAGGAATATGAATCGTAACATAATCGCTTTTTTGTAATAATTCACTCAGATCTTTAGCACGTGGAATATCATTAGATAGACGCCAAGCATGTTCTACACTAATATATGGATCGTATCCAATTACATGCATTCCCAGATCTGCTGTTGCTCGTGCTACCCTAGAACCAACAGAACCAAGCCCTATTATCCCAATCGTTTTGCCTTGTAACTCAGTTCCTGCAAAATGATTCTTCCCTTTTTCTGTCTGCAGACTAACATCCGCTCCATTTAATTTTTTGGCCCATTGAACCGAAGAAAAAACTGGTCTGGTCGCTAGAATCAGCATTGCCACTATTAGTTCCTTAACCGCATTAGCATTTGAACCAGGTGTATTAAAGACAACTGTGCCATTTGAATTAGCTTCAACAAGTGGAATATTATTAACACCAACACCGGCTCTTGCAATTGCAAGCACACTTGTGCCAAATCTCGTTTTATGCATATCCTGACTTCTAATTAACAGTGCAGCGGGTTTATCAGTTTCATTAATTGTATACTTATCAGCAGGAAATTCAGCTGTACCTTCTGGAGCAATCATATTATAAGTCTTAATATCCAACATTTTAGTCCACTTCCTTATGCTCTAATTCAAATTTTTCCATAACAGTTATCAGTTTCTCGACACCCTCTATTGGAAAAGCATTATATAAGCTGGCTCTCATACCGCCCACTAATCGATGGCCCTTTAAGCCAACTAAGTTATTATCATTTGCTAAGGCGATAAATTGCTTATCTAATTCTGCGTTACCAGTTACAAAGGGAATATTAGTCAGTGAACGACTCTCAATAGCGACTGGTGATTGAAATACACTAGAAGAATCAAGATAATCATAAAGCAGCTTTGATTTCTTTCGATTCCGCTTTTCCATTTCATCCACCCCACCTTGCGCAAGAAGCCACTCAAAAACAAGACCCGCACAATAAATTGCAAAAACTGGCGGCGTATTTAACGTTGAATTTTTTGCTACTAATTTTTTGTAACTCAACATTGCTGGAAGATCAGGTGACTTTTCTACCAAATCATGGCGAATAATTACTACTGTCAGTCCAGCAGGTCCGATATTCTTTTGTGCACCTGCATATATCATTCCAAAATCTGTCACATTATATCTTTGTCCCAAGATATTTGACGACATATCGCCTATTATAGGTACTTCTTTAAAAGTAGGAACTATTTTGAATGCAGTTCCTTCAATTGTATTATTTAGAGTTATATGAACATAATCCGCATCTTCTTGTAAAGAATCATCTATTTCAGGAAGACTTGTGTACTTTGAATCTGCTCCACTAGTAATTTGTGTAACTTCTATACCATCAACTAATCTAGCTTCTTCAATAGCCCTTTGTGCCCAATGCCCAGTATCAACAAAATCTATTTTTTTCTTATTGATAGCAAGGTTCATTGGTGCCATTGTAAATTGGAGTGTTGCTCCACCTTGCAAAAACAAAACATCATATTCATCGGGAATATTCATCAATTTACGAAGATTCCCTTCAGCATTCTTTTGAATATCAGCAAAAAGTGAGGAACGATGACTAATCTCCATAACACTCATACCACTATTTTTATACGATAATAATTCTCGTTGAACCTTTTCTAAAACTTCCTTTGGCATAACAGCCGGTCCAGCAGAAAAATTGTAAACAATCGCCATATTCCTTCACTTCTTTCTAATTAATTTTAAAGTATGCCCTAATATTCGAATATAGACAAAGTTAGGTTAGATGTCAATGCTATTTGTAATAAATAATCAATTTAATACATATCTTTTTTACTGTGTATGTTCAACTTTCCAAATAAAGAAGATTATAATTTGATTAAAGAATGTAAACTTAATATTCTTGTAATAATATGAATTAAACTTTATCAATGATCTCTGTAAAAGTAATAACTAACAACGATTGTAATTACACTCCTTCTTAAGATCTTTGTAACATTTTTGTAATATTCTTAAAAAAAAAAAGCCTGATATATTCCTTTAAATCCTGATATATCAACACTTTAGCTCATACAAATTATCTTTTTAAAAAATTTTTCGTTTAAAAAGCCTGATATTTCAGCAACTATTTGCATTTTGTTACATAAAGGCTTAAACTGTAATATTTTTTGTACTGTTATGCAACAAAGATGGATTACAATCAAGCTATTGGTTAATAAAATCATAAAATAAAAAAGTAGGAGTGAATTAATTTGAAACGTACAACAAAAACATTATTAGCAAGCACTGTTGGTGCGGCTGGTTTATTTCTTGCTTCTACAACGAATGCAAGTGCCTCAACAACCGTCAAAGTAAATAAGAACGATACAGTTTGGGATCTCTCACAAAAATATGGTGTTTCTATCAAGTCTATTGAAGCTTTAAATAACATTAATCAAAATAGCCATTTAATTGTTGAAAGCCAAACGTTAACTATTCCCGATAGTGATAATACTTCTAGTTCATCAAACACAAGCTCTACTTCTTCGGCTGCAACTTCTACTGTCGCAGTCACTGAAGGAGATTCTCTTTGGGCAATTGCTCAAAAATATAATACAACAGTTGACAGTTTACGTTCATTAAATGGATTATCATCAACAGAAACATTAATTAGAACTGGTCAAACTCTCAAAGTTAGTGGTTCTGCGGATACTAGTGCTACAACAACATCTTCAGATACTCAAAGTAGCACAAGTACAGAAAGTTCTACAAAGACATCTTCTGTTACAGTTTCCGCAAACCATGTTACATATACAGTTAAGTCTGGGGATTCACTTTATACAATTGCCCAAGCTTATGGTGTTACTGTAGCTTCTCTACGTTCTTCTAATACTTTGGGTTCAGCTATTTTGCCAGGACAAACATTGACAATCAATGATCCTACAAAAACACCTGCTACAACTACTACAACAGATTCAAGCAATTCTACTAGTTCATCTACGGCTACTGCTACAAGTTCTACGACTACGGCTGCTACAAGTAGCTCTGCTAGTTCTACACCTGCTGCTACTGCAAGTTCTACGGCTGCTACGAGTTCATCAACTGCTGCTGCAAGTTCAAGTGCAACAACTGCTGCTTCTACAACAACAGCAAGTAGTACAACATCGACGACAAGTAGCACTACTACAACTTCTTCGTCATCGGTTTCTACATCGTCAGTCGTTGCATATGCAGAATACTTAGCAACTCAAAGGATTCCTTATGTATATGGTGGTACAACATTAAGTGGCTTTGATTGCTCTGGCTTTGTTCAATATGTATATGCTCACTTTGGTGTTTCATTGCCTCGTACTTCACAAGCTCAATCAACAATCGGTACAGCAGTTGCTGTTAGCCAAGCAAAAGCTGGTGACTTATTATTCTGGGGTTCACAAGGTTCATCATGGCATGTAGGGATCTATGTTGGTGGTACAAGTTATGTAGCCGCTCCATCAAGTGGTCAAAATGTCAGTCTTAAGAGTTTCCAATATTTCCAACCTACTTTCGCAATTCACATGAACTAATTAACTATAAAAAAAGTTACGATGGTGAAGTGAACCCCCGAGATTGGACAACAATCTCGGGGGTTTACTATGACTAAATTTAATTTAGAGTTACGGATTTCTATTGTGACAGAATATTTAACGGGTATTAGTTCCATTCAATTGGCCAGAAAATACCATATTGCCAACAATGAAACGATTCTCCTATGGGTTCATCGCTTTAATCGTTTTGGCATTGCAGGATTAAAACCGAAATCTATGAATTTGGAATACTCTAGTGAATTCAAGATAGAAGTATTAAACTGGAAACAACAGCACAAAGCTTCGCTTCCAGAAACAGCACTACATTTCAACCTCTCTTCACCAAGTACTATCTGGCAATGGCAAAGAAAGTTTGATTTAGAGGGGCTCAGTGGACTAAATAGAGTGAGAGGAAATCCAAAGACTATGTCTAAACATAAAAAAGTGACCAAACCCACAACGGCACAAATCCAAGCACGCCACGATAAAAATGAGTTAAAGCAACTCAAGCAAGAAAATAAGATGTTAAGAATCGAGAACGAATTTTTAAAAAAACTCGATGCCTTAGATCACGAAAAATCAGCTCACGAGAAACCGTGACCTTAATTGATGATCTGAGGCGGGTCTTCAAAACGTCGATTAGTTTTATCCTTAAAGCCGTTAAGGTACCACGTAGCACGTACTATTACACTAAGCACAGTCAGGGACGAGAATATGAGAATGACCAGGTTATCCAAGCCATTGATGAAATTCGGCAAACAGATGCCAAGTATACTCAAAAATACGGTTACCGTCGCATAACGTTAGTTATGCATGAACAGGGATTTAAAGTTAATCATAAACGCGTCCTCCGAATTATGAAGGAGCAAGGCTGGACATGTCAGGCCTTTAATAAGCAAACTCGCAAATATAACTCATACAAAGGAACTGTTGGTAGAATAGCCAAAAATAAGTTACACCGTCGATTCAAGACAGATCGACCATATCAAAAACTCGTCGCCGACGTTAGTGAATTTCGATACGGTCAGATGAGTCAAAGTGAGCGAATCTATTTAGAACCCATCATGGATTTATTTTCGGGTGAAATTTTGGCATTTAACATTAGTGCACACCCAACTCTTGAATTTGCGTTGAAACCACTAAAAGAAGCATTAGATGGATTACCTGAGCTTCCTTATAGAACAACGGTACACACAGATCAAGGATTTCAGTATCAACATAAACAGTGGCAAAAAACGCTTAAAACTCATCATACCTTTCAGAGTATGTCCCGTAAGGCTACCTGCTTAGATAACGCCGCCATGGAATCATTTTTTCATCTCATGAAAGCAGAGATGATGGATGAACACTTCGAAAATTCAGAGAGTCTCGCGCAAGCGATGACTGAATGGATTGAATTTTATAATAACCGTAGAATCAGGACCAAACTAAAAGGCAAGTCACCGGTACAATACCGAGAACTTGCCAATCAGTTAGCAGCTTAATTTAGTTGTCCAAACTTGTGGGTTCACTTCATGGCTATTATTCAGTTATCGTAACTTTTTTATTATATCCAGTTATTTGGTGCTATTATCAAATTAAACACCATAGAAGGGATTTAAACTCCATTTTTAAGGCTTTTTATATCCTACCCCTTCTTTCAAGCATTACCCTGTAAAGTGCTTAATTAATCGTTATAGAGCCTGTAAAAATAGGAGATTAGTAGAAACTCTAGAAAAGAGTTTTTACTAATCTCCTATTTTTTGTTTTACAACTTGCTTTATACACTAAGTAACTTTTTATTAACTATTCTCTAGTTAATATTCTACTATAACTGATTTCTTGTCATCATCGTCATTTTGTTGATTATCAGAAATAATATCACTATTTGCCGCTAAACTCTCATAGTAGGCCGCATATGTTGCTAATTTATATGGCGTTACCCAGATATATCCCAAGCCAAGAGTTAATATTGCTACTATATCCCAGCCAATAAAACTTAATTTAAGAACAAAAAACTCAAATTTATGGCCAACCATTAATTCTCGACTCTTCGTGATATAATCTAGGAAATTAAAGTCATCAGCATTTTTGGATTGTGACATATCTTTGTATACAAAATATGTTTGAGAATATGCAAAAGATTTTATAATACCTGGGACAATAAGTAATAACGTCCACAAAAATATGAAAATATTGGTCAAGATATACAAAACAAGAATTCCTAGAAAATTCCTTTTTGTAAATACACTAAATGCACCCTTAAGTGCACTAAAATCAGCATTTTTTGTCCTCAACCAGTCTAAGAAAGTAAAACTTATTCCAGTTAGAATCATTGTTGCTATAATTCCCCCTGCACTATTACCAAAAACATTACCATGACCAAATTTATTCGACGTATCAACTGATGATATCCCATTAGAAATACTATCACTATATTCTGCAACTATTATACTCAGAATCATTACAGCAAGAATTCCTAACATTATTATAATAATTTGAAAAATAATGGGTATAATTGCAACTTTAATCGCTTGTCCCCAATGACCCTTGAAAGTTTCTTTTACCTCATTTTTTAGTTCTCGACGTGTCTTCATTTTTCCAAAACTCCTATTCTTGTTTCTACCCCTACATTATACTTTAAAAAATAGTATTTTTATACAAAAAAGGACACCGACAATTTAATATCGATGTCCTTTTCGTAATATTTGCACGGCAACGACCTATCCTCGCAGGGGGCGATCCCCCAACTACTATCGGCGCTAAGAAGCTTAACTTCTGTGTTCGACATGGGAACAGGTGTATCCTTCTTGCCATCATCACCGCACTCTTTTACTTGAGAAAACTTTGTTCTCTCAAAACTAGCTAATATTTCTCTTCCTTAATCAACTGCCGTCCGCATTTCTTTCTTTGGTTAAGTCCTCGACCGATTAGTTTTGGTCCGCTCCATACATCACTGTACTTCCACTTCCAACCTATCTACCTGATCTTCTCTCAGGGGTCTTACTTCCCGAAGGAATGGGAAATCTTATCTCGAGGTGAGTTTCGCACTTAGATGCTTTCAGCGTTTATCTCATCCACACATAGCTACCCAGCGATGCTCCTGGCGGAACAACTGGTACACCAGCGGTGTGTCCATCCCGGTCCTCTCGTACTAAGGACAGATCCTCTCAAATTTCCTACGCCCGCGACGGATAGGGACCGAACTGTCTCACGACGTTCTGAACCCAGCTCGCGTACCGCTTTAATGGGCGAACAGCCCAACCCTTGGGACCGACTACAGCCCCAGGATGCGATGAGCCGACATCGAGGTGCCAAACCTCCCCGTCGATGTGGACTCTTGGGGGAGATAAGCCTGTTATCCCCAGGGTAGCTTTTATCCGTTGAGCGATGGCCCTTCCATGCGGAACCACCGGATCACTAAGCCCGACTTTCGTCCCTGCTCGACTTGTAGGTCTCGCAGTCAAGCTCCCTTGTGCCTTTACACTCTGCGAATGATTTCCAACCATTCTGAGGGAACCTTTGGGCGCCTCCGTTACCTTTTAGGAGGCGACCGCCCCAGTCAAACTGCCCACCTGACACTGTCTCCCACCACGTTTATTGGTGAGGGTTAGAGTGTTCATACAACGAGGGTAGTATCCCACCAATGCCTCCATCGAGACTAGCGTCCCGATTTCTATGGCTCCTACCTATCCTGTACAAGTTGTACAAACACCCAATATCAAGCTACAGTAAAGCTCCATGGGGTCTTTCCGTCCTGTCGCGGGTAACCCGCATCTTCACGGGTAATATAATTTCACCGAGTCTCTCGTTGAGACAGTGCCCAAATCGTTACGCCTTTCGTGCGGGTCGGAACTTACCCGACAAGGAATTTCGCTACCTTAGGACCGTTATAGTTACGGCCGCCGTTTACTGGGGCTTCAATTCTGAGCTTCGCCGAAGCTAACCCATCCTCTTAACCTTCCAGCACCGGGCAGGCGTCAGCCCCTATACGTCATCTTACGATTTTGCAGAAACCTGTGTTTTTGATAAACAGTCGTTTGGGCCTATTCACTGCGGCTGAACTTGCGTTCAGCACCCCTTCTCCCGAAGTTACGGGGTCATTTTGCCGAGTTCCTTAACGAGAGTTCTCTCGCTCACCTTAGGATTCTCTCCTCGACTACCTGTGTCGGTTTGCGGTACGGGTAGTTATTATCTAACTAGAAGCTTTTCTCGGCAGTGTGACATCAGTATCTTCGCTACTATAATTTCGCTTCCCATCACAACTCGTCCTTATAAGTAAGCATTTGACTCACTTACAAACTCGTTGCTTGGACACACATATCCATCAGTGTGCATACTTAGCCTCCTGCGTCCCTCCATCGTTCAAACAATAATAACTAGTACAGGAATCTCTACCTGTTATCCATCGCCTACGCCTCTCGGCCTCAGCTTAGGTCCCGACTAACCCTGGGAGGACGAGCCTTCCCCAGGAAACCTTAGTCATTCGGTGGACAGGATTCTCACCTGTCTTTCGCTACTCATACCGGCATTCTCACTTCTAAGCGCTCCACCAGTCCTTCCGGTCTAGCTTCTTCGCCCTTAGAACGCTCTCCTACCACGCAACCTTACGGTTGCATCCACAATTTCGGTAATATGTTTAGCCCCGGTACATTTTCGGCGCAGGGTCACTCGACTAGTGAGCTATTACGCACTCTTTAAATGGTGGCTGCTTCTGAGCCAACATCCTAGTTGTCTATGCAACTCCACATCCTTTTCCACTTAACATATATTTAGGGACCTTAATTGGTGGTCTGGGCTGTTTCCCTTTCGACTACGGATCTTATCACTCGCAGTCTGACTCCCGGATATAGATCGATGGCATTCGGAGTTTATCTGAATTCAGTAACCCTAGATGGGCCCCTAGTCCAAACAGTGCTCTACCTCCACGATCCTTTCTTTCCGAGGCTAGCCCTAAAGCTATTTCGGAGAGAACCAGCTATCTCCAAGTTCGTTTGGAATTTCTCCGCTACCCACACCTCATCTCAGCATTTTTCAACATACATGAGTTCGGTCCTCCAGTGCGTTTTACCGCACCTTCAACCTGGACATGGGTAGGTCACTTGGTTTCGGGTCTACGTCTACATACTGATGCGCCCTATTCAGACTCGCTTTCGCTACGGCTCCGTCATTTCCGACTTAACCTTGCATGCAAACGTAACTCGCCGGTTCATTCTACAAAAGGCACGCTATCACCCATTAACGGGCTCTAACTACTTGTAGGCACATGGTTTCAGGAACTATTTCACTCCCCTTCCGGGGTGCTTTTCACCTTTCCCTCACGGTACTGGTTCACTATCGGTCACTAGGGAGTATTTAGCCTTGGGAGATGGTCCTCCCGGATTCCGACGGAATTTCACGTGTTCCGTCGTACTCAGGATACTGAATTGAGAGAATGTCATTTCATCTACAGGGCTTTCACCTTTTTTCGCTGATCTTCCCAAATCATTCGATTATGACATCCCTTGGTAACTCAAATATTCAGTCCTACAACCCCAAAAAGCAAGCTTCTTGGTTTGGGCTGTTCCCCGTTCGCTCGCCGCTACTTAGGGAATCGATTTTTCTTTCTCTTCCTGCAGGTACTTAGATGTTTCAGTTCCCTGCGTCTTCCTCTAACTGGTCTATGTATTCAACCAGTAGTAATAGTCGATAAAAACTATTGGGTTTCCCCATTCGGAAATCTCCGGATCATAGCTTACTTACAGCTCCCCGGAGCATATCGGAGTTAGTCCCGTCCTTCATCGGCTCCTAGTGCCAAGGCATTCACCATGCGCCCTTAATAACTTAACCTATCTTTACCTACGGTAAAGCGGTTATGAGTTTAGCATTCAAGATTTTTCTTGTTTTAAACTCTTTAAAACGCGGTGTTCTCGGTTTGTTAATTATTTTAGAAAAATATTATCTAGTTTTCAAAGAACAAATTGAGAGTAGACCTCTCAAAACTAAACAAAGTTTCAACAATCGTGTGTAGGTTTCCGTTATATCCTTAGAAAGGAGGTGATCCAGCCGCAGGTTCTCCTACGGCTACCTTGTTACGACTTCACCCCAATCATCTGTCCCACCTTAGACGGCTGGCTCCATAAATGGTTACCTCACCGGCTTTGGGTGTTACAAACTCTCATGGTGTGACGGGCGGTGTGTACAAGGCCCGGGAACGTATTCACCGCGGCATGCTGATCCGCGATTACTAGCGATTCCGACTTCATGTAGGCGAGTTGCAGCCTACAATCCGAACTGAGAACGGCTTTAAGAGATTAGCTAAACCTCGCGGTTTCGCGACTCGTTGTACCGTCCATTGTAGCACGTGTGTAGCCCAGGTCATAAGGGGCATGATGATTTGACGTCATCCCCACCTTCCTCCGGTTTGTCACCGGCAGTCTCACTAGAGTGCCCAACTAAATGCTGGCAACTAGTAATAAGGGTTGCGCTCGTTGCGGGACTTAACCCAACATCTCACGACACGAGCTGACGACAACCATGCACCACCTGTCATTCTGTCCCCGAAGGGAACACCTAATCTCTTAGGTTGTCAGAAGATGTCAAGACCTGGTAAGGTTCTTCGCGTTGCTTCGAATTAAACCACATGCTCCACCGCTTGTGCGGGCCCCCGTCAATTCCTTTGAGTTTCAACCTTGCGGTCGTACTCCCCAGGCGGAATGCTTAATGCGTTAGCTGCAGCACCGAAGGGCGGAAACCCTCCAACACTTAGCATTCATCGTTTACGGTGTGGACTACCAGGGTATCTAATCCTGTTTGCTACCCACACTTTCGAACCTCAGCGTCAGTTACAGACCAGAGAGCCGCTTTCGCCACTGGTGTTCTTCCATATATCTACGCATTTCACCGCTACACATGGAGTTCCACTCTCCTCTTCTGCACTCAAGTCTTTCAGTTTCCAATGCATGACTTCGGTTAAGCCGAAGGCTTTCACATCAGACTTAAAAAACCGCCTGCGTTCCCTTTACGCCCAATAAATCCGGACAACGCTTGCCACCTACGTATTACCGCGGCTGCTGGCACGTAGTTAGCCGTGGCTTTCTGGTTAGATACCGTCACTGCATGAACAGTTACTCTCACACACGTTCTTCTCTAACAACAGAGTTTTACGATCCGAAAACCTTCTTCACTCACGCGGCGTTGCTCCATCAGACTTTCGTCCATTGTGGAAGATTCCCTACTGCTGCCTCCCGTAGGAGTTTGGGCCGTGTCTCAGTCCCAATGTGGCCGATCAACCTCTCAGTTCGGCTACGTATCATTGCCTTGGTAAGCCTTTACCTTACCAACTAGCTAATACGCCGCGGGTCCATCCAGAAGTGATAGCAAAACCATCTTTCAAACAAAAACCATGCGGTTTTTGTTATTATGCGGTATTAGCACCTGTTTCCAAGTGTTATCCCCCTCTTCTGGGCAGGTTACCCACGTGTTACTCACCCGTTCGCCACTCAAAACTTTCGTGAATGCAAGCATTCAGTGAAAGTTTTGCGTTCGACTTGCATGTATTAGGCACGCCGCCAGCGTTCGTCCTGAGCCAGGATCAAACTCTCATTTTAAAAGTTTGTGACTCTTTAATTACTTATTTACTAGCGAATTGACTTCGCAAATGTTTGCTCTTGTACTAAACAAGAGACCCTACACATTTGATTTGTCGAAACTTTGTTCAGTTTTCAAAGGTCTACATAATTGCTTAACGCAACTTTTATATAATACCATGTTCAACAACAACTGTCAAACACTTTTTTTATTTAATTTGTTGTTTCAAATAATTTCTGAAACAAACAACGAAATTAACTATACTCTCTGTTTCCCTTTGAGTCAACTCTTTTATTATTAAAACTGCAATTTAATTATTTTTTCCTAGTTACTGCCCTCTTTAAGACTTGAAAAAAGGATAGTGACTTAACTATTTTATCAGCATCAACATATTTTCTTACAGCGCGCAACACTTTCTTCGGATCCTTGGAAGAAAAAGTAAATAAACCATTTCTTTTTGTTTTTAGTGCATAGCGTGGAATCCACATTCCTCTGAACAAAACTGAAACTACCACCACATCTACTTCTTCCCATGGTATCTGAATGAAGTTTTTTACATTACGACTATCATAAAATTCAAACCCTTTATCACCGACCATTATTTCTCCGTAGTCCGTCATTCCCATATGAGAATTTCCCTTGATAACTAGGTCTACTTTAGTATTGATTGATTTGACCATTTTTCTTTCCCCTTCTTAAAATTACATGTTTTAACTAATTATATAGTCTTTTTATTAACCACGTAAAGCATTGTATTTCGATTAAGAATCCTAGGTCACCAGTTAGCATTTGATCCAGTCACTCTGTTATTATCACAAGCAAAACTTTCCATCTAACTTTGATTATCTATAACAAGAAATTTGCATCCTGTAGTATTACTCCCTTGAAATTTTTCTTACTTCATTAAACGAGAAAAGGAGCAAGATCAAAATTAACTTTGACCTTGCCCCAATTCTTAACTACATCGAAAATTTTTCCCATAAGATAAGACTACTGTTAATTCAAGATTAGCATTCAATCAGTAACTCATGATCAGCATTCTTTTATTCGATTATTTAATTTTACATTACACCTAAAACATGCATTACTACCCCAAACACAAAGAGTCCTAATATGATAACAATCGGTGAAACATTCTTCTTTAATAACCACATACATAAGAATGTGAGTAGTAAAGCTGCAAGACCTGGAATTAATTGATTCAAGTTATCTTGCAAAGTAGTAACTTTGTATTCTGTTAGAGAAAGTCCTGAAGTTTGTTGAACTAACGCTTCCTTAATTCCTGCTGCTCCTGAAGGTAATTTACTCCAATCAATATATGCACCGGCACTTTGCTTGATACTAGAAACTTTAACTGGACTAAAGTCGACATTAACCCATCTTTCAATAAGTGCTGCTAATATGAACATTCCTAAGATTGAAGCCCCCTTAGTAATGTCTTGTAAAATTCCGCCTGATAAATCTTCAGTAATTTTTGAACCAGCTTTATATCCTAATTCTTGTGTATACCACATAAAGCCCATTCTAATTGCATTCCAAACGACAAAATAAAGAATTGGCCCAATGATACTTCCACCCATTGCAAGTGATGCAGCTAAAGCACCAACAATTGGTTTCACAGTATACCAGAATACAGGGTCACCTACACCGGCTAGTGGTCCCATCATACCAACTTTCACACCTTGGATTGTAACATCATCAATTGGTGCTCCACCAGCCTTCTCTTCTTCAAGTGCTAGTGTAACTCCGATAATTGGTGAAGCTACATATGGATGAGTATTAAAGAATTCCAAATGACGAGTTAATGCTTCTGAACGTTCTTCTTTAGTTTTATATAACTTTTTCAATGCTGGAATTAAAGTGAAAGCCCAACCACCATTTTTCATTCTTTCATAGTTCCAAGAACCCTGAAGAAATGTTGAACGCCACCAAACACTGATACGATCCTTTTTGCTTAATTTAATTTGATCAACCATTACTTTTTCCCTCCTTCTCTAATATTTATCTATCAGGTCGCCTACTGGGTCACCTGTATTTGAGCTTCCGCCGCCATTGTTATTACCGCCCATTTTTGAAAGGGTCAAGTAAATCAATGCTATCGAAACACCAATGGCACCAAGACCGATAAGTGTGATTTCACTAACAGCTGCAAAAACAAATCCGAGAATAAAGAATGGCCAAACTTCGCGACTTGCCATCATGTTTATAACCATTGCATAACCAACAGCAACAACCATTCCACCACCGATAGATAAACCACCTGTTAACCAGCTTGGCATTGCACCTAACATTGCCTTAACAGGGCCTGCTCCAAGAGCTAAGATTAAAGCAGCTGGAATTGCTATACGTAATCCCTGCATACAGATCGCTACAATTTGCCAAAATTCGATTTTTTTAAAACTACCTTCTTTAGCAGCATTATCCATAAAATGAACAATACCGGTTGCTAATGTACGAGTAATAATAGTAAGAAGAAGTCCCGCAACCGCCAAAGGAATTGCAATCGCAATCGCTGACGAAACTCCTGCACGTCCTTGACCACCTAAAACTAAAATAATTGCTGATGCAATCGATGCTAAGGCTGCATCAGGGGCAACAGCGGCTCCAATATTTGACCAGCCTAATGCAATCATTTGTAAACTCCCACCTAAAATAACACATGGTAATAATTGCCCTGTTACCAAACCTATTAATGTACATGCAATAACTGGTTGATGGAAATGAAATTCATCCAAAATACCTTCCATACCAGCCAAGAATGCAACAAAAACAACCAAAATAATTTGAATCATATTCAGGTTCATAATTTATCCTCCATTTCTTTTGACTAGTTCTTTTCTTGTAACATTTCTTGTGCTTTTTTTAGAATATTATTCATATTCTCTTTACCATCGCTTGGTACTTTACGTACGTCAAAGGAAACTCCTGCTTTTTCCAACTCTTTGTACGCATCTATATCGCTTTGATCAAATGCCAAAACCTTATTTGGTTGCACTTTCCCAGCAGAATGTGCCATTGACCCAATATTCAATGTTTTAATAGGCACTCCACCTTGAATTGCTTTCAATGCATCTTGTGGGCTTTCGAAAAGCAATAAAGCTCTTTGACCACCGAAATGCTGATCATCCTTTGCTAACTTAACCATCTGAGCAATTGGTACTACATGGGCCTTGACCCCAGCTGGAGCTGCTTGTGTAATCATTTTGGTACGCAAATCATCTCTGGCAACATTATCAGAAACAACGATAATTCGTGTAGGGTTAACTGTCTTACTCCAAGCCGTTGCAACTTGTCCATGCAATAATCGTGAGTCAATTCTTGCAAGAACATACTCAAACTTGCCAGGACGACCACCATTATTGGCTTTTGCAGTTACCGTAGTTTTTTCTTCCTTAGGTTGTAGTTCCTCGGGTTTAACTTTGACACCATCTTTTGCAGTTTCTATAATATGTGCTGCAATTTCTTGTGCCGAATTCATTGATAATCTCGACGCATAGGCTTCAATTACCATTGGAAGGTTCATCCCAGCAACAATTGCCCATTTGTCTTTATGCTGCTCCAACAAATTATTAGCTTGATTAAACGGCGTTCCACCCCATAAATCAATTAAGAAGAGGACTTCATCTTGATTATCAAAAGACGAAACGGCTTCTTCCATCTTTGCTCTTACATCATCGGGGCCTTCATTAGGCATTAGTGTAACAGCCTTAACATTTTCTTGTTCGCCAAAAATCATCGAACCAGACTGGAAAATGCCTTCTGCAAACCCACCGTGGCTCGCAAGAATAATTCCTACCATGTTTAATACCTCCTAATATTTTTTTCTTTTGCACGAACTGCAAAAGTTGATAAAACCTACTACCATAACTAACTATATTCAAGCAATAAACTCTTTAAACTAACTTCTTTTCTGATAGTGCATGCCATAAATCCTTTGAACCATCTCCTGAAACTTTGCGAACATCCAGCTTAATTCCCTTCTTGTGAATCCAAGAAAAGGCTGCGACATCTGCATCATTCACCGCAATTGCATCACTGACCATCACCTTTGTCCTATCAAAACTAATCGCTCCGATATTAACTGTATCAACTGCAATTCCTCCGGCAATTAATCTTCTAGCGTCTTCGGGTTCTTCTACTAAAATCATTACCTTCAACAAACCGAATCGAATATCATGATAAATACCTATCATTTTAGCGACTGTAATAACATTGACCCTTATCCCCGGAGGACTAGCTTGTATCAATAATGTTCTTCTAATCTTGTCCTTTGCAACCTTGTCAGAGACTACTAAAATACGATTAACTTTTGTCACCTTGGCCCAATTAGTAGTCACTTGACCGTGAAGCAACCGACTATCAATTCGTAAAAGACGAATATCCATTGGCAAACACCATCACCTCATAGCTCATAGTATTATTACTCAAATATAGTTTGTAGTTATCTTGTAAGCGATACCTACACCTAACTATAAGCAACTTTCGTGCCAATTATTGTGTATTATTAAGTTTTCCCTTTATTTAGAGGATTTTTTATAGAAAAAATAATTAGCGATACACTATTTAATAGTGTATCGCTAATTGTGTATTATATTTTTTGAAATTCTGTATTAAAAAGTTGCACAATATAGTAACTCTCATTCTCACTCAATTTAATATTCAATGTTTCTTGCAGCATCACATTTGCTTGTTGTACTACATCATACAAAGAATCTTTTTTCATAGTATCAAGTTCAGCAGCAGAAATCGTCATTTCAGAATTTGTCAAGCTTCTTTCAATTGCTCCAGCCAAATGCATGATCAGACTAATTTTGAACGCATTTGTAAGTTTTTTTTGAACCTTTTTGCCAAGAAAATCGCTATACTTCCAAAGAATTCCCGTAATTTTCGTAGGATTTATAAATGTAAAATATTGCTCTAGATATTTCTGTGCCGTCTCTTCAGTTAGAGAATCTGAATATTCAAGCTCAGCATTTGGTGTTATCTCTAATTCTTTGCTTTCAATCAAACTGATTAGGCTTTCCCCACCATCTTGCAATAACTTTTCCAATGATATAAAAGGTACCGAAACCTCAGGATCAACAATCCCAGTTGCTGCAACTATTCGCTGATTCTTCTTTATTTCTTGTACCTCTTGCTTCATCTGTACTACTGAAATCGGGATGACCTTTATATCATCAATCAAATTATCTATAAGGATTTTGTCTAACAATTCCTTAATTTTCTTTGCTGTCCCTTCACCTGTAGAACAAACTGCAATAATTACTTTTTGACGGCTGTCATCATTTGACAACACATCCTGTTCTTTTTTTTCTGCAATTTTTTCAGTAGTGCGTGAATACCCAGCAAAACCACGCAATTCGCGATAAACAGTCAATAAATCACTATCAATGAGTGCAGTTTTTCGAGCCGCTTCTAGAATCATTGCTGTCGTAACCATATCAATCGTTCGAACTTCTACCTGTGTCTTTTCTGTTAATTTACTACTAAAAGTACTCAAGGAACCCATATCAACTAAGAGCAATACCCCATTTCCTTGATTAATTTTCTTAACCTGTGAGGCAATTCCATCCAATGCCACCTTAGGGCTCATTTCCAAAGGCATATCAAATGAAGCAATGTTGTCAACGGATAGTAATTGTGTGACTACATGCGTCATTGAAGAAGCGGTACTCTTACCATGTGCCGCAACCACAATTCCAACCTTTCCTGCTTTTGGTTCAGATTTTAGTGATACAAGCAAAATTGCCATATAATAGACTTCCGATTCAGGAATAGGAAAATGATAAGAATCTTCTATTATGCTCTTAACTTTCTGTGCAGCTTCCAATTCAGCTGGATAATCATGAACCATCGCCGTTAAATCATTTGAGATTTGCCTGAGTGGTTTGCCTGACTGAATTCTTTTCACAAAAGAACTAATATGAAGGCTCATGGCATAAATAAAATTAGCACGTGCAGGATATGCCTCTTCTTCAACCAAGAATTTTTGAATCCTCTTAGTTAGATTAATGATATCTTGATCGACAATTTCATTTAATTTATTTTCTGCCCTATCTAGCTTCCCTCTACTGTAAAAGGATTTTAAATGTAAATTAATATCTGTCATAATAAAATTATTTATCGCTGCTTTATCTAGACCCTCGTCCTTCAAAAGAGCAGCCTTATCGCCAATAATTTCATAAAGATTATATGGCAATTCATAACTATCAACTTCAGTATAATTTTTTTGTGCAGCAGGTTTAACAATCATCTTTGCTTCCAGCAACTTTGTTATCTCACCTAATTCGTGCCGATTACTGGCTAAGTATGACAATCCGTCTTTGATATTAGGTGGCAGCTGTTCGAATTGTAATCTAATTTCATTCTTGTCTTGCATGCTATTTAAGAAGCCTTGTGCACATACAAGTTGTACATTTGATTTAAGCTGTCCAACATTCCCATATGTGACACTTCCAATCAAAGCTTGCACCACATCTTCATTCAAACAAATATTTTTCTGAATTCGATTTGCCTCAAGGGTCAGCAACTGTTCTAACAACTGTATTTTTTCATGTGCTGTCCTTTGCTGGAAGGCTGGTAACTGAATAATAATGGGAATTCTTCTTACAAAAGTTTGGAGAAGCGAACTTTCTGGATTCTCGGTTGTAGCACAAACTAATCTGACGTCAGCACGATGCACCTTTGCCGTCTCACCAAGTCTGCTATATGTGCCGTGATCCATAAAATAAAAAATCATTTCTTGTCCTTCGGGTGGTAATCGATGAACTTCATCTAAGAAAAGCATTCCCCCATCTGCTTGTTGAATTAATCCATCTTTATCTTCATTAGCTCCTGTAAAAGCACCTTTAACATATCCAAAAAGGTGGGACATGAGCAACTGTGGATTATGTGCATAGTCAGCACAGTTAAAGGTAATAAACTGTTTTTTCATTAAGATGTCAGCATCTACAGCAAAGCGATACATTGTATTGGCAAAATACGTCTTACCCGAACCTGTAGGACCTATGATCAATGTATTTAATCCATGTGGGGGATAGAGCAATGCTGCTTTTGCCTGCTCAACTTGATTTTTTAAGCTATCACGATTTCCTACCATACTGGCAAAAGTATTTTGCTTTCCTTTGGATAGGTACAAATCAATATTGTTATTTTCAATTTCCTTATCTGCAGCAAAGCCTATCTTGGTTCCTTCAATTTTTGCTGCTTCAATCGGATCTAGATGTATTCCAGTTTTATTCACCCAATATTTTACTGGTCTGCCACTTTGTTTATTCACAAGACCTTCGCGCACAAGTTGATTCAACTCTTTACTGACATTTGATCTAAAAATACCCAATCCTTCTGCCACTTCACTAGTTGTAAGAGCACTTTTTATTCCAGCGTCATGACTTGTTAAATAATCAATAATTTTTTCGCGCCGTGTCATACTTGTAACCCCTTTCGCTTTGTGTATCAAAAGTGTATCACTCATTTCAATTAGTTTCAAATTTTAATACTCAAATAATGTATTAAGAAAATTTTATTTAGATATCACTTAGCCTTATCTACATTACTAATAGTCTTAGACCCCTGCTCATGATTGGGGTCTAGGGCACGGTGAACCACTTATAGATGGTTACTAGGCTTCTTATCTTTAATAAATATCCCATAAAATTGTGGCTTGTTTACTGTATTAAAAAAGAAAACCAATTCGAAAATGAATTGATTTTCCCATAAAAGTCTCTCATCAACAGTCATTGAAAAAGTATCCTAATTGTTAAATAAAAACTTAGTTTTTTATTACTTCACGTAAGCATCCTTGAAGTTAAAGTTAACACCAGCTGAGTTGTAGATAACACCCTTAACCTTAGATTTAACCAAAGTTGCTTGTGCTTGTTGATACAACGGTGCAACTCCTTGTTCTTTCATCAGAAGCTCCGAAGCATTTACCATATCACTCCAACGTTTAGATGTTGAACCAGCATTTTTGTCCTTAGAATCAGAGATAAGTGAATCGTATTCAGAATTGCTCCACTTACCATTGTTGTATGAGTTATCCGAAGTAAACAAATCCACAAAACTAATTGGATCTGAGAAATCAGCGCCCCAACCTGAAAGAACAACATCAAACTGTCCATTTTGTGATTTAGATAGGCGTGTCTTGAATGGCACATTGTTTACAGATACCTTAATACCTGACAATGTCTCTTCAAGTTGACTCTGAATATATGCAGAAACATCTTTAGCAGCATCTGTATCATCTGCTAACAAGGTAAACTGTACACTGTTGGTTCCCAATTCTTTAAGTCCTTCTGCCCAAAGTTTTTTAGCTTCTGCTCTATCACTCTTAACGCCATCATAAGTTTTAGCATCTTTCGTAAAGTCATTACCATCATATGACGCTAATCCTTTTGATACAATACCAGGAGCAACTACAGAACCATCACCAAGAACCTTCTTAACTAATTGTTTACGGTTAATCGCCAAAGAAATGGCTTGACGAATTTTCTTGTTTTGGAAAAGCTTTTGTGTTTGATTAAATTCAAGGTAATTAATCCTTGCTCCGCTACGAACTGTAAATTCTTTTGAATTTGACAATTGTTTAGCTTGCTCAGAACCTAAGAGTGTTTCATCGAGTTTACCACTTTGATACAAGTTATAGCTAGTGGTTGTGCTCTTATTGACTTTAAAGTTAATTGCGGATAATTTTACGTTCTTCTTATCCCAGTAATTACTGTTTTTCTTCAATGTCCAACTAAGATTTGAGCCTGTCCAACCAGTCATCTTAAATGGTCCACTGTATACCATATACTTAGAAGCAGTACCATATTTGCTGCCATACTTCTCAACTGCACTCTTGTTTTGTGGGAAGAATGATGGAAAGCCCATTAAAAGCTTGAAGTAAGGCACTTTCTTTTCAAGCGTAACTACCAATTTATAATTGCCCTCTGCCTTTATTCCAAGCGTATTAACTGATTTCTTACCTGAAACAATATCATCTGCATTTTTGATGCCACTAAATAAATATGCATATTCTGAAGCCGTCTTCGGATTAACAGTTCTTTGCCAAGAATAAACGAAATCCTTAGCCGTTAATTTTTCTCCATTACTCCACTTCGCATCTTTACGCAAAGTAAATGTATAAGTCATCCCGTTATTAGAAATCTTAGTTGCTTTTGCGATTCCTGGTTCTATTTTACTGTTTTTACCTAAACGATATAGACCTTCGTTTGTATTGTTCAACATATCAAAACTTATTGTATCTGTAGCTTTTGAAATATCCATTGACGGCAACTCCGAAGGTTCACTCCAATTAACAACCTGTTTTGAACTAGATGAACTGGATGAACTACCACAAGCCGCTAAAATCAGCGTGCACGCAGTTACTGCTACCCCTAAACCAAACTTTTTTTGTATCTTCATCAAAACATCCCCTTTTTTCCACAAAAAATTCAAAACGTTAGCATGAAATTAATTCTAAGTTAAAATCTCATTAAAAGCAATAATTTTTAAAAAAAGTTTGTTTATCTGTTTTTTAGAAACAAAAATGGCGTCCACCTTCCGCAGTGGACGCCTCACCGTATAATAGAATCTTAAGCTTATCAGGTGGTTTAAAAAAAGTCAATAGTTACCATGGGAACCCCAGTTTGTTTTTGTTGATTTTTTCAATAAAAGGACTAAAATATAGTTGAAAAATAAAGAAAGGAAGTCTTAGTTATGAGTAACGAATTAACAAACAGAATCAATAATTGGATGGAACAAGATGATTTCTTCAGTAACTTGGGTCACTCGTTTTTTGAAGGTGCCAAGTCATTTAATCAAGCTCTTAAAACTGACATCAAAGAAACAGATGAAGCATATGATGTCAAAGTTGATATTCCAGGAATAAGCAAGGATGATATTTCTCTATCCTACGATGATGGAGTTCTTTCGATTAACGCAAAAAGAGATTCCTTTGAGGATAAAAGTGACAAAGACGGAAATATCATCACTAGCGAACGTAGCTATGGCAGTTATTCAAGACAATATCGTCTTCCTAATGTAGTTAAGGATCAAATTTCTGCAAAATACACTGACGGAGTATTAAACATCAGTCTTCCAAAGTCAAAAGCTAACCTTTCGTCTGAAAACCAAATTAAAATTGATTAATTTCTGTTCCAAAAGCCTTATATAAGGCAACTTTAGAGTTAATTAAAATAAAATTACTTTTCTAATATAAATTTCATTTAGTTGATTATTACGATTTTCTTTATGATAAAAGATGCCACATAAGTCAAAAGTTAATTTTTGGCTTGGCATCTTTTTTTCTTGCTAACTATGCCACATAAGTCAAAATTTCATGGGTATCTTTGAATCATTCATAACAAATCACTCGCAATGTTCGCGATTTTTAGTTATTATTCGTGTTTTAAAAAAATGGTTTATAATTTTTTCATTCACAAAATTATATAGCGCCCAGTTCTTTCCTTAATTTAAAGCCGTTATCCTTCGCATATATACTTTAAAAAGTAAGAAATAAACATCTTACAAAATATATCATTATATGATATACTCTCTATAAACATATTACTAATTATAAAATTACAATATTGTTCGTATTTTTAAGGGGGAATTTATTTTGAAGCCAAATAGATATATCGTTGCCTTCGCAGGCATTATGTTACATCTGATGATAGGTTCAGTCTATGCTTGGAGCGTCTTTACGGAACCACTTGCTAAACAGACTGGCTGGACCGAAGCTTCTGTCGCGGGAGCATTCAGTATTGCAATCTTTTTCCTTGGAATGTCAGCTGCCTTCATGGGTAGAATTGTTGAAGCAGCGGGTCCAAGGTTGACTGGAACAATTTCTAGTATTCTGTATAGCGTTGGAATAATTTTAACAGGCTATTCTATTCACATTCATTCCCTTCTTCTTCTATACATCGCATACGGAGTTATCGGTGGTTTGGGTCTTGGTTCTGGTTATGTTACTCCAGTATCAACTATCATCAAGTGGTTCCCTGATAAACGCGGATTAGCAACTGGACTTGCAATCATGGGCTTTGGTTTTGCCGCAATGCTCACAGGTCCCGTTGCTCAAAATCTTATAGCCAGCGTAGGGCTTGAGAAAACTTTTTATATCCTTGGTACATTCTATTTTGTTGTAATGATTATTTCTGCACAATTTATTCGCAAACCTAATTCCTCAAAAGAAACATTAAGTCTTGAGAAAAAAGGAATTCGAATTACCACTGGACCCGAATTAACTGCTAATCAAGCCGTTAAAACAAAATCATTTGTTCTCCTTTGGTTCATGTTCTTTATCAATATCACATGTGGAATTGGTCTTGTCTCAGCAGCATCACCAATGGCGCAAGAAATGACTGGTATGTCTGCTGCCACTGCTGCTGTTATGGTAGGGATAATCGGGTTATTCAATGGATTTGGACGTCTTATCTGGGCAACTCTTTCTGACTTTATTGGCAGACCAGTAACCTTCAGTGCCATCTTCATTGTGAATGTCGTAATGCTCTCGACTATCCTAACTTTTAGTACTCCCCTAGTATTTGTAATCGCATTATGCTTAGTCCTCTCATGTTATGGGGCCGGTTTTTCTGTAATTCCAGCCTATTTAGGAGATGTTTTTGGCACAAAAGAGCTTGGCGCTATTCATGGATATATCCTAACTGCTTGGGCTGTTGCCGGAATAGTTGGCCCCTTACTTTTATCTTTTACACATCAAATTCTTCATAGTTATTCTGTCACATTAATTGTTTTCATTATAATTGATATTCTTGCATTGATATCTTCATTTTGGATTCAACGAGGATTTATCAAAATTGGTAAATTAACAGATAATTAATAATTTTTAACTCTACCTGCGGAACTTTGAGTAACTTCATTGTTTCGTATTTTTTTGCAAAAAACTCTTTAGTTTTACTGCTTATTTTTATCTGCTAATATGTAAGTATAATTCAACAGGTATCATGTCTGTTTATCATTTTTTAAGTGAGGTTATCCAAATGTACTTATTCACTATTGGAATTCTAATTGGAATTTTTTTGCCTATGCAGACTGCAATTAACTCGCGGCTGCGCGTCTTTGTAACTTCTCCTTTCATTGCCTCTACAATTTCTTTCAGTGTTGGCACACTTTTCCTAGGGATTCTTGTAGCTATTACCCATGGCGTATTGCTGCCTAGCACTGCAATTATATCAAACCAGCCATTATGGATTTGGTTAGGCGGAATTCTTGGAATTATCTTCTTAACTGGTAACATTTTGCTTTTCCCGCACATAGGTGGAGTTCAAACCGTTATTATGCCAATCCTAGGCCAGATACTTGCAAGTATGTTGATCGATAATTTTGGATTATTTTATTCCTCACATCATCCATTAACTTTTCTACGTCTTTGTGGAGCACTTCTAGTTTTTGCAGGAGTAATCGTATCAGTTGCATTGCCTAGTATTCTCCACCATGATAAACTTGTTGCAAAAACAAAAGAATCCTCTCTCTTATTGTTTTGTTGGAGCGTTTTTGGAATTATTACCGGTTCTTTCAGTGCTATCCAGTCTGCGATTAATGGTCATCTGAGTGTTATACTTAATTCATCCATCAATGCTGCCTTCTTTTCTTTTTTGATCGGTACAATCTTCTTATGGCTAATTGTTTTAATTAAAGATCGAAAAAGCCTCAAAAATCTAAAGAGTTCGCAAATTGCTTGGTGGAACTGGACTGGCGGTTTGTTAGGCGCTATTTTTGTAACTGGTAATTCTTTCTTAGTTCCACATCTTGGAACGGGGGTTGTAACGGTGATTGTGTTAATTGGAATGATTATCGGAAGTCTCTTGGTTGATCATTTTGGCTTGTTTCTCTCACCGAAGCACCCTGTCCAACTCACACAAATCATCGGGATCATTGTTATGGTAATTGGTGTTGGTATTATCAAATTGTTGTAGAAATTCGTATCATATGGAAAGGATGACAAAATTGAAAATTGGATTTATTGGAACTGGCGTGATGGGTGCTGCAATTGCAGGCCATTTAATAGAGGCTGGTCACAAACTAACTGTCTATAATCGTACAAAAAGTAAAACCGACAAATTAGTCGCTGCCGGTGCAACTTGGGCCGATACTCCGACTGAGGTTGCAAAAAAAAGCGATGTTGTCTTTACAATGGTAGGCTTCCCAACCGATGTCGAGGAAGTTTACTTTGGTAATAAAGGTCTCTTCAAAGGCCTAAAAACTGAAGGAATCACGATTGATATGACGACAAGCCGTCCAAGTTTAGCGGTTAAAATTGCAGACTATGCAAAAAGGCACAATTTCCATGCTGTCGATGCTCCTGTTTCTGGTGGTGATATTGGTGCTCAAAATGCAACATTAACCATAATGGCTGGTGGAGAAGAAGAAACATATAATAAACTTCTGCCACTCTTCAAAGTTATCAGCAAAGCAACTAATCTCTTTGGTGCTGCAGGTTCTGGTCAACATGCTAAGATGGCAAATCAAATAATGATTGCAGGTACAATGACAGGATTAACAGAGATGCTTCTTTATGCCCAACATGCTGGGCTTGATGAACAAAAAATTCTTGAAACACTTTCCGCTGGAGGCGCAAACAATTGGAGCATGACTAACTATGTCCCAAGAATTCTAAAGAATGATTTCACGCCTGGATTCTTTTCTAGACATTTTCTTAAAGACTTACGCATTGCTCTAGAAGAAGCCGACAAAATGGGGCTTGATCTTAAAGCCACTGCTGAAGCTAAACGACTATATGAAGTGATGGTCGATGTTAAAGGTCTTGGAAACCAAGGAACTCAGGGCTTAATCAATATTTATAAATAATAATTACTATAAAAAAACAGCATCTCTAAAAAGATGCGTCTGTATAGAATTATAATTTTTTTCATTTCTATGTCTGGATTTTTTATTTCTTGTCAGCAACAGTTGCTTGAGAGTTTATATAAAGAAATCAACTTATTTTTTAGGCTGGTTTCTTTTTTATTTGAATAGTAATTAAGTTTTGCACAATCTTTTTTCGGAACAAATCCTTATTTTAAAGATTTTTTTATTAAATTGGCTAAAAACCATTGACAATTTGAATATAAATGAGCAAAATCATAGTATACAAAAAAAGTGTCGCCATAAAAATACTTTGTGACAACACCTCTATTAATGCAGATAAGCAGATTTCGAAACTAAAATTGAATTCAGAGCCTAATCAGACTATATAGCCATAGTCAATCTGAGCCCTATTCACAATTCTGGTTTAAAATTTTTCTCTATTTCTCTAGTGATACAAGTCAAAGCGACCCTTAGCAAGCATTTCTTTTACGCCACCAGTTGCAAGTAACGATTTATCCATAATTGCTTTCTTAACAAAAGATGCTGGATAACCTTTAATAGCTGACTTGCCAACCATTCCAAAGGCATGTGTATTCCCAATTGAAGCAACCGAACCCAATGATTTAAAGGCAAACCCTTCAATGTCATTGCCATTCAATTGTGCAAGTAAATGTTTTGCAGCGTAATCGCCCATCTTAAGTGCAACCTGTGCAGTTGTCGGATATGGACGATTACTTTCTTTATCCATAAATGCAGAAACATCTCCGACAATATAAACATTATCAAAGTCAGGATCTGTCAAATTATCACTCACAATAACACGACCACGTCTTTGTGAAAAGCCTGAAGCTTCCATTACTTCACTGCCACTTACACCAGTTGTCCAGATAATCGTGTTTGCAGTAAGTTCCTTGGTAGCACCAGTTTCTTTATCATCTTGATAGATAACTGTATTTGGTTTAATTTCTTTGATTGGCTTCCCAGTAAGGAACTTAATCCCCCAGTTCTTCAAACTAGAGATACCATAGTTAGCCAAATCTTCATCAAACATTGGTAACAAACGTGTAACAGCTTCAACACAATAGATTTCTAATTGGTCAGCAGATACTCCAGCAATCTTAGCCAAAGATGAACGAGACTCAATAAGTGAACCTAAAAGTTCAATACCTGTAAACCCAGCACCGCAAACAACGATCTTTAAATCATCTGGATTCTGAGTCTTACTATAATCTTGCATTTGTACAACAATATGATGGTATACCTTTTCTGCACTTTCGACATCCACCATTTCAAGTGCATTTTCCTCAACTCCAGCAATGCCAAATGACTCTGAGCGAAATCCAAGCGAAACGATTACATAATCATAGTTAAGCACTTGTCCATTATCTAATGTGACCGTCTGTGCTCCACGATCAATCGTCTCAACTTTAGCCTGAATAAATGTTGTCACTGATGGTTTAACAACGTCAGTTATTGTATAAGTAATCTTCTCTTTTGATTGAGTACCCGCAGCAACCTCATGTAAGTCAGTTGCCTCATAGTGGTAATTATTACGATCGATAAGTGTAATATGAAAATCACCTTTGCTTGCTTGCAATCGGTGAAGAGCACGTAATCCTGCGTACCCTGCACCTAAAATAACTATTTCCTTCATTCCTACATCTCCTTCTTCTTAGTTATTAATGAATGGCATGTAAATCAAAAATGTTAATGTTTGACTTACAGCTCCAATGGCGAGTATTTTGATAGCACAGCTAAATGTTTCTTTTTTTACTTGTTTACTCAAAAATAATTTAACTTGTTTAACAATAACTGGCAACACAACCAAGGTCAACAGCATTGTCCAAGGTGCGATTTTCAAAACTACTGCAGCCACCAGAGCAAGTATAGCTACAGAGTTCATTATAACAAATAATTGTAGTGAATGTCTCTTACCAAGATAGTGAACTAGCGTATATCTGTTATTTTTTTCATCTTCTGCAAGATCACAAATGTTATTAGCCAACATTAGATTGGAAATCCACATAGTGTTAGGCAATGAAATTAGTAATATTGCCCCCACATTCATCAAACTCCACGAAAAATTCTGATATGAATTTATATATACACAAATCAATGTAATCATAAATCCCATTGTAGGTCCTGAGAAGACTTCTCCTAAAGGCAAACTTGAAAGTGGCTTAGGACCAGAAGAATAAAAAATTCCCACAAGATAACAAACACCGCCCATTATCAATAACGGCCAACCTGTTATATAAACCAAAATAAAACCGATAATTGCTGACATTGCAATCATCCCAACCATCATCCAGAACACTAATTGTAGGGATAAGTTTTCGCGTCCGATGATATTCGTTTTTCGCTTATAATCATGCTCTTCAGTTGCATTTCGATAATCATTATAATTATCCAGAATATCAACTGCCATATTGAATAAAAACATCGCAATAAAAAACGTAATTAGTAAACCAAGATTCAATGAATGGTAATTAAACCAACTAAAACATGCACCCAGTAAGAATGGTAAAATACTTGCTGTCTTGGCTTTTATTTCAACTAACTCTAAAAAAATTGGAACAGTCAATTAAATCACTCCTTCTCTTTATTATAGCTAAACTGATGATTTTGGTTTAATATAGTGTAGAACATATTATGCTCATAGTTCACCGGAAAGGAATTCAATGTTAATATGCTAGATATATGGTCTCACTATCCAAACGTTGCTCAAAAACTTAATACCGTTAGTTCTTTAATCAATGAACATCTCAGTACTGATAAGCCCGATGTAAAGCAACTACTTGCTGATGCAGCCCAGGAACAAGGGAAAATGTTACGTCCTGGTCTTTTTCTTCTTTTTTCAGAACTTGGAAATAAACATGAACAAAGTGAAGAACAATTACTTAAAATTGCTGCTTCCCTAGAAATATTACATAAAGCCACGCTCATCCATGATGACATTATTGATGACTCTCCTTTAAGACATGGCGTCATTACCATTCAATCTAATTTCGGTAAGGATGTCGCTGTCTATGCAGGGGATTTACTTTTCACAGTATTTTTTGAATTATTGATTGATACTATGAATGGTACAACAATGATGAAAGACAATGCAGCGGCAATGAAAAAACTCTTATTTGGTGAACTTAGTCAAATGCATGCTCGTTTTAATCAAAATCAGACAATTGAAAACTACGTTGAAAATATCAAGGGAAAAACAGCAGAGTTATTTCGCCTAGCATGTCTCGAGGGAGCATACTTTGGCAAGAGTTCGTCTGAAGTAACTCAAATTGCTGCTTCAATCGGTGAGAACATTGGAATTGCTTTTCAAATCTATGATGATATCTTAGATTATACTTCCTCAAGCAAGATTTTGAAGAAACCTGTATTAGAAGATTTAGCCCAAGGTGTCTATACTTCACCACTTTTGTTTGCAATTGCTAAAGACCCACAAGCCTTTGCCCCATTTCTAGATAAGAAACAAAACATTTCAGTTGCTGAAATTAAAAAGGTAAGTAATCTAGTTCATAAACTCGGAGGAGTCAAAGATGCAATTACCTTTGCCCAAAGTTATACAAAAAATGCCTTAGTAGATATTGATAAATTACCACAAAATGAAATCACAATTAGTATCAAGAAACTAACAAACAGTCTCTTGAATCGCAAGTTCTAAAAAATACTTAAGTAACTTGAAGTTAAATGGAAAATTTTGAATTATAGAACACGTTTATACGGCATAATTAGCGAGGCTGGGTCAAAATTCAACTTTTGGCTCATCCTTTTTTTATTTAACCACATAATCACCATGATCAATCGCCAAGAGCTTCTTATAATGCTCATTTGTAGTTGCAAGTTCACTCGGAGATCCTTCAATTTTTAGTTCTCCATCTTCAATAAAAATAACTTTGTCCATCATTGATAACCCTTGCAGATGATGCGTAATCCAAATTATTGTCTTTCCATTTAATTGCTGCATAAATGTCTCTATTAGTCCTTGTTCGGTTAAAGGATCAAGACTAACTGTTGGCTCGTCTAAGATCACTATCGGTGCATCCTTCAGGAGTATTCTAGCCAACGCTAATCTATGCCTTTCCCCTCCTGAAAAACGTAATCCAGCCTCATCAACAATTGTTTCAAGCCCTTCAGGAAGACTTTCAACAAGTTGTTTCAGTCCAACACGTTCCAACACATTCCAAAGACTAGCGGTTGTTGCATTTTCATTTCCAACCCGAAGATTGTTGCTAATTGTTGTATTGAAAAGATATGGCGTCTGATGAATAACCCCAATGTATTCACTAACTGACTCACCTAGTTCCTTCACATCGACATTATTCAACTTCAGACTGCCAGTACTTGGTTGGAGATCTCCACGCAATAATTTCGCTAAGGTCGTCTTACCCGAACCACTACGTCCTAAAATTGCCAATTTTTGTCCACTATCAATGCTAAGGTTCAGATCATTCAATACTTGCTTAACAGCATCAGGATAATAATAACTAAGATGATTTACAGTAATCACAAAAGGTGCTCTGAGTTCTCGCTTGTCTGTCCCATACATTCTCTCATCCGATTCGTTTGATAAGTCATTTAATCTCTTCAATGAATCTTGATAAATGTTGGTCTCTTGAGCAGCATCACCCAATGGAGCAAAAGCATCAATTAAAGGAAAAATTACCAATACAAATGCCGCAATCCAATTTGCTGCACCACCGTGATTTCCTGGGAATTGGATTCCTGCCCACAACAACAAAGCAATTGCTATTACCCCAAACATCAATTGAACCCCTGTATTGCGATAATGGTTACTTTTTTTGATTTGTCGTGTCACATCTTGTAGCTTATCTTCAATCTCTTTATGATGTTCTAGATATTCTTCTCCCCGTTGACTAAATATCCAGTCTGAAACGCCCAAAACGTTATCAGTGAGCTCTGCATAAAGCTTATTTTTTAATATTTTTTGTTTTTCTTGACGTGCTCCATTAACCAGCATTGCCATGAAGGGAAATAAAATAACTTGTACAAAAAGCAATAATAACATTATTAATGCAAACCATAGAGAAAAAAAACCAAGTGCTATTACAATAAACATATAAAGTATCCAAGCTATTACGGTTGGAAAAACTGTTCTTAGATACAGATTTTGAATATGGTCAATATCTTCTGATAATAGACCTAAAATATCTCCAGTCTGATATTTACTCTTAAAAAAGACTGCATCTTTTTCCAAGACTTTGTATAATTTTAGTCTTAATTCAGAAGTTAACTTCAAGACCCAATTATGGCTTGTTAGTCGCTCTAGATATCTAAAAAGAGGCCGTCCTATCCCAAAAGCTCTTGTTAGTACAATTGGCACATATACCAAGAGAATATTCTCAGGGTGTGCAGCAGATTTACTGATTAAATACCCCGAATTAAACATCAGTGCTCCACCACAAAAGAAGGTCATAAAACCTAACACTAGTGCAAAGAAGAGAGATTTACGATATTTACCCAAAAACGGCTTAATCCAAGTATCTTTTTTGAATAATTTAAATATTTTCATTCTATATTCTCCTCAAAGACTTCGTTAATTCCGCAAATGCACCATTACTTTTCCGTAATTCATCTAATGTTCCAGCTTCAACTATTCGGCCTTTATCCATTACCAAAATCAGATCCATTTCCCGCATCCAATGTAACCTATGTGTGGCAAAGAACACCAGATGATTTTCCATCAAGGGCAGCATCCGTTCTTTTAACTCCACCTCTGTCTCAATATCTAAATGTGCAGTCGGCTCATCAAATAAAAGAATCTTCCGTTGTTTATCTAAGAATGCGCGTGCTAAAGCTATTCGTTGCGCTTGACCTCCACTAAGTGCGCGTGCACCTTCACCTATTTGCGTATCTAATCCGTTTGGTAGTTCAGACACCAACTCGGTTAAGCCACCAATATTCACTGCTTGCTCAATTTGTTTTGCAGTTGAGTTAGGTTGATAGAAAATAATATTGTCTCGCAATGTTCCCTTAAATATATAAGGATTCTGTGGAATATAGATTAGTTGTTTCTGCCAATTTTTTTGAGCAAATGAGTTTGTTTCTTCATTGTTAAATCTTACAAGTGCTTCATCTGGGTTCAAGAAGCCACTTAGAATATTAATCAATGTAGATTTTCCTGATCCACTTAATCCAATAATTCCGACTTTTTTATACCCAGTAACTAAGAAATCAATTTTTTTCAATGCAGGTTCATTTTCTACATAAGAAAAACTCAGTTTATCAATTTCCAATCGGGAAGAATTGCTCCATCTGTTAATAGCAATTGGTGAAATTACAGATTCCGGTATATCCAAAATTTTATTTATTGCACTCAACGCATTCTTTCCATTCAACGTCGCATGATAATCACTTGAGAAATCTCTAATTGGTAAAAAGTACTCTGGACTAAGAATCAAGATTGTCAGTGCTGGATAGAGAATCATATGACCATCAATTAACCGCAACCCTAAGAAAACGGCAACAACAGCTATTGATAACGTTGTAAAAAAGTCTAAGGCAAATGTAGAAAGAATTGCAATTTTAAGTGTATTAAGTGTTGCCTTACGGAACTTTTCACTTGTTTTAAAAATACTATTTACATAGTCTTTGCTGAGTCCAAAATATTTTAAAGTATCAATCCCTCTAAGAGAATCCACAAAGTGATTAGACAACATCTGATATGAAGCATATTGTCTATCAGCCCTCGACTGCGCAGCATACCCCAAGACAATCATGAAAATAATTATAACTGGAAAAATACCTAACAAAAATGCAGCTGATTCCCAATCGTAATAAAAAATTGCTGCTAAAACAATCCATGGGACAATCATTAAAGTTGTGACCTTAGCCAAAATCAAATGTAAATAATCTTCAACCTGATCAATTCCTTCAAGAGCCATTGTAGTTGTATTACCCGTACCAGTACTTTGAATAACAAGCGGTCCAAGACGAAAAACTTTATTCAATAGTTTTTCACGAATTTTGCCAGCTTGTTCAGCGGAATACTTGTCCAATAACTCTTCACGATAGAAGTTAACTAAATGTCTAATTGAAAAGCATAGAAAAAATAATAGTACCCACTTAATCTGGGCAGTTATCCCAGCCCCACTCCATAAATTAACTATTGATGTCGACAAAAAGCAAGCTTGTCCAACAATTGCGACAGCTTGCAGTAACGCCAATCCGGTCAGGATTATTAGTATTTTTTTTATTCCTGGCAACAACATCAGCTTTTTATCAATCATTATTTCGTCTCCAAAACAGGTTCATGTTTTACTCTTTTCCTGAAGATATAATACGTCCATGCAATGTACGCCAAAACTAAGGGTAAAAATGCAATTGCTGTATATGACATAATCTTCAAGGTATACGGACTAGAAGAAGAATTTGTAATCAACAAATCATATTTCGAACTAATAGAACTAATCATGACTCTTGGGAACATTCCAGTAAAAATTAATGCAACGAGTGCGACAAAGGTTGTCCCACTTGCAATAAAGGTTGTTATCTCCGCATCCCTCATGACCGCAACATTGGCAACTACCGTCAACACTACGATTAGGATAAGTAACCCCAAAGTAGTTGCAAAATGTAATTCAAAGAAATCTGTCTTAAAATACATCAATACAGCGAAGGCCACTAAACCAAGATATAAAATACCATATAAGAACTTAGCATAGTTTTTAGCACGATCACGAACTGGTCCAGTTGTTTTGAGCGCAATATAGTTCAAACCATGTAGGTAGCTAAGCAACGTTACCGCAACGCCACCCACAATTGAAAACAAATTGATATAGTCGCTAAATGTGGCAGACATATCACCATGAGCATCAATTGGCATTCCTTGAATCATACTGATAAACATTACACCAAAGAAGAATGGCACAATCAAACTACCAATAGAGAGTGTCCAGTTCCAAAGCTGCTTTTGATTTGTTGGAACACTCTTTCTAAATTCAAATGAAACCCCACGAATAATAAGGCCTGCTAATATCGTAAATAATATTAAATAATAACCACTAAACAGTGTGGCATACCAAAAAGGATAAGAAGCAAACAATGCCCCTCCAGCTGTAATTAACCAAACTTCATTTCCATCCCAAACTGGCCCAATTGTTGCAACAATCTGGTCCTTCTCATTCTCATTATGCGTAAGTGACTGAACTGCCATCCCTACACCAAAGTCGAAACCTTCGAGAAAAAAGAAGCCTGAGAATAAAACTGCGATTAAAATAAACCATAAAAGTTGTAATCCACTCATTATTCAAATGCCTCCTTATCAAACGGATCAATCTTAGCCGCCTTTTCTTCCTCTTTATCAAGCTTCTCTTCATAATCTGGTCCTTTTCTAAGCTCACGAACAACTAATGAAATCATTGTTGCCCCAATACCTGTAAATAAAAGGAAGTAGACAATATTTGATATCAATAATGACGCCACCGATACATTCGGTGAAATACTTTGTTTGATAGTGAATAAACCATAGACTGTCCATGGATATCGTCCTAACTCTGTCACTAGCCACCCAGTTGTATTAGCTAAGAATGGTGTAAATGTACATAGTCCTAAGATCCACAGCATCCACTTTTGACGATATAAAAGCTGATTTTTCTTTCTTGTAAAGAACAGCCCTAATAAAGAAACCAACAACATCAGTGTTCCAAAACCAGCCATTACTCTAAAACTCCAAAAAAGTGTGTTAACTGGCGGATAGTAGTTCCGATTCCCATACTCTTTAATCAGTTGTTTATTTATTGCATTCATGCCTTTTACAGAACCAGATGGCTCATCATATGCCAAAATACTTAATACATATGGAACTTCAATCCCAAAAACGCGCTTGTGCCCATTTTCATTCGCCCAGGCGACAACTGTCCAAGCTGCAGGATCCCCCGAATTCTTATACAATCCTTCAGTGGCTGCAAACTTCATTGGTTGTTCTTTTACAAGTGCCTTCATCTGCAGATCACCTGCTGTTAAAACCGCAATTGAACCAAACAAAGCTACTAATAAACCAATATGCATCGACTTCTTATAGAAATCAGGATTTACCACTTTTTTCTTAAGCAATTGAAATGCCGACAAACCTACAATGATTATTCCCCCAGTTACAACGGCAGCAGCAATGACATGTCCAAATTCATACCATAATTGTGGATTCTTTAAAAGAGCACTAAAACTTGTCATTACAGCGTGTCCATTCTTGATAGTATAACCTGTGGGATGCTGCATAAAACTATTAGCTGCTAAAATCCATAGCGCAGATAGTGATGAAGCCAAGGTTACAATCCACATAAAAGTAACGTGTAACTTAGGACTAACCATCTTCCATGTAAAAATCCACAGACCTAAGAACGTTGATTCCATGAAGAAAGCAAGCAATGCCTCCACTGCTAGCGGTGCTCCAAAAATATCGCCAACAAACCGCGAATATGCCGACCAGTTCATTCCAAATTGGAATTCTTGAATAATACCAGTTACAACGCCTACCGCAAAACTCAATAGAAAAATATTACCCCAGAATTTCGCCATTTTAAGATATTCATCTTTTTTTGTAACAACATACATTGTTTCCATAATTGCAACTACTAACCCAGTTCCAATTGAAAAAGGAACAAAGAAATAGTGATAAATTGTTGTCATCGCGAATTGAAATCGACCAAGTGCAACAATACTCATACGAAACCCCTCCCTTTTGTTTTTTTAAGAACGTCAGTATTTCTCACATGCTATAAATTATGTAAGAACATTAAATACATTCACTTAAAAATATACTACTATAACAAGCAAAAGCAATTGTTAGGCCATGAAATATTGTGAAAAACCTATTTTTTTATCCAATTTTAATATTATCTTTTCTTTCTACATAACATTCGCAAATATTTTTATTTTCACTATGACTCATAGTACATTTAATTTTCTTACTCAACATTGTCTTTTAACAATGATGTATGCTTTTTTCTTTATTATTATAGTGATTTATAGTAGCTTTGATAAAGATAGCAAATAGTAAAGCCTTTTCATTAAAAGGCTACTCTTAATTATTTTTATCAAGATACGAATCCTATGGTCGTAATAATTCGCACAAGGCAAACATTCAACTTATAAACCCGAACTGAACTTTAGAAGAACCATATTAGGAGATGGCGATTATGAAGATATTAATTTGCGTAGAAAATCTAGTAATGGATGGGCTCAAACGAGTTGCAACAGTTGTCGGTAATGAACTCTCAAAGAAAATAGAAGTCAATTATTTTTCTCTCTCAGATAATCCTTCTTTTTTTAAGCTGACTGCACCACTTATTACATCAAAATACCCTGTAAATTCTGGAAAGAGTTTCAGAGGTGAAAAACCATTTATTAATTATCAGGAACAAATAAAGGATCTAGTTCAAGTGCTGGAAGTTGGTAAATATGATGCAGTTATTCTAACGGCAGGTTTGTTGACTAGCTTTATTCCAAAAATCAAGGACCAACTCCCGCGTCTGCATTGCATTGCTTGGATGCATAATAGTTATGAGACATATATGAACAACTATTATCGCTTTATGAAAGCAGAGTTTGTAGGTGGCTTGACTGCAGCTGACAGAGTTGTTGTTTTGACAACTCACGATTTAAATGAGTTTACAAAACATCAACCTAAAACTATCTTATTGTATAATCCATTAACAATGGTGGGTAATGTGCACTCTACACTTGACAATCCTATTATCAGCGCAGTTTCTAGAATTGATACACAGCAAAAGGGGTTAGACTTACTAGTCGAGATAGCTGAACAATTACAAAGTGGTTGGACTATCAAGTTAGCCGGAGATGGTCCCAATTATAATGATATCCAAAAAGAAATTATAAACAGAGGACTCGAAGATAAGTTACAGCTCCTGGGAATGCTCTCAGACCAACAGTTACAAGAACATTACCGAGCCTCTTCAATTTTTCTTATGACCTCACGTTGGGAAGGAATGCCCTTAGTAATTGGTGAAGCCATGAGTTTTGGTCTGCCAGTTATTTCTATGAACAATACAGGTGCTTACGAATATTTACTAGATAGTGAATTTGGAATTATTACGGCCGATCACGATGCCACAGACTTTGTGGAGAAACTAAATTATCTTGCACAAAACAAAAAAAAGCGTGAATATTGGTCAAAAAAGGCGTTAGAAAGATCTCAAAGCTTCTCACTCCAAAATATCGTTGAACAGTGGCAGGTTATGTTAGAACAAATCTAACCGCCATTTGTGGGAATATTCCACAGTCTTCTTATAATTTTCTCATTCATTTATATAAAAAAGCTATACCAGAAACCTTTGGCTTTCTGGTATAGCTTTTTTATTAGGTATTATAATTAAAAACTTATTTCCTACAACTTTCCTACGACCATATTTTATTCAACGGTTACACTCTTAGCCAAGTTACGTGGTTTATCAACATCGTAACCACGTTGCAAACTTGTATAGTAAGCTAACAACTGACAAGGTACAATTGCTAATAATGGTGTTAGCAATGGATGAACATCAGGTAAAATAATCTGGTCTCCATCTTCTGCCAAATTCCGACTTACAATTTTTATCACATTAGCCCCACGAGCCAAAACTTCTTGAGTATTACTCCTAGTATGATTTGCGGTCTTTGCTCCAGTAATAATTGCAATCACAGGAGTGCCTTCTTCAATTAAAGCAATTGTTCCATGCTTCAACTCACCCGAAGCAAATCCTTCAGTTTGTACATAAGATACCTCTTTTAATTTCAATGCAGCTTCCTGCGCTACATCATAATCGATTGCTCGGCCGATGTAAAATGCATTGCGCGTTGTTGCAAGCGCATTTGCTGCAATCTGTTCATACTGACTCTTCTCATCAACTAGTTCTTGCATTCCATTTGCAACCATTGTAAGTTCATGTGCTACATCGAATGAAGTTGCAGCTGAAACACCTTTTTCTTCACCAAGTTTTTTCGCAAGGATTGCTTCAAGTGCAATTTGTCCCGTATATGCTTTGGTAGAAGCCACTGCTATCTCAGGACCAGCATACAATAACAATGTGAATGTTGCTTCTCGTGATAATGTCGAGTTCTCAACATTTGTAATCGTTAAACTCTCATAACCCCACTTGTTGACTTGTGCTAAAACCTGACGACTATCAGCAGTCTCTCCACTTTGAGTTAAGAAGATAAAGAATGGTTTTTCAGAGAGTAATGGTGGGTTATACCCGAATTCTGAAGCTACATGAACTTCCGTTGGTGTCTTCATTAATCCTTCAAAGAGTTCTTTGCCAACAAGACCTGCATGATAACTTGTTCCAGCAGCCACGATATACAAGCGATCCGCTTTTTTCATACTATTCAAGAGAGCATCATCAATCGTAACTGATCCATCATCTGCGATATAGTGCTTAATTAGCGAGCGCATTACTGTTGGCTGCTCATCAATCTCCTTCAGCATATAATAAGGATACGCACCCTTTTCAACTTCAGAGGCATCTGTATCAACATGAAATGGTTTGCGGTCAATAACATTCCCTTGAGGATCTTCAATTGTCACGCTTTGTGGTTTAACAATCACAATCTCACCATCAACAAGCTCTATAAAGTCATGTGTTTGATCAAGCATTGCGATTGCATCACTACATACAACATTAAAGCCTTCTCCTACTCCAATCAAAAGTGGGCTCTTATTCTTTGCGACATACAAAGTTTCTGGCTCTTGGTTATCCATTAATAAGAATGAATATGAAGAACTTTCATCTACCAATGAAATAACTTTTTTGAATGCTTCTTTTGTCGCAAGTTTTTCTTCCTTCGCAAATTTTGCAATCAATTGTACGATTACTTCCGTATCTGTGTCACTAGCAAAATTAACATCTTGCAAATAAGTTGCCTTTAATTCTGCAAAGTTTCCAATGACACCATTATGTACCAAAAAGAAACGTCCGTCGGCTGAAACATGTGGATGTGCGTTCTCCTTGCTTGGCACTCCATGTGTCGCCCATCTTGTATGACCAATTCCGCTAGAACCGTGAACATCTGCCCCAATTTCTTCACGTAAATCATCAATTCGTCCTTTTTCTTTGACAAGATACTCTTTACCATCTTGTGAGTTCACATATATACCAGCAGAATCATAACCTCGATACTCCAAACGCTGTAAGCCGTTCAACAAAATGTCAACTGCATTTTTATTACCAGTAATGCCTACTATTCCACACATACCAAAACCAGCCTTCCTAACCGTTTTTTAATTTATTATTAATATTTTTAAAATTGGTCTATATCAAAATGTATTTATTATAACTTGAATACGTCTAATATAATACCTATTGTGCTGATTGTCAAACACTTAAACAAATATTGGTATATAAAAATTCATAACAAAAAATAAGTATATACCAAAAAAGGCATGCAGCTTTGTATAACCTTCAGCCGCATGTCTTTTTTAAGAAAGGGATCTCGTTATTTATTAGCAAGTGCCTTTTGATAAGAACTAACAATCTGTGTTACCAATTCATGATCATCCAATCCCGTTGTTTCCTTCACAACTTCCTCGATTGGTTTATCTGCAATTAATTTCTTCAATTCTTGACTTTCAGTATCATTAGGCTCATCAAAAGTATAAATCATCCCAACAGTTTCTAGTAATGCTTCATATGATAATCCTCTACCTTTTGCTTCACGAATTGGTCGAATGAATCGTTCGTCATATCCTAATTTACGAATTGGTGTTCTTCCAACTCTCGCAATATCATCAGATAGATACTTGTTCTCAAATCTGCCAATTATCTTGCGTTGGTATGCTTCATGACTTTCACGATCAAAGTTCCATTTTGCAATCAACAAATCACCGGTCTCTTTTAAAACTCGTTTTAACTGTTCGAGAACTTGCTCATCAACGATTGCTGAGCCAATATCTGTGTATCCTTTATATTTGCCAGTATATGCAACTGTTGCGTGACCTGTATTTACAGAGAACAACTTACGTTCAATATATGGTTCCAAGTCAGGTGCATATTCAACACTTTCTAGTTTTATTTCAGGTGCTTTCATCTGATGTTCATCAACAACCCATTCTTTAAATGGTTCAACTGATACAAACAATGGATCTTCATGCTTTTGTAAAGGAACAATCCGGTCAACAGCTGCATTAGGGAATCCAATCATCTCATCAGCATACTTCTGATCTTCATCAGCTAAGTGTGTGTATACTTCTTTCTTCAGATTCTGACTTCCACCAATCATATTCTCACAGGCAATTACATCGACTTTATTCTGACTACCTGCAGCTTTTCTAGCAACAATTCCATCAGCTATCAGAGGTGCAATAAACTTCAGAATCTTTGGCCCTATTGCCGTTGTCACAATATCAGCATCAGCAATTGCTTGTACAACCTTTTCTGGATTCTTAGCATTGTTAATTCCACTAACATTAGTTACTGTAATCTCTTTTTGAGATTCATCGGCTAACTGAATTGTATAGCTTTTTTTCTCGTTTAATGCATCAATGATTTTCTCATTGACATCAACAAACTTAATTTCAAATCCATTAGCTGCAAGTGTTTCTCCAATAAATCCACGACCAATATTACCTGCTCCAAAATGTACTGCTTTCATTATTTATCGACCTCTTTCAACAAGTTTATAATTTCTTGTTCCGACTGCGCATCCGCAAGCTTTACAACATTATTAACATCGCTACAAAAAAGTGCTATCTGTGATAATAAGTTTAAATGTTCTCCATTTAAGCCTGCTATCCCAAAAACTACAGTTACAACATTTTCATTCTGACTATCCTCTGAAAAATCAACTCCCATTGGAATTTGAACAACAGAAATTCCAGTTTTCTTAATGAATTTCTTTCCATCTTCAGTTCCATGAGGAATTGCAATAAAGTTCCCCATATATGTTGAAACATCATCATTTCTAGCAATCATTGATTCTACATATTCAGGTTCCACATCTCCACTATCTACAAGTAGTTTTCCTGCAAGTCGAATTGCTTCTTCTTTAGTTGCTACGTGCTGATTGAGCCTAATCATACCTTTCTCTAGATCCATTTTCATCATCACTTTCCTTTCATTTCAATTTGTTCCAGAAATTGAGTAGCTATCAAATCACGAACTTGTTCCTGATTTCCCTTTTCAAAAATCCCCGTCGTAAAATTACTCATTACGATTGCTCCACTGACAGTCCCCATCAAGATATTTTGAAAATCTGTCATCGGGGTTGGTCCCAACATCAAAAGTATCCTACTTACCTTAATAGGTGCCTGATCCATCGCCAACATATCAATCGGTTTTGTAAGGTCATAAATATTAAAAAAGGGGGTTTTCACATTGGAACTTGTGGCATGAATCAAAGCAATTGTTGCCCGTGGAATTCCAACTGGAGCCATTCGTATTCTCTTCAAGAGCTCTACTTTTACTTCTTCTTTTTTACTTGTAATCTTTTTTGAAATTGATTCAAGTATTAAATCCAACGTACTTTCTAAATCACCGTTACTATCAACCTTGGAAACTTCAACCGAATCTACAAGCTGATTTGCCTCTTTCACTTTTTGTGCCAATAACGTCAATGTTTCATGCCCGTTGTCATATACCGCATCTGTCAACTTCTTATTTTGCTCTGCTACATACTCGCGACGTCCGCCAAGCTTTCTGATTAAAGATTTAACTTGTTGCACCTCTTCATCCAGTAACAGTGGACTTACTACCAAGTAGTTCCATCCGAAGCCAGGAAGACTCACGGTCGATAAGATTAGGTCATACTGACTAAGATCAACATTATTGAGCTCCGAAACTTTTGCTATTTTTACCGCATGAATCTCAGCTATTTCTCTTTGTAAGCGACTCTTCAAGATACTTGCTGTTCCAATTCCATTAGGACAAACAATCAAAGTCTTCATTTTCTGTATCTTTGAATCACTTGTATAGCTATTCGCAAAATATAGCAATATCAGTTGTTCTTCCATCGTCGTAAAGGTAACTTCAGGAAATGCTTTCTTTAAAGCTCCTTGAATTGCCTTATATAGTTCTTGATATTGCTGACTAACATTTTCAAGTGTTTCAATCCTTGTATTCGGCAACTTAAGTGTATCGCTTTTCAGTAACAGGGTAATATGTTTGCTAAGTCTCTCAAATAAATCACGGTCACGACCAAAGTTCCATCCAAATGCATCTGAGACCCACTTAATCAATTCTTTGACATCGTATGATGCTTGTAAGTCATAATCATCTGACCAATTCTCAGTTGAAAAATGATAATCAAGACCCTTCAGCTGAACTGCCAAAAAATCAATTTCTCCAGATGTTATCTTCCCTTTTATCTCACTTCCAAATTTATCTAGTATTACTAAGACTTTCTGCCGATATTTAAATATTCCTTGTTGCTTTGTTGCAGAATAACTTTTGATAACCGTTGTCTTCATTCGTAGTATTGATATTGCAACCAACAACACCCATTGAACTTCTTGGATATCAGACTTTGTATGGTGCTCGATCATTGCTTCTTTAAGAGCTGCAACACATTCAAATAAAATTTCTCGCGGTAACAAATTCAGGAAAAAGCTTTTGGCCGGTTTTTCATCAGTAGAATTCAAGTAGTCAAAGAATTCGTATTCATTGATCTCATTTGTGAGAATTCCACATAGGATCAGGCGTTTTTGCACTTCTTCACCTGTGATCTGAACACCTACAGATTTCTTTGCATCAATTTCTATCCCATACTCTTCCAAAGCCTTTGCAATACCTTTCAAATCTCTTTGTATCGTATTCTCACTGACTCCTAATGTAATGGCTAATGAAAATATCTTAATTGGTTCAGTTCCAAGCAAGAGCATACATACAACTGCTGCTTGCCTTTGGCTACTTGATAATGTAACCTCCTCAACCTGATCGTTTAATTCACTCATTAACTTCTTGCGATTTTCGTCTGATCCATTCAGCCAGTAACGTCCATCATTACTTTCGATACTCAAACCATGTTGTGAAAGGTATAACTTCAATTCTGAAAATTCACGGTATACAGTTCTTCTACTGATTACCAGTGAATCTTCAATCGCAGACATCGAAACACCCTCATCGCTTTTACATAGCTTTTGTAGAATTTTTTTCTGGCGCTCTGACAACAAAATCAAGGCTACATCATCCTTTTTACTTTAAATGTGCTACAACCGCATCATATTCGTCAGCTTCAAGCAAATTAGAAACACTTAAAATCTGAACATTTGTATATCTTAACTTAAGGTTCTTTTCTGCTTCCTTTGTTACAATAACTAAACGTTCCTTACTATCTTCAAGTTCATCTATTCCAATATTTTTAACTGGTGTCTTCCTACCCGCCTTCTTTAAACGGTCTTTGAACATTGATGTTGCCATCGTAGCTGAACCTATGCGCTGATCATGGTGAATAAAATCAACTTCTTTAAGTACTGAAAAATCTATATTCTGCAAACCTAGTTCATCATTTGCATCTTCAGCAACAACATCTTTCTTTTCTTCACTTGGCGAAATCTGGTTCAAAACCTTTAAGTTAAGAACGACTTCATCGTATTTAGGACTGCTCAAGAAGTTATCAACTGAGATGTGCATTGCTCCAGGTGTCTTTTGCAATGCTCTTTCTGCTAATTCTTCTTGCGTAATAACGAGTAAACCATTTTCATCTTTTAGACGACTAATTGCAGTATTTGTAACAGGAATATCCGTAATACCAGCCTTCTTAACCTTATCTCTCAACAAGGAAGCCCCCATTGCAGATGAACCCATCCCAGCATCACATGCAAAAATAATTTTTTCAACATCTTCATATTTCTTGACTTGTTCTGTAGCACTTTGCCCGTCTGTAATTGCTGAGGATCCACCCTTTGATTCAGACTTCATTGCATCCATTTGACGTTGACGTGCTTCAAGATCATCATCATCAGTCATTGTCTTATCAGCTTTTAATATTACGGACGCAACAATAAATGACACAATTGCTGCAACCAAAACCCCGATCAAAATCTTCAAATAATTGCCCTTTGGAGTCATTAATAAGATGGCAATGATTGAGCCAGGAGAAGCAGCTGCTTTTAACCCTGTGCCTAAAAGTTGGAAAGTGAATGTTCCGCTTATACCACCTGCAATAGCCGCAAAAACTAATGCTGGTTTCATCAGAATATATGGGAAATAAATCTCATGAATTCCGCCAAAGAACTGAATAATTGCAGCTCCAGGAGCAGATGCCTTCGCAGTTCCCTTACCAAAAATCATAAATGCTAACAAGATTCCAATCCCAGGTCCTGGATTAGATTCCAGAAGGAACAAAACTGACTTTCCTGATTGAGAAGCCTGTTGGATACCTAAAGGTACTAAGATTCCATTTCCAATCGCATTATTTAAAAACAAGATTTTCGCAGGTTCAATGAAAATATTTGCAAGGGGTAACATGTGAATAGAAATAATCCAATCTACACCCTTACTCATGAAGTTACTTCCAGCAGTCACAAGTGGATTAACTACAAAAACACCAAAAATTGCTAATATCATCCCTAAAATTCCACTTGAGAAGTTGTTGTAAATCATTTCAAAACCAGACTTGATTTTATCTTGGAATAATTGATCAAACTTTTTAATACTCCAACCACCAAGTGGTCCCATAATCATAGCTCCTAAGAACATTGGTACACTTGAACCAACAATCACACCCATAACTGCGATTGCCCCCACAACTGCGCCACGCTCTTCATAAACCATTCTACCACCAACGTATGCAATTAAAAGCGGGATCATATAATTAAGCATTGGACTAATTAATGTTGCTATTTGCTTGTTAGGAATCCACCCAGCCGCCATAAAAAGCGCTGTTATTAACCCCCAAGCAATAATTGCCGCTATGTTAGGCATAATCATTCCACTAAGAGTGGTTCCTAGTCTCTGAATCTTAGCCTTAAGCGAACTTTTTGATTTCTTCATTTCCATTAAAATTCCCTCCTTTTTACATCTTTATTTTACTTTCTTCCTGCAAGCGTTTTCAAGATAAAGTAAATGCCATTAAGTCACAGAAACTTGTGCCAACTTAAGTTAAGGTTTTCACATGTAGTCTGTCATCCTACTCCCTCAATCAATCGCTTTTCTTTTACACTTTGAGAGACACCTTCATCTGTTCAGTCAAACTCTTATTTTTATATTTATTCTCACCAATGAAATTTTTTTGTAAGAGCTCTGTTATTCGCCATGTTTTTTTCCTCTGATAACGTGATCTACGTGATCCAGCATCTCATTTACAACGTCTAAAATATGTGGATCATCCAATTGATAATAATTAGACTTCCCTCTTTTCTCAGAGCTTACTAGCTGATGTTTTTTCAGAATTGCTAGCTGATGAGAAACAACTGATTGTTCTAAATTCAACAAACTAACAATTTCATTTACATTCAATTCATCAGTTTCAAGAATTTTTAACATTTGTAATCTATTAGGATTACTTAATAATTTAAAAATTTTCTTTGCTTCTACTAAATGTTGACTATCAATTAATTTAAAATTGTTTTTTTCATTCAATGAAGTCATCATCCTTTCTTATAAGAACACTTCTGTAACTCTAAAATTAAAATAACGCTATTAAATGATTAATTAAACCACTATCCCAAAATACATATAGACCGATCAATATGTAACAGACTTTCATGAGCTTTTCTCCATGAGATTCCATAATTTCCGATACGATTGGAATATCTGATACTAATTTTATCAAAAAAACTGTCAAAACTGTCAATGAACCGATAAATATTAGTGTAATTAAAAAACTAGTTAGTTCTTCTCCAACAAGTACTGGTAAAAAAATTGACAAATTACTTCCTGCACAGACTGATAGATAAGTAATTAATACACTTAAAATTTGTGATTTATGAGCAGTGACTTTCTCATCGTCGTCATCATCATGAAGTGCCATATAAATTGGTAATATGCCTAATACACCTAAAACCCATTCCGGTACAAAGGCTGATAAAATCCTCCCCATAAAGTAACTGATTGTCAGTAGAATTAAAGTTCCCAGCAAATAACCTAGCAAAACCTTCATCAACTCGAACTTCTTCAGTAAAAAAATTAGCATAAAGAAAAAGTCTAAATTAACACTAATAAATGTTAGACCTAAAATAAAATAATTCATAAAAGCTCTCTCCTCAAATGTTTATATTGACATATGTTGATATTAACATATATAATACACTTTATATTGATATATGCAAGATAGATTTAGGAGGATTATAATGCTTTCAACTATTTTAACCGCAGCTACCGCGTACATTTCTACGAGTATTGATTATTTAGTTATTCTGATGCTTATTTTTAGCTCTACAGGTAAGAAGCAACGTTGGCCAGTCTTTGTAGGAGATCTATTAGGCACAGGAGTTTTAGTAACCACTAGTTTATTTATTGCTTATGTACTAAGGCTTGTTCCACAGACCTGGATACTAGGATTATTAGGAGTAATACCTATTATTATGGGAATAAAGTTACTTGTTTTTGGAGAGAATGATGAGGAGGAGGCAATTCAAAAAGGACTTACTAAAAATGCGAGTATCATTTTGAATGTAGCCATAATCACAATTACTACTTGTGGGGCTGATAATATTGGAATTTATGTTCCTCTATTTGCTCAAAATGCAGTCTCTGACATAGTTGTAATACTAATTACCTTTTTATTTATGCTTAGCCTATTTTGTTATATTGGTTTTCTTTTGACTAGAATCCCAGTTCTAGCGGAATTTCTTGAAAAATATAGTCGCTATCTCACGGGGGTTATATATTCTGGATTAAGTGTATATATACTATGGGAAAGCGGAACGTTAACACACTTTTTCCCCTCTTATTTTTGATTTGCATTTAGAACTATCTTTAATTGAAATAACTACGCAAAGCTAAAATTATAGTAGGAAAGGTATGTCTTAGTAAGTGGATAAACCAATCTCAGATTAAGTGTATCCAATGCAGGAAAATGTCATCTAGTTTTGGGGGATATTTATTTATATTGAATAACATGTTAGCTAAGTTATAAATAAATTTTGGTGGTTAGAAATTAAAAATTCTCAGTTTAGGTGGTGTACTAGTGAATAGCATGTCACCTAAATTTGGTTACAATAGATACCTATTTGTTTAACCCAAGTATATACAATATATATTTACTTATAATTCTAAATAGTGATATTAATCTCATACAAATCACTCATTTTTAAATTCAGATAACAATTCTTAACCATTCCCTAAATTGTTTATCTACCTAAAATGAAGTATCATAGTGAAGTATGAAAACTTGTTAGTTATGAAGGAGAAGTTGTTATGTTTGACATTATAAAATCAATTATTCTTGGAATAGTTGAAGGTATTACAGAATTCTTGCCAATCAGTTCTACAGGACACTTAGTTTTGGTCGATGAATTCATTAAAATGGAACAGTCAAAAGCTTTTGTAGATATGTTCAATGTTGTAATCCAGTTGGGAGCCATAATGGCAGTCGTTGTTATTTACTTCAACAAACTGAATCCATGGGCATCGCAAAAAAACTCACTTGAAAAAAAGCAAACTTGGACTTTATGGAAGAAAGTTATTATTGCAGTTATTCCTTCGATAATCATCGGTTTGCCATTGAATGATTGGATGGATTCGCATCTGATGAACTGGCTGGTTGTCTCAATTGCACTGATTTTTTATGGTATTCTCTTCATTGTGATTGAAAATCATAATGCACACATTCAACCAAAGTTCTCAGACTTAAACACTTTATCGTACAAAACAGCGATTATTATTGGTTTGTTCCAAGTTCTTTCATTAATTCCTGGAACATCTCGTTCAGGTTCTACTATTTTAGGCGGTATTATGGTCGGAACATCTCGTTACGTAGCTGCAGAATTCTCATTCTTCTTAGCTATCCCAACAATGTTCGGTGCCTCCTTGCTTAAACTTTATAAGTATTTTAGTCATGGCGGAAGTTTAGCCGGGCTCCAAGGAATTATCCTTGCAGTTGGTGTTATTGTTTCATTCGTTGTAGCATATGTTTCTATCAGATTCTTGCTTAACTACATCAAGACCAAGGACTTCAAGATCTTTGGCTGGTACCGAATTGTCTTAGGTATTATTGTGATTGGATACTTCCTTATTTTCCATTAATAATGTAGAAGATTGCATGATAGATTTTAAAAATTAAAACCAGAGAGGCTAAACCAAAATTTATTTTGGCTTAGCCTCTCTGTTCATTTTGGATAAACTTGTTTCCGCTACCTTTAAAAGCATTAATAAAAAGGAACATATCTCCATCATTTGACTCAAATAACAACATTATTTCAGGTTAAATGAAATTAAATCATTTTTAAATGAGCATGATGAATTTTACTATAATCAAAAAAAATTATAAACTAGATAGTGAATGTATATAAGGAGGTATTTCATAATCGTTAAGAAAACAGAAATAAATGAAGACGGAACGCATCGATCACTAAGCAATCGTCACGTACAAATGATTGCTATTGGAGGAACTATCGGAACTGGTCTATTTTTAGGTGCTGGCTCTACTATTTATAAAACAGGTCCTTCAGTTTTATGGGTCTATCTAATTTTAGGTGTATTCTTCTTTTTCATGATGCGCGCCATTGGTGAAATGTTTTATTCTGATCCCACGCAACACACTTTTGTTGCATTCATCTCACGTTATTTAGGTGATACACTTGGAAGTCTTGCAGGCTGGACATATTGGCTGGGCCTAATTTTTCTTTCAACAGCTGAACTGACAGCTGTTGGTACTTATGTGAAGTACTGGTTTCCTAATTTTTCTGCATGGCTTATTGAACTAATTTTCTTAATCGTTCTAGTTTCAATCAATTTAATTGCAGTTCGTTTCTTTGGAGAAGCAGAATTCTGGTTTGCTATGATTAAGATTATTGCAATTGTTGCGCTTATTATTACAGGTATTTTCATGATCTCTACAAATGCTCAAACCCCGTTAGGTCATGCCAGTCTTAACAATATATTCAAGAATTATCAGTTGTTTCCTAAAGGAGTTTTTAACTTTATTACTGCTTTTCCGATGGTTTTCTTTGCTTTTCAAGGAATAGAATTCATCAGCATCACTATCGGTGAAGTCAAATCACCACATTCTATTATTCGCAAAGCAGTCAACGAAACACTTATCCGAATCTTACTTTTTTATATTGGCGCACTTATAGTGATTATGGGTATTATCCCTTGGCATGCACTAACTGCTGAAAAAAGTCCTTTTGTGCAAGTTTATCAACTAGCAGGAATTCCGGCAGCAGCAGCTATTATTAACTTCGTTGTTTTAACAGCCGCCGCATCTGCTCTAAATAGTTCCATCTTTTCTGCTGGCCGCCATTTTTATCAGCTAGCACTTGAAGCACCCAAGCAAGGCCGACTAAACAAGCACTTCGCCCGCATTTCCAAAAATGGAGTTCCAGCAAGAGCCATCATTGTCTCGGCCATCTTAGTACTGATTGCACCTTTGATGAGTATTTTAAAGGGAATCAGTGAAGCTTTCACGATTGTTACAGGTGCCTCTAGTGACCTCTACATTATTGTTTATATTCTAGCTTTACTAGCACACCGCAAGTATCGTTCCTCTAATGACTTTTTAGCAGAGGGATTTCTTATGCCTGCCTATAAAATTACAAGCACCACTACTATTATCTTCTTTGTTTTGGTTTTTCTTAGTTTGTTCCTAATTCCTGCGGATATTCCAGGAGCAGTTGGAGCCATTATTTGGATAGTCGTTTTATACAGTCTTATTTCAATGAGTAATCGTAAGCGAATATAACTTAAAAAGTTGCGTTACTTCGTAAAATCTAAGTTGAGGATAATTATGTATAAAAAAGATCTCAGTTTTTAGTCTGAGATCTTTTTTTGTATGTGTATTTCCAACAAGTCATTAATAATTAGCGATAAATTGCTTAATGACCCTTATGTTTTTGCTTTTTCTTTGCTTGTCGCATTTCAAAAACAAGTACTTCTTTTTCTTCTCTATTGGCCTGCTTTATTTGCTTTTCTTTAATCTTTCGAATCTCTACTTGTTTCTGTAGTGCAAGCTGTGCCTTTGTACCTACACCCTTTTTAACACTCTTTCTAGCCAAACGTTGAAGTCGCTTAGGACTAATTCTCTTTTCTAGAACAAGAGAATCTGAAGTATTTTGCCGAAAGAAAACCACTCTTGACCAATGATTAGTAACCAGAGTATAGATATAGGTTAATTTAGGTTCTGAAGTTCCTAAGGTCACTTGTCCAACCTCATAAACTGAAGCATAACGTCTCTCAAAAATAGCCTTATAAAACGGTGGGTCAAATATAATGGTTAATGAACTTTTAATCGTTAACATTAAGCATCCTCCTTAAAATTAATTAAGAAAGGTGGACAACCAAGGAGGCAGGTTACTGATAGCCGAATCGCTATGTCCGGACTACCAACCGAACCGTGTTTTTACTTTCTATTTTTATTTTAACACGAAATCATTCTTAATTCTGATACTATTTATTCGTCCATCAGTTAATTTTCAAAACAGTACAAAAAGAACCAAATCAAAATTTTGTTTTTGATCTGCTCCTCTCTAATCATTACTAATAAACGAGTTTCATAAGTTCAAATTCTTCATCTAACTTAAATTTTTTTGATTTACATTACACTTACACTCTCATTTACACTAATCTTTGTTTCACATGAAACCCATAGCTCTTACACCTTAACCTGGCAAGATTGGTCAATCATATCAGCGGCCATCCGACCTTCATAGATACCCCAAATTACAAGGCTTGCACCCCGACGAGCATCTCCAGCTACATAAACTCTTTCTTGGTCTGTCGTAAAGTCCTTGTTCATTTCAGTAATATCAAATGCATCAATCACTGACTGTTCTGCACCAGTAAATCCTAGGGCAATCACCACAAAATCTGCATCCAATTCCTTTTCAGTCCCAGGAACTGGTTTGTACAATCGTGCTTTGCTTATAACAGCTTTTTTTAACTTGCCGCCTCTCCCCTTAAAACCAATTGCAGTTGTTTCATAGATAGTCAAATCTTCATTAATTACACTATCCGCTTCTTTTTGTCCATAACCCTTCTTTGAAACAATCGGCCATTCTGGCCAAGGATTACTTGCTCGTCTCTTCAGAGGTGGTTGTCGGCTAATTTCCAACTGCTTAATATCTGTTGCTCCCTGTCTTACAGCAGTCGCAATGCAGTCAGTTGCAGTATCACCACCACCGACAATCAGAACTTTTTTGCCAGCTAGTTTCTGACTTGCTGCTACTCCGTCTTGCAAAACTTCTTTTGTAGCTAACGTAAGATAATCAAGTGCCTGCATAATCCCTTCTAATTCACGCCCTTCACCATCTATGTCACGAGCTTGGCGCGCACCAACAGTTAGTAGCACCCTAGAATAACTCTCCTTGAGTTCGTCAGCAGTAATATCAACCCCAACATTGGTGTTCACAACAAATTTTATCCCAACATCTTTCATTACTCGAATTCTTCGGGCAACAATATTCTTAGGAAGTTTCATATTAGGAATACCATACATTGCCAGTCCACCTGGATAATCATCTCTTTCAAAGACTGTTACATCATAGCCATATTTGTTGAGTTGCCATGCAGCTGATAAACCCGTTGGGCCACTGCCAACAATCGCAATTTTGATACCATTTCTATGAAGCGGCATTCCACTTTCTTTGACCCAATTAAACTTGAATCCCTGTTCAATAATAAACTTCTCATTATCTTTGATTGTGACACCCTTACCATGAAGTGCCTCATTACAAGCAGCCTCACAAGGAGCCGGACACACCCTTCCTGTAAATTCAGGAAGAGGATTGGTTTTAGTTAATCGTTCAAAAGCACGTTTATCCTCACTACGATACACTAAATCATTCCATTCTGGAATTAGGTTATCGTTAGGACATCCACTAACAGCCTTACCACCAGCATAGAAGAAACCAGCGTGACAATGTGGAACTCCGCAATTCATACAACGAGCAGCTTGTTTACGCCGTTCTTCATCACTAAGTGAACTCTGCATCTCTGCAAAATCTTTTATTCGTTCTTCTACAGAACGTGTAGGATTATCCACTCGTGGGTACTTCAAAAAACCAAACGGATCTGCCATCTTGTCTCCTCCTTACTTCATGATAGTCGGCTGAACACCAACAATTTCATCAAACGCTTTTTGTTTCAACTCTTCTTCTGTTACATTTTCACTTGCATATTTAGCCATAATTTCATTGATATGTCTGAACTCTTTAGGATATACTTTTACAAAATTTCCTGCTTCTAACTCCCAATTATCAAGTATAAACTTTGCTTTTTGTGAATCAGTATACCTAAAGTGCTTACGTAACAAGTCTTTAACAACTTTTCTATCTTGTTCATTATCAATCTCAAATAATTCAATCATTTCTAAATTACATTGTTGTGGAAAGCTACCTGCAGGATCATATACATATGCAACTCCACCAGACATCCCCGCACCAAAGTTTCTACCGGTTGATCCTAGAATCATTGCAATTCCGTTTGTCATGTACTCACAACCATGATCACCAATACCTTCAGCAACCACATGTGCACCCGAATTTCTGACACAAAAACGCTCTCCTGCTCGGCCATTAAAGAATGCCTCACCGGCAGTCGCACCAAAACATGCAACATTCCCAACAATTGGGGCATTACTATAGAGTTGTTGTGCAACTTTTGGTGCACGAACTACCAATCTTCCACCACTTAACCCTTTGCCGACATAATCATTTGCCTCTCCAGTTAAATCTAGTTCTAATCCGCGAGTAATGAATGCACCAAAGCTTTGACCAGCTACACCAGTATATTCAAACTTTAATTGACCCGCAGGCAATCCTTCATTACCAAAACGTTGTGCAATCCAACCACCCATCCTTGCTCCAACAGTCCGCATTCGATTATTAATTGGTTGCTTAACAACTACTGGTTGTTTGCTTGCCAAGGCCATTTCAGCAAAGGCATTCAGTTCTGGCCATTGATACTTAGGGACAAATGGATCAGCTGATTTTCGTTCAATTCCAACAGATGTACTTAAAATTCTAGAGAAATCAAGTGACTTTGCTTTTCCTTTAGCAATAAAACGTGGAGTAATATTTTCAGTATGACCAACTAATTCATCAACTGTGCGATAACCCAACGATGCCATTTCTTCACGCAAATCTTGTGCAATGAATTTCATGCAATTCTTGACATGTTCAGGCTTACCAATAAATAACTTACGTAATCCCGGATTCTGCGTTGCGATCCCCGTTGGGCAAGTATTAAGACTACATACACGCATCATAATACATCCTATAGATACTAGAACCAATGAAGCAAAGCTAAACTCTTCAGCACCAAGCATAATTGCAATTGCAACATCACGGCCCGTCATTAATTTCCCATCTGTTTCAATTGTTGTTCGCTGTCTCAGATTATTCAAAGCAAGTGTTTGATGAGCCTCTGCCAACCCCATTTCCCATGGAAGTCCCGCATCCCTGACAGAATTACGCGGAGCAGCACCTGTTCCTCCATCATATCCACTAATAGTTACCTTATCCGCTCCAGATTTAACAACACCTGTCGCAATGGTCCCCACACCCGTACTTGATACGAGTTTAACTGTTACCTTTGCGAAAGGATTAATCTGCTTCAAGTCATGAATCAACTGTTTCAAGTCCTCAATTGAATAAATATCATGGTGCGGTGGCGGTGAAATCAGGCGCACTCCAGGAACAGAACCTCGAATTTCTGCAACCCAGGGAAAGTTCTTAGTCCCGGGAAGTTGTCCACCTTCACCAGGTTTTGCACCTTGCGCAACTTTGATTTGCAGTTCTTCAGCACTCATCAAATACTCAGCATTCACACCAAATCTTGCTGATGCAACCTGTTTAATCTTACTATTAAGATTCCTTCCATCAGGCTGTGGTTTGAACCTAGCACGATTCTCTCCACCTTCGCCACTATTGCTCTTAGCATTCAATTCATTCATGGCCTGTGCAATGCATTCATGAGCTTCCTTAGAAAGCGATCCAAAACTCATTGCCCCTGCCTTAAATCTTTTCACAATTTGACTGACCGGCTCAACCTCAGACAATGGTACCGCTCCGTGCGTTCCTGTAATTTCCCAGAGAGAACGAAGTGTTGTTGGTGAATCCTGTTCTTCTTTTCGCACATCTTCAACATATTCCTTATAAATCTCATAGTCTCCAGTACGGACAGCCTGTTGAAACTTATACATTGTCATAGGATTATACAGATGATGTTCACCATCGCGACGATACTTGAAGCTTCCACCTGAAGGCAAGTCTTCAATTGCTCTGGTGTTAAATGCTTTACGGTATCTTACTAGATACTCCTCTTCAATCTGGTTTAAAGTCAAACCGCCAATTCGACTTTCAGTTCCTGTAAAATACTTACCCACTACCTTCTCTGAGAGTCCCACAGCCTCAAATAATTGCGCTCCCTGATAACCTATAATAGTAGAAATTCCCATTCTACTCATAACCTTAACAATTCCCTTCTCAGCAGCTTTTCGATAACTTTCAAGCTTATCCCCAAGATTGTAAGAAAGTAAGGTTGCATAAGCACCATATGGATGGATGGCAGATGCACCATATCCAAGTAATGTCGCAAAATGATGAATCTCGCAAGCTTCACCTGTATCAACAATAATTGATGCCAATTCTCTTTTTCCTTTACGTACCAAATAATTATTCAGGCCGGAGACTGCCAATAATACAGGAATAATCAACTGTTCTCTTGTTGCACCACGATCACTCAAAATTAATAAATTTGCACCTTGTTGTATCTGTGATTCGGCATCCTTGAACATATCATCTAATGCTTGTTCCAACCGGTTAGGTCGTGGCGTAATATCATAACAAATTGTTACAACAGCAGCTTTGAATCCATTTTTTCCATTTATATGTCTTAGTTTCTCATATGCTTTCGTATTTAGAATTGGTGAGTCAAGCTTAATCTTCTTTGCATTTAAAGGGACATCTTTTGTAATATCACCATCTGCACCTAGAAACATTTCAGTTCCAATAACTAATTTCTCCCTGATTGCATCAATCGGTGGGTTAGTAACTTGTGCAAATTGCTGTTTAAAATAGGTAAATAGTGATTGCGGTTTCTTACTTAACACAGCCAATGGAGAATCATATCCCATTGAAATAACCGGTTCTTCACCTTTTTGAGCCATCGGAATCAGCGCATCACGAATCATGTCTTCAGTATATCCGTGGCGTCTCCATAAAGTTCGTAATGCATTTTCTGAGATGTTTTCATCAACATCTGCTTCAGATAGATCATCAAGTGTTAATTGCTCGTCCTTAAGCCATTTAGCATATGGTTGACTACTTGAATATTTCTCCTTAATCTCAGCAGTTCTGTAAAATTTACCCTGATCAGTATCTACCAAAATCATGTCAGCTGGACCTAGAATTCCCTTTTCAATAATATCCTCTGGAGCAACATCATAAACTCCTGATTCAGAAGCAACTACCAGAAAATTCCCCTTTACAAGGTTGTACCTTGAGGGCCGTAACCCATTTCGATCCAATGCTGCCCCAACTTGAACACCATCAGTGAAGCAAAGTGCCGCCGGGCCATCCCATGGAGCAACAAACCCAGCGTTATATTCATCGAATGCTGCCTGCTTTGCGGACACATGTGCATCTTTACCCCAAGCCTCTGGGACCATCATTAATAAAATCTGTGGAATATCTCTCCCATTTCGGTACAGATGCTCCATACAATTTTCTAGCTTAGCTGAATCAGAGTCTTCGTCATTGTATATTTCTATATTGTGACTCACCATCCAGTTCTCGGCCCTCTTCAGGGTATTAATCTCACCGTTGTGTGCAATAAATCTAAATGGTTGCGCACGTTCCCAGCTTGGGAAAGTATTAGTAGAAAAACGTGAGTGAATCAACGCAATTGCAGATTCCATAGATTCATCATGTAAATCTGGGAAAAATTCTCCCACTTGATACGCATGCAACATTCCCTTGTAACAAATTGTTTTACTGGACAAACTCACAATTGCAAATTCCTCAGCAGAAAATGTCTTCTCAAGATGCCTGCGCAAACGAAAAAGGGCATCTTCATATTCTCTTCCTGGAGCAATATCAAAAGGCTTTCCAATGATTATCTGCTCAAAACCTGGCATTGTCTTTTGTGCTGTTGGTCCACAACTTTCGTATACGTATGGAACGTCTCTTGCTCCAATAACACGAAAGCCTGCATCGCTAACTTCATCTTCAATAGATGAGAACATTGCTTCTTTTTCACTTTGCTTTTGTGGTAGAAAGAACATCCCCACGGCATATTCACCAAAGGCTGGTAAATTTATTTTTTTCTTATTAGCATATGTTCTAAAAAAATTATCAGGCATCGCAAATAATATCCCTGCTCCATCGCCTGTATCTGGTTCGGAACCTGTACCACCACGATGATTCATTCTCTTCAACATAATCAGAGCACGTTCAATTAATTCATGACTTGCTTTCCCATCAATCTGGGTAATAAATCCCATCCCACAAGCATCATGCTCAAAGGATGGGCTATACATTGTATTATTGAAATTCTCCATCTCTGTTCCCACCTTGCTAACAATCTGACTTCAATAAAATAAAATCTCGATTAAACACTCTAATGTTCTTTTAATTCTAGTTATAAAATAATAAAAACACAAGACTAATCCCTCTATTGTTTGGAATCAAAAGAAATCCAACATCAAATGTTAATTATTATTAGCTACTTTGTTCATTTATACTTTTCATTTTCCTTATTTTAATAAAAAAGCGAACAATTATCCTTCAATTATTATTTTATTCATGATTTTACGGTCTTTTTTAAAAAAATAGTTAATATCATTAACTTTTTAATTCTTATGTTCTTAAATCATCAATTTATCATTAAAATAAGAACCCTAGTGTGTAACATAAGTCCGGAAAATTTGAGTACTAATTCGAAACTACGAACATGACGAGTAATTTGTTATGAGTAATTAGAAGCTAAACGGAGTATTTTTGCTTATGGAACAAATAGAAAGTAGAAAGGGTGGAGCAAAATTGGCTCTAAAATATTGGGTGTTGATGAACTTCCATCAACACCCAATTTTCATGTACAATAAAAGGACAAGTTCCCAAATGCACCACCACATACCAACCAAAGTAAAAGTAAAGGCAAGTGAGAAAACATGTCCCAAGACTATTCTATCGAAAATATACTTCAAATCCAAGACCCAAATATTAAATGTATCAGTATTGACAATTCTGATCCCAAGAAACAAGTCATTCATGCCAAATTAACTTATTCGATAAAGCGCTGTCCACTTTGTGGCCAATCCCAAGTAGTCCGTTTTGGAACTAATTTGATCAACGTCAGGATGCCACCTATCAAAGAACGACCAGTTATCTTAAAACTGCTTAAACAACGTTATCTGTGCAAAAGAGGGCAACATACTTTTAGTGCTGAAACGTCGCTAGTTAAACCACACTGTCAAATCTCAGAAGATACCAAACAGATGATTATTCTACAGCTTACTAAAGATCGTAGTATTACTGATATTGCAGAGGAATTAAATGTTTCACCAGTGGCAGTTAATCGAGTACTTGATTCATTAGCGATTCAGACTAAGACCGCCTTGCTTACCTTACCAACTACGTTGTGTTTTGATGAATTTCGCTCCACTGGTCATCAGATGAGTTTTATTGCCATTGATGGTGATACACATCGGCTAGTTTCTGTTTTACCTAATCGCCTTAATCGAAGTATCCAAAATCACTTTGAAAGTAACTATTCCTTAGCTGAACGTAGGAAAGTTAAACAAGTAGTTATTGATTTCAATGCACAGTATCAATCCGTAATTCACATAATTTTTCCAGAAGCAAAAGTTATCGCCGATAACTTTCATCTAGTTCAAATGGGACTCCAAGCACTGAACCAGACACGCGTACAGTTAATGCATCGATTCACTCAAAATTCACGAGAATATCGAGTTCTCAAACATCACTGGCGTTTATTTTTAAAAACTTATTCTGGCTTAAATCAACGTAAACCACAATGGTTTGCGCATTTAAAGAACTGGTTCACCCAAGAACAATTAGTCTGGCAAGGTCTTGAGTTAGATTCAACCTACCAACACACTTACTTCGTTGCGCATTCCCTAGTTGATGCCTTAAGAAAGCGTGATTATTTAAAGTTCATTAAAACACTAAATCGAGCTGACAAAGTCAGCCCACAGCTTGAAACTACAATAAAGACCTATCGCAAATATCTACCATTAATTAAAAACATGATGGCAAGCAACTATTCAAATGGCCCACTAGAAGGTGTTAATCGCAAAATCAAACAAATTAAACGCACGGCATACGGCTATAGAAACTGGTCACATTTTTACACCCGGATTAGAATTGAATTTACGATTCGAATAAAAAAAAGAAAACCAATTCGAAAATGAATTGATTTTCTTTTAAAAATTTCCCATCAACAGCGGTTGACAAAGAGCCGCAAAATTTAGCTTTTGCCCCACCCCTTAGTTCTTATTTAACTTAAAACATAGATTCTGTTTACTTTCCTTTGATGTAATTCTCTCCGTCTGCAGCAGGTGCAACAGCTTTGCCTAAGAAGATTACCAAAACAATGATTGTTATTGCATATGGTGCAATTTGGAACCAAACGGTATTAACATGCGATAATAACGGAATGTAGGCACCGATAATTGGCAAGCTTTGCGCTAAACCGAAAAATAATGCCGCTCCTGTCGCTCCTAAAGGATTCCATTTTCCAAAAATCATAGCTGCTAATGACATAAAACCTTGCCCTGAAATCGTGCTTGCTGAGAAGTTTAAGGTAATAGACTGTGCCATGACAGCACCACCAATTCCCCCCATAAATCCAGAAATCAGAACTCCCATGTACTTATATTTTACTACATTAATTCCTAGAGTATCAGCCGCCATAGGATTTTCACCAACAGATCTCATTCTTAATCCCAAACTTGTGCGAAAAAAGAAATACCAGCATAAAATCCCAACAATAATTGCAATAAAAGCTATAAGTGAGGTATTAGTAAACAAAACTTTACCGATAAATGGAATTTTAGATAAGAGTGGGAATGTAAAATTACCCATGCTTTGATTGATAACCGGTGTTTGCCCTTTGCCCTCATACAAAACTCGTGTCAGAAACACTGCTAATGCCGGTGCCATAAGATTCAAAACAGTTCCACTAATAATATGATCAGCTCTAAAAGTAACGGTTGCAACAGCATGCAATAGTGAAAAGACTAACCCAAACAAGGCCCCAATAAATAATGAAATCCACGGTGTAAGACTTCCAAAAGTACTTGCAAAAGTCAGGTTAAACACTGTACTTCCAAAAGCACCAATTATCATCATACCTTCAAGTCCAACATTAACGACACCACTTCTTTCAGAGAAAGTTCCACCTAATGCAGTGAAGATAAGTGGTGCTGCATACACAAAAGTTGTTGAAAAGACTGTCATTAAAATAGTTGTTAAACTCATTTTTCAGCACCACCCTTCACTACCTTATTCTTGCGTTTTAGCCAACCCTTTTTAGTCATCAATTCGAATGCATACTTGATACCTACGAAGAAGATGATTGAGGCTATAACTATATCAACGATTTCACTTGGAGTATTTGAGTATACCGAAATACTCAAACCTCCTATTTGTAAAGCTGAGAAAAGCAATGCAGCAAAGATAATTCCAATTGGATTCCCAGCTGCTAACAGGGCTACTGCCATACCGTTATAACCAACATTAGGCAAATTATTAGAAACTGAGATATTCTCAAAATTACCTAAACCATCGATGGCACCACCAAGCCCAGCCAATAAACCAGAGATTAACATTGCAATAATTATTGTTCTCTTCACATTTACACCAGCATATTGTGAAGCAGATTCATTTAAACCAACTGCTTGAATTTCAAATCCTGATTTAGTTTTCTTGAAGTAAAACCAAACCAAACCCACAACGGCTAAAGCAATAAAGAAACCCCAATTAAACGTTGAATTATCAGTAATATGTTGTAAAAAAGGAGTGTTCAGATTTGCTTTAGTAGTGATATTTGGTGAAGAATCACTACCTTTGCTAGCAAGCCAACTCTTTACTGCAAAATTAACAAGGTACAAAACGATATAATTCAACATAATTGTAGTAATAACTTCACTAGTTCCAAAGTACGCCCGTAAGACACCGGCTATCATGGACCATAATCCTCCAGCTAAGGCGCCACACAAAAGTGCACCAATTATCAAAATAACTGCGGGTAAGTGTGAAAACTTCAATGTGAAAACAATTGCGCCAAACCAGCCAATTAAGTATTGTCCTGGTCCACCAATATTGAAAAAACCAGCCTTACTTGCTACAGCAAAACCCAAAGCCGTTAAAATTAAAGAAATCATGTTTCGCAAAGTTTCCCCAACCGAATAAATTCCGCCAAGAGATCCTATCAAAAGATTTTGGTAATTTTGAATTGGATCATATCCAAAGATTAGCATCAAAATCGCACCAACTATAAAGCCGGCCAATACTGAAATCAAAGGTATAGTCAATCCTTTAAGTGATTTAGTATGCACTATCTGTTCCTCCTCTATCCTTCTTGTCCAATTGGTGTTTTTCCAGCCATCATTAATCCAAGTTCTTCACTTGAAGTATGTCTTGGATCAATCTCACCAACAATCTGACCCTCATGCATTACAACGACTCGATCAGAAAGTTTTAAGATTTCATCAAGCTCAAAACTGATTAGAAGTACTGCATGTCCCGTATTTCTTTGCTCAATAATCTTTTCATGTATATACTCAATAGCTCCAATGTCAACACCACGAGTTGGATTAGCTGCAATCAAAAGATCTGGATTAGCAGAAATTTCTCTTGCAACAATTACTTTTTGTTGATTTCCTCCCGAGAGATCCCCCGCAAGTTCCTTTTCACTTTGCGAACGAATATCAAATGACTTAATAAGCTGTCTACCAATTTCATTGATTTTCTTATAATTTAACAAACCATGCTGACTAGCGGGTTTTTTATGATAGCTTTTTAAAACAAGATTTTCGGCAATGGTAAAAGGAAGTATTAAGCCCACATTTTGCCGATCTTCTGGAATACAACCTATCCCCGCCTCTGAGATCTTGCGAGCGCCCAAATTTTGCAAGAATTTGCCTTTTAATTCTACAGTTCCCTTTTTTATTTTGCGTAGTCCTGTAATTGCTTCAATCAGTTCACTTTGACCATTCCCATCAACACCGGCGACACCAACAATTTCTCCGCTGTGGACTGTTAGATTCAAATCTTTGACCTTAGGTAATCCATGAGCCTCAACATTCAAATCATTGACTGCTAAAACAGTCTTTGACTTATCAGTTTCTTCTTTTTCTACTGCAAAGTTAACCTTACGACCAACCATCATTTCGGCAAGTGTTTCTTCTTTTGTTTCTGCAACTTGAACGGTTTCAATAACTTTTCCCATTCTGATTACTACACAACGGTCCGCAACTTCTTTAATTTCTTTGAGTTTGTGTGTGATAAAAATAACTGAATTACCTTCTGCTGCGAGGGCGCGTAAAATCTTGATCAACTGGTCAATTTCTTGTGGTGTTAAAGCCGCCGTTGGTTCATCAAAAATAAAAATATTTGCTTTCCTGTATAATGCCTTCATTATTTCGACTCTTTGTTGCATACCGACAGTAATGTCTCGAACTTTTGCATGCACATCAATATCTAAATGATACTTTTCAGCCAATTCTTCGATATCACTAGCTGCTTTTTTATAATCTATCCTTGTTGCTTTTGTAGGTTCATCACCAAGAATAATATTTTCTAGTACTGAAAATGCCGGAATTAACATAAAATGCTGATGAACCATCCCAATGCCTAGTCGTTTTGCATCTCTAGGGTTGTCCATTCTAACAACTTTGTTATTAATTAATATCTCACCCTCAGTCGGCTCCAATAAACCTGAAAGCATTCCCATCAAAGTTGATTTACCAGCACCATTTTCACCCAAAAGTGCTAGAATTTCACCTTTTCTCAATTGTAATGAAATATCATTATTTGCCTTATAGCTACCAAACTGCTTGGTGATGTGTCTCATCTCAACGACATAATCTTCCATGTGCCCCTCCTTAAAGTTCACCATCTGACCACCTTACCTATGCACTAAAATGGTGAAGAATTGGTAATCTCCCCAATGCTTCACCATTTTTGTCCGAACAATTACTAATTATAGTAACAAACTATTTCTATTAATTGCAACCGTTCCTTAATTCATTATTTAGGGCTAACTTTAATTGTCCCATTTTCAATTTTTTCTTGATATGATTGAACTGCTTTCAATGCACTTGCTGACATATTATCGTTCACAAGTCCAACACCATTGCTCTTAAGATCGTATGTTACAGTTTTTCCACCGGGGAATTTGTTCTTCATTGCATCATTTGAGAGATCCTTAACAGCTGTACCAACCTTCTTAACAGCCGAAGCTAAAGTAACATTTCCACCTTTGTACTTACCATCAGCTTTTTGATCTTGATCAACACCGATAACCCATACTTTTTTACCATTTTTGGCTACATTCTTCGCTGCCGTGAAAACACCTGCACCAGTTCCACCTGCTGCTTGGTAAACAACATCTTCATTATTGTTATACATAGCTGTTGCTAAAGATTGACCAACATCCGCTTTTGTAAATGAACCCGCGTACTTAACGTCAACTTTAATATCAGGATTTACAGCTTTAACACCTTGTTCAAATCCTTTTTCGAATGTTGTAATAACATCACTTTGAATCCCACCAATAAATCCAACTTTATTTGTCTTTGTTGTCTTGGCTGCAGCAACCCCTGCAAGAAATGAAGATTGTTCTGTCTTAAATGTTACAGAAGCAACATTCTTACGATTGCTTACAACTGAATCAATAATTGCAAAATTAACATCAGGATTTGCCTTTGAAGCCTTTGTAATAGCATTATCAAGTTTATAACCAATTCCAAAAATCGTTGCATATTTTGCTTTGACTAACTTGTTAATGTTTGGTAAGAAATCTGAATCATCAGTAGATTGAGCATAATTGTAACCATTAATACCTTTTTGGAGATTGTGGCTTTTCCCCCAGCTCTTTAGTCCTTCCCACGCTGACTGATTAAATGATTTATCATCAATTCCGCCACCATCAGTTACTAAAGCTGCTGAATGTTTTGTTCCCTTGCTAGATGAAGAATTATTTCCACACCCCACAAGAATTGCTCCCGCCATCATTGTTGCTGCTAATACTGCTAAGACTCTTTTTTTCACTGAAATACAGCCCCCAAATTTAATTTTCTTAATAAATAGAGTATACACATTAAGTTATTCAAAATCAATATGTTTCCCTGTTTTTTTTTTCAAACGTTCGTTTTTTGCAAAACATTTTCTAACATAAGATGTTAGCTTATGAATAATCATCTATTTTGACGAACGCTATCATTTTATGTATAATTCGCTTTGCATTGGATTAAAACATTTTATGGAGGTTTAAATAATACATGTCAGAAAAAGTATATTTCAATCATGATGGTGGCGTCGATGACTTAATTTCTTTGTTCTTACTTCTACAAATGGACAATACTGAACTAATTGGGGTTGGAGCCGTTGATGCGGACAGTTATGTTGGTCCCTCTGTTCAAGCAAGTCGTAAAATTATAGATCGCTTTGGTCATGGTGTTAACCTAGCTGTAGCAACCTCAAACTCTCGCGGTGTTCATCCCTTTCCCAAGGAATGGCGTATTTCGACATATTCCGAGAACGCACTACCTATTCTCAACGAGAGCGGTAAAATAGTAACTCCCGAAGCTAGTGAACCCGCTCATTTGGACTTACTGCATAAATTACAATCTTCTTCAGATAAAGTAACTTTAGTATTTACTGGTCCATTAACGGATCTAGCTCGAGCATTAGAACTCGACTCAAGTATTACAAAAAAAATCAAACGTCTCGTCTGGATGGGTGGAACATTTTTAGAAAAAGGAAATGTTGAGGAACCTGATTCTGACAATACGCAGGAATGGAATGCTTTCTGGGATCCTGAAGCCGTAAAAACCGTTTTTGATTCAGATATCCAAATTGATTTGGTTAGTCTTGAAAGTACAAATAATGTCCCGTTAACTCAAGCAGTTCGCTTACATTGGGCCGCTCAGCGCCGTTATCCAGGACTTGACTTTATTGGTAACAGTTATGCTTTTGTTCCTGAACTAGGTCTCTTTGAAACTTATTCTACCTATTATCTTTGGGATGTTTTAACAACTTGCTATTTCTATGATTCAAGTCTTGTTAAAACTAAAGAAGTCAAATGTGATGTCAGCACCAAGACTCCTAGTGATGGTCGGACTTTCTTAACAGAAAATGGCCGCAAGGCAAACCTTGTATATGATGTAGACAACACAAAATTCTTTGCACTAATTGATGAATTAGCAAAAAAAGTTGATTAGAAACATTTTAAATGCTTATGTTGTTCTTTTTAATGTCATTCATTTTGCGGTATAATAAGCTGATATTACTTCAAATCAAGCTTTTCTATAAAACTTATTCTTACCTAAAGGTGAACTAAATGACAAAATCTTCTGAACATAATTTACCAAGTACCCTTGAATTAGAACGCAGTGTACAATTGTTTAAAGCATTCGGGGATCAAACACGCTATAAAATTCTTTCATTACTATCTAACAAGAAGTTGACAGTTAATGAAATTGCTGACGAAATTGGAATAACTCAATCAGCTATCTCACATCAGCTAAAACTTCTACGCCAAACTGGGCTAGTAAAAGGGATTCGTGACGGTCAAAAGATTAATTATGAATTATCTGATCAACATATCACTACCATCTTTGAACAGGTTCGTGAACATGTACGTGAAGGAAATTTATAGGTTACTATAAAAACTTCTGTACCTTCTTCTATTTTCTAAAAGGATAATAATTTTACTTTCTCTATACATGTCCAACTTTTTTAAGGCAGTACAAAGTCGAGAAAATTTGAGTACTAACTCGAAATTACGAATATAGCGGGTAATTCGCTATGAGTAATTCGAAGTTAGACGGAGAATTTTGACTTATGGAACACGTTTATATGGAATAATTAGCGAGGCTAAATCAAAATTTAACTTTTGGCACAGCCCCTAATTAACAGATAACATTCTTCAAGCTGGGACTGGGTCAAAATAATTTTGACTTAGTCCCTCTATTTATCACAAATAAACATGTTTCACAAGTAAAAGCTCTAATGTACTCAATTCAAAGTAAGGGGAAAATATTGAAGAAAGACTTATTTCATAGCACTTTAGGAGGACAAATATTGACTGACGAAAAAAAGAAAAAGCTGCTATTTTACTTAAAAAGTTTCTTTGAGCCCTTAAATATTTTAAATGAAAGTTATTCTAACGAGGTTTACATTAAAGAAAATGAATTTTCAAAAGTTACAAGTATTTTGAACTTTCTTGGTAGTATCGGTGCTTATTTTGAATATTCACCTATTACTGATGAACACGACAATCTTATAGAATTTGATATCATCATACATGACTACTCAAAACTTTAATTATGTAAGAAGATAATAATTAAATAGGCCTTATTTTCTGTATATCATTTTTATAACTTCATAAAATACCAACATTACACATTCACTTCACATGACCATTTCTGTCAATCAATATCGATTCTTCTTCCTATTTTTCTAATTAACTTGAAGAATGGCACTAAAATACTCAGGACTATGGCATATAAAATTAGATATTCAAAAAAACGAAAAATAATGACCTCAACGATTAGTATATGCTTAACAACATGACCGGAAGCATTGATAATATTAAAATAGTAATTAGTACCTGTAGTTCCATTGATAGTCGTGGACTGGGTCAAAACTTCAAATTTACCTAGATCTCGATAAAATAATCTGATAGGTTCATTGTATATTTGGTTCCCGCGCATATCAGCCATCGAACCAAAAAAAGCCGTTATTACTAAAATAATTATTCCACCGTGTTTCCAATCAACACGCCATTTTAGAAACCAAGTTACGATGATAAAAACAAAAAGTATGATAGAACTCCAAATCCATTGATTTGAAATACCTGCAACAAACAAGTAGATAACCGCAGCACTTAGTAATGAAATCAAAGCAATTGCCACTATACAGAGTAGTAATATCTTTAAATTGCGAAAAAGTGTCTTCATTGTGCTTTTTCTCCTATTTTTAGCCTTAACATATAATTTTCAATTCTGAATTCTATTGGTCAATCCATTATACCTGATTTTAGACATAAAGCTAAAAAACATTGCCAAGCTTATCGCAAATATTTCATGGAATCTTATTTTTGTTAGATAATTAACGCTACTCTCCGACATATAGCTATTTTGTTGTCATATAGGATTACTTTTATTGACTTATTATAGGATATTTGCAGTAATCTCTGAAAAATACTAGAATATATCTGTATCGAAGAAAGGCGGAATTATTGTGGTTATTATTAATGTTCTTTTAAAAGTTATCCCTGAAAAACGCGAAGAATATCTTACGTATGTAGAGAATCTAGTTAACAAGTCTCTTCAAGATGAGGGAAATGTTTTTTATTCCCATTTTGAGGATGTATATCAAAAAAACCAGTTCATGATTGTTGAAAATTGGGCTAATCAAGCTGCAGTTGAAGCTCATAATAAAACAGATCATCTGCAAGATTTTCTCAAGAATATTGGAACATATTTAGTTGAAGATTGTAAAATTAATGTTGCTGTAACTGATACAGAGGGTTAAAACTTGGAAAGTATTTAAATCCAAGAAGAGATAAAGGCTTACTTACAAGTGACATGCTGAGTTATTAAGGTAGTACAAAGTCAAAAAAATTTGAGTATTAACTTGAAATTACAAACATAGCAGTTGCTTCGCTATGAGTAATTCAAAGTTAGTACTCAAATTTTGGCTTATGGACAATGTTTATAAGAAATAAATAGAGAGCTGGAATCAAATTCCACTCCCAAAAGTAACATCTTTACAGTCAATACTAATTTTGGATTGAAGTCAATATTTGAGACAGATTTTAAGAGACATTTAGAACCGCGTTTACCTTCCACAGCTCAAATAAATCATTAATCGCGATTAATAACTTATTTGAACCCTGGAAGGCATTAAATCAGGCGGCCATTTGGCTCGTAAGTGTTGCAATTTCAACTTGTAAGGGGGGCTGGTAGCCCAGTGAACTATGAATTCTCTTCCTATTGTAGAAAGCGTGCACATATTCAAAAAGGACGGCAGCGGCAGTTTCATAATCTTCAAAGACCGGCACTGGATAAACACATTCCTTTTTGAGGGAAGCGTGAAAGGATTCCATTGGCGCATTATCATACGGACAACCCTTACGGCTGTATGAGTGGCGGATATGTAGTTCAGTTAAACGTTGGTTGTAATCATCGCTGGTATACTGTGATCCTAAATCCGTATGGATAATCAGGCCCCCAGTAATGGTTCAATTTTTAACCACGCTTTCAAGGGTCTTTAAGACTAAATCAGTATCCATCTTTTTTGAGAACGAATAGCCGATAATCCGTCGTGAGTGCAGATCCATGATGGTTGATAAGTAACACCAGCCATTACGCTTCGTTTGAATATAGGTCATATCAGCGGTCCATTTTTAATTTAAACCAGTGGTCGAGAAATCCTGCTTAAGCAAGTTGGGACGCTGTTCAACCTTGGTTTTGGAAGCCGAAGCCGCTTTCCACTTATTGACGGTAACGGAGTGGATATCCAGTTCCTTCATGAGCCGGGAAATCCGTCGTGGACTGCACCGAAGCTGCAGTGGTTGAAGTTCCAGATTCAATTCATGGTGGATCTTCATAACACCGTATCGCTGCTTAAATTCCGCAAAGATCCGCAGAATCCGTTGTTTCAAGCCCGCATCTTCGGCCCGGCGTTTTGAAGGTTTGGGGGATCGATAACGATAATACTGAGCTCTGGAAACACCGAGGATTCGGCACATCTTGGTTACCTGGTGGTGATGGCTTTCTTGGTGAATGTAATCAAAGATATTGGTTACTTCTGCGCAAGGAAGCCCAGGGCTTTTTTTAGGCTTTCGTTCTCCTCAGACAGCGAAGCCAGTCGCTTTTCCATCGCTTTGATTTCGTCTGGCAATTTACCGGATTGAGTTTTGGCCTGGCCCTGGATCCACTTATGAACTGTTGAATAGCCAATGCCATATTCTCTGGCCAGTTGGGCAGCTGATTCGCCTTGCTTATATAGGTTGATAATGTTTTGTTTGAATTCTTTGTCGTAACGAGTTGGCATGTAAAAATTCCTTCCTTTTGAGAGACGATTTATTCATTATACCCTCTTTTAAAAGTTGTCTCAGGAATCAGCTTACATCCAATTCATTAAAATGTCATTTTCGTTAATATTTATTGCAATATTATTATTTCTAAGATAGTTCAATATTTCTAACGTAAATTTATCCTCTATCAAAATTTCTATTGAACTTCCCATTTCGTCTTTCATTCCCTAATCCTCCAAAAATTAACTGTTATTTTTACTCTTACTATAAGTTTTCCTAATCTTATAAGCCATGTAATACTCTTTATCAGTTTTCTTTCTTTGGAGTACATTTGTGCTTGATTCTATATCGCCAAATCGTTCCAAACTAAGGTATGCCGCCTCTTCTACTGTATATCCAACCTTCACTAATCCATCCATGAACCTAATTCTCCCAGCAGTTCTAATAGATGAATTAGTAAACTTTCGATCACAAATATAATCACTAAATTTGTCTGCAACAATGTCTATTCTTCTTTGAATGCCAACCTCAGTAAGATTACCTGTTGTCTTATTCTCCCCATAAGGTCTTAAAAGATATCCAGTTCTTGGAATAGTGCTAAGCCAATTACGTTTAGTATCGTAATATTCTTCCTCGATTGCGTCTTTTATTAAAGAAAATTCCCTAGGTGTTAATTTAATATCTCTAGGATATTTACCTTTAACATGAATTACGCCATTTCCAATATCACTTTCTTTGAGAAACCTAATTTCGTCATTCTCATCGATCCTAGACAGTTTTAAACCATTTAACAATAGAATTAAAACAATACCATTCTGTGCTACGTCAGAACGCATTGCCATTGTTACGATCTCGCTGCCCTCCAAAAATGGAGAAGGCTTTTCACTATCTGGAACAACTTTTATTAATTTCTTATAATTCCATTCAACTTTATATTCCATACCAACACTTTTATATTCCTTCGCTACAAATTTTATAAAATTATTAAGTTCAAGTAATGCTGTTCTATATGTCATAAAATTAATGAATTTATGTCTGTAAAAGTCTACAACATTAATCATATCATTAAGATTAAATTCCAAAATTGACTTACTATTTTTCACTTCAAGTTCTTCAATGTCTGTAAACATTTTGTTGATATTTTTTAATGTACTCTTACTTAAATATTCTCTTGAATAATTAGACAGATATAAGCATTTGATATTATTGTCATACAAGAAATTTTTGTTAGAAAATAACTCCCCTTTGCCATTTTTCAATTTATATACGACTAAACTATTAAATTTACTACTATTCTCATTTAATAATACTGTTACTTTTTTTATCTTTGTAAAAGGCATTTTAGCAGTATCAATCTCTTTAGCATTAAATAATCTGTCAATAAATTTACTATCGAGCTTTGCTTGCAAAAGCTTGTTCTTATGAAGATCTTTTGATTCATGAAACTCATATGATAAAGGTTCACTAATTACGTCTAACATAAAACTACCTCCTAGTTAATACAAACAGTATAAACAATTGACACTACCAAATCAACAATTTGATATTTAGATGACCATTTTTTAACTATTCCTTAATATAACCAAGCTGTATTACTTCTGTATAAATAATATTTTTTAATTCATCTCGTCTGCTAATAATCGAAAGCAATTGTTCATTTGATAAATCTTTTAATTTCTCATAATCATTATTACGACTTGCTATTACGCTCCCAGATTCATTTGGATTTCCATTGTCACGAATGTACTTCATTGTTGTCTCAACACTCTCATGATCAAGAAACCTTGATGTCTTTACGATATCTTTTGTAATTGAGTAAACATAAGTACCCGCACCAACCTTTAATGAATGAGGTGTAATCTTCTTGTCGAACTCTACACTAAACTGATCCATATAATGAACTAAGTTATTTTTATTCAAGTCGCTAAAAATATATTCATTATCATCGCCCTTATATAAAACATCAACCATTCTCTGATAGTATTGATATGGCAAGAATTTAGTATTCTTTTTTACCCCTTTATCTGTTACTATTAATTTCGCAAATTTAGCCCCACTCCATTCTATGACTTGAAATTGATCCCACTTGATTTTGAATGTAGCTGTGCTACGAATTGCAGTCACAAACATAAAATCAACTAACATGGCATATTTTTCACCAATTCTATTATCATTGGACTTGTATTGTTTATCAACCAACCATTTTTCAAGATTATCTAAGTCCTTTTTACTCATAGGATTAATATGTTCTATGTCGTCTATTAATACATTAGTGTTCAAATAGTCTCTTTTAATCTTAACAATGTTGATATCAGGATAAACATTTTCTTTCCCCAAATGATCAAAGAACGATGAAACAATATGGAGGTTTGTGGCAATGGTTGAATCTTTAACTCCTTTTGCTCTCTCCACTTTGATAAAGTCTCTGAAAACTAAGCCATAATTTATTTTGAGAATAAGTTCTTTTGTAATATGGTTTGTATCTACTCCAAACAAATTAATAAAAAACTTATCAACACAAAACCTGTATTTTCTTTTCGTGCTTAATGTTCTTCGAGTATCAATAAAACTATCAAAAGCATTGGATATTTTTGATTTTTCCATTGTGTTTTCCATTTCAATTCCTCCTGAAATTAATTTAACTCTCTAACATAAAAATGTCAATATGTTTATTTTAAAGTATCACGTTTTTAGTATTAACGTGACCATATATCATTTATACATCATATCTTTAATATCTTTTAAGGTGACTTTATTATGATATAACGTAGCGATAGAGGGCAAATTATTTTGTTTCTTCAATATCTTTCCTAAATCTGATTGGTTAATTGATTCTACATCATATTTTTCTTTTGTTAAAAAAGATACTACTTCTTCCAACATTTTGGTTTTCTTATCCTCTTCACCAATTTTCAATATGTTCTTTTTTATGTAGCCCCAACTGTACCCATAATTGTAAATCTTACCAAATGAAGGCATGTTCTTATCTTGTTTCAGCAACTCCTTAAATTCCTTTTGAGTCTTAACATTTCTGTTTACCTTAAAAAACTCTTCCAACTGTTGCCTAACAACATTTTTCTCAACGTCATACACCTTTTCTGGTCTTCCCATGTTGCTAGTATCTCTAACCTTAACCCTCTTGAAGTCTTTGATTCCTATTAGCTCTAGTATCTCTTTCCATGTCTTGCCTGTTCTGTTCAACAAGGTAGTTGGAGAAGGAGCTGCTCCTCTCGTATACTTTTCTTGATACAATGTTTTTGATGGTGTTTTTTCTAAGCCTAGCTTGTAAATTTCTTTTTTAAATTCAATCAGTAATTCTAACGTATCGCTTTTATCAGAACTCATATTTTATACCTCATTCCCTTAATTTATTTTAATTATAATTCAATTTAGTATTATAGTCAAATATTAAATTGAATTATAATTAAAATAAAAAACCACTATAAAGTGGTTTAATATATTATTCTTTTGTACTTTCAACAATAAAGGTAACTAATTGTGCTAATGTCATTCCAGTTTTAATAAAATTATCATTCTTATTGTCGTAAACATCATAGGAATATACGGCTTTACCATAGTTTGTTTCTACTTTCTTATTCTCATCTGTCATGTTTGGAATCTCACAGATTAACGCTGGTACATTATCAAAGTAATCACTAGGAATTTCTTTTAGAGATCGTAAATCAACTCTCTCTTCAATGTTCTTTGTAACTTCTACTACCTCAAATCTTTCAGCAAAATCAATTGGAATCATATTTTACCCCTAAAAATTCTTTTATAATTTTATCCTTAGCATTCTCTTACAATCCTTTCCGTCTTCTCCATCAAAGAAATTAAGATATATACCGTTTCTACCTCTAACAAATACAGAACACCAATACCAACGTCCGTCATATTCATTTTTCATTCTAATCTGCAACGTTAGTAACTGTTCGATTGTTAAGGTTTTGTAATCATCTTCGTCACTCAATCTTATCCTTAGAGGGCAATACTCGTCACAATTGTCTTTCTCATCAAAGAATTGTGCGCAAACTCCATTACCGAATAACTTTGTAAAAACTGGAAACCAATCATCAGGTTCTCCTGTATCAAGAAGAATATTTATTGAAAGTAATTCTTTCTGTCCAAGTTTTCTATATTCACTCAAAATTATCGCTCCTTTATATTGTCAGCCAACCATATATACATTTCTTCGAGCGTATTAAATGATGCTTGATAAGATTCCAAGTAAGAATCTCCATATGGACTCATTTCTGGTGACCTCACATAAGATGATACCGTGTAATTAACGCCTGTGACATCTTTAGTCCCATTCTCTTCTTGATCAATTATTTCATAGGTTATATTCCAGCCTTTCTCTATGAGCAAATCTATCTTGCGCATAGCTCTTATATAATCAATAAATCTTTTTATTCCCATACGTTTCCAACCTCCGATGAACCATGTTTCAACGCTGCATTCCGTACGTCCCAATCTTTAACTTTCTGTCCAAGACTTTCTTTTCCATATTGGTCTGTAATAAGATTAAGATCATGCTTAAATTGTGTCTCTGCACTATTTAAAACATCATTAGCTTCTTCTCTTAAATTCTGCTTAATATATGGAATTGTGGAAGATAGAAAATTATCAAAGTCAGCATATAACGCTCCTAGTTTTTCTCTATCTGCCTTTCCGATACTTTTCTTTTCAAAAATTTCTTTTATAACTTCTTGTTTTTCAGAAAAGTCTTTCAATTTTTCATTTAAAACATGGTTAATAGTATGCTCACTTCGCTCTACTGAATTAGGTGTAACATATTTATTTTTGATATTACGACCAGTAGCACTTCTAATTGTGCAAGTAGTACCAACGCCAACACCAAAAGAACTCACAAATTCTCCCCACTGTCTCGGAGAAAGCTCTAACTCTACTATTCTGTCCGATAAATTGTTAAAGATTTCATCACGACCTAGAACTCCGTCTTTAACAACGTTTCCACCATAAAGTGTGATAGATACAAAAGAGTTAGCATCGAACTCTTCTCCTACTAAACGCTCTCGTCCTGTTGCTCTATTTACAACTATCTTACCTACATTGTCATATCTCATAATTTTCCTCCTAAAAATTCTTTTTCGTGTTACTAATGTTGTGTAATACCATGATGATCTTTTAGATGATTAATATATTGGAAATCTGACCAAGCATATAAATTATCATGATAAAATTCTTTATCACATAACTTACATACACAAGCATGATTACTCCGTTTGAAATAACTTTTATACCATTGATTGCAATTTCTACCTATCGGATTATTGTGGGTTGATAAGTGACGATTAAATACTGCAAACCCATTAGTAGTATTGATTTCTTTGCCACACACTTTGCATTTCATAAAATATTTTGTTGTCATCAATTTAGCCCTTCCTAAAATGTTGATATTACTACTATAAAATATATTGATATTTATTTCGATCACTTTTACGCATTTTTCTTTCTTCACAATTGAAAGAGTAATCTATTGAATGATAGAAGTTGTAAAATTTATCCCAATAATTATCTCCATACATCATATCTACCAACTTGTCTCCCTCTTCACTAGTTATTCCATAAAAGAATAACTTCATGTCGGGACTTGCATTCTTTTCTATTTTGATACCAACTTCCGAAGCCCCGACACACTTCTTTGCTTCAATAATACTGTCAATAATTTTATTGAAATTATTAATATCTTCTGTACTACGGCCAAGAATTTCTTTTTTATCTTCCAGATAATGAAGCAACATATAGTCCTTGATAGTTGCAATATCATATTTGAGATGGTTTGGTTTAAAAACGCCCTCAATAGTCAACAGGCTCTCATCATATCTTGTAAAATCTGCTGCATCAAGAGTGTCCAAATAGAGTCGATACGTGATATTGTTTCGTTCATCTCTTCCAACAAACAAACCAATCTTATATACGTCATTAAAATTTCTTGGCTTAATAGTACAAGAAACCTGTCTTATATACATATTGACCCTGAACAATTTTTCATAATTGTGTGTTCGCCAAACTGGATTGTCAAAGTAATGTGTGAGTGCAATGTCTCCTAATTCATGTATGAAATTCAGATAATCATTTTTCTTTTCTACTGAATACTTTTTCTTAGCAATTCTTTTTTTCACTCTACTTCACTCCTAAACTTTATATCAATATTACTACTATTACGATAAAAAAATAAGGTTCTGGTAACCCTATTTTTTAAATTACTAGCACGAGGATTGAAAGACTTTTATACTATCATAATCTTCACTATTATCATTTTTTGCATTCCTTATATCAATATCGTTCTGTATATTCAAGAAATATTGATCGGACATACCAAAGAATCTTCCCAACCTTACCGATGTATCTACCGTAATTTTTCTACGATCATGTAATATAGCTTGAATTCTAGATATAGGAACATTTATATTTTTCGCTAAGGAATATGCAGTTAGATTCAATGGTTGCATAAATTCTTCTTTTAAAATTTCGCTCATTTTTGGTGTTGGAATTTTCTCCATAATACATCTCTCCTTTAATGATAGTCTACTATCTCTACATCACAGAAATTATTTACATCTTCAAGTGTAAAACAAATTCTATATTGATCATTAATTGCTATGCTGTATTGCCCCTCTCTATTTCCCACCAATTTTTCTAAGTGGTTCGATGGTGGCACACGTAAATCATTAATGTTCATTGAGCTTTCCATCATCATGAGTTTGATTAAAGCTCTCTTCTGAATATTTTCTGGCAGCTTTTTTGAAAATTTACCAGTGTATATTTTTTCTGTTTCCTTGTCGGCAAAATTCTTTATCATAGTCTTACTTACCTTACCTTATCTTAATATGTATTATACACGTAGTGCGTGTATAGTCAACTATTATATTCTTCAATGATAAAATAGTTATTTTATCGTCCATATCATACTAGGCAATCTGTAAAATTTCTTTCTTGCGTGTATCGTACACGTACATATCATTGATTAATCTTTCAATTTGAATGTTAATATTCATACTATTACTATAACCCAATTTGTTACAAAGAACAATCATTCTGGATTGAAGTCAATATTTGAGACAGATTTTAAGAGACATTTAGAACCGCGTTTACCTTCCACAGCTCAAATAAATCATTAATCGCGATTAATAACTTATTTGAACCCTGGAAGGCATTAAATCAGGCGGCCATTTGGCTCGTAAGTGTTGCAATTTCAACTTGTAAGGGGGGCTGGTAGCCCAGTGAACTATGAATTCTCTTCCTATTGTAGAAAGCGTGCACATATTCAAAAAGGACGGCAGCGGCAGTTTCATAATCTTCAAAGACCGGCACTGGATAAACACATTCCTTTTTGAGGGAAGCGTGAAAGGATTCCATTGGCGCATTATCATACGGACAACCCTTACGGCTGTATGAGTGGCGGATATGTAGTTCAGTTAAACGTTGGTTGTAATCATCGCTGGTATACTGTGATCCTAAATCCGTATGGATAATCAGGCCCCCAGTAATGGTTCAATTTTTAACCACGCTTTCAAGGGTCTTTAAGACTAAATCAGTATCCATCTTTTTTGAGAACGAATAGCCGATAATCCGTCGTGAGTGCAGATCCATGATGGTTGATAAGTAACACCAGCCATTACGCTTCGTTTGAATATAGGTCATATCAGCGGTCCATTTTTAATTTAAACCAGTGGTCGAGAAATCCTGCTTAAGCAAGTTGGGACGCTGTTCAACCTTGGTTTTGGAAGCCGAAGCCGCTTTCCACTTATTGACGGTAACGGAGTGGATATCCAGTTCCTTCATGAGCCGGGAAATCCGTCGTGGACTGCACCGAAGCTGCAGTGGTTGAAGTTCCAGATTCAATTCATGGTGGATCTTCATAACACCGTATCGCTGCTTAAATTCCGCAAAGATCCGCAGAATCCGTTGTTTCAAGCCCGCATCTTCGGCCCGGCGTTTTGAAGGTTTGGGGGATCGATAACGATAATACTGAGCTCTGGAAACACCGAGGATTCGGCACATCTTGGTTACCTGGTGGTGATGGCTTTCTTGGTGAATGTAATCAAAGATATTGGTTACTTCTGCGCAAGGAAGCCCAGGGCTTTTTTTAGGCTTTCGTTCTCCTCAGACAGCGAAGCCAGTCGCTTTTCCATCGCTTTGATTTCGTCTGGCAATTTACCGGATTGAGTTTTGGCCTGGCCCTGGATCCACTTATGAACTGTTGAATAGCCAATGCCATATTCTCTGGCCAGTTGGGCAGCTGATTCGCCTTGCTTATATAGGTTGATAATGTTTTGTTTGAATTCTTTGTCGTAACGAGTTGGCATGTAAAAATTCCTTCCTTTTGAGAGACGATTTATTCATTATACCCTCTCTTAAAAGTTGTCTCAGGAATCAGCTTACATCCAGCAAATTTACATGATATTTTCTAAACACTTTATACGTAATTATGATTCTTTTCTGATCTGATACCTTGCTAAAAATATCATGTGATAATGCAAAAACTTCCTTTCGCTCTAATAGTTTTAAGCTACTAACCAAAACTATTATGAAAGGAAGTTTTTCTCGCTAAATTTCGTTTTTGCTTCAACCAATTCAATTATTTAGCTTCATTAATCAGCTCATACCGTTTTACCTTACCACTAGCTGTTCGCGGAAGTTTCGCTACCCTTACAAACTGTTTGGGAATCTTAAAATGAGCCAATTTTTTCTTACCATACGCAATTAATTCATTATTGGGAATTTCATGCAGAGCAACATAAAAGCCAACCGGTACTTCACCCCATTGATCATCAGAAATTCCGCAGACCGCAAATTCAGTAATTGCTGAAAAACCTGCATAGGCGTTTTCAATCTCATCTGGAAAAATATTCTCTCCTCCAGAAATTAACATTTCACCTTTTCTTCCTTCAACAAATAAAAAATTTTCTTTATTAAAATGCCCAATATCACCAGTCTTAAACCAACCATCTCCTGTTAACTTTTTATTAAAATCAGATGATTTACCTAAATATCCAGGTGTAATATTAGGTGCTTTAATTTCAATTTCCTTCGTTTCTTCATCAATTCTAAGTTGTACTGGGAAGAGTGGTTTTCCAACAGAACCCACAGCATTCAAGGCATCATTAAAACTCAAAGCCACAACTTGCGAACAAGTTTCCGTCATTCCATAAGATTGAATAACAGGTAGTTTCAGTGCAATGCACTTCCCCAGCGTCTGCTCATCAATTGCAGCTCCGCCTAAAAGAAAACATCTGAATTTACTATTGTAGCCCACTGTCGGAAATAATTCTAATAATCGCTTTAACATCTGAGGTACCACAGACATTACCGTGACTGGCAGTTTTTGAAGTAGCTGTGTTATCTGTTTCTCTTCAAAACGCTCAACTAACAATACTGGCATACCATATATTAAGCTGCGCATCATTATTGAAAGTCCACTAATATGAAAGATTGGAACCGCACATAACCACAGATCATCTGCTTGCAGTCCCAAATTAATAGCTGAACCCATAGCCGAAAAGAAATGATTCTTAAATGTTTGCAATACCCCGTGTGGATTTCCAGTTGTTCCTGAGGTAAACATAATCGTCGTTACCTGATTATCCTCATATTCTTCTATCACATTAGATTTATTTTCACTAAGCTTTTTTATTTGTGATAATTTCCAACAACTAATATTTGTAACTTTCGCTAATTTTGTCAGCTCTTTATTTCTTGTTTGTAAGGAATCATCAATCAAAACTCGATCTACATCCGCAATTTCAATCTGCTTTGACAATTCAAATAAACTCAACCTAAAGTTAAGCAAAACTATCTGTATACCCATTTCTTGTAATGCCAAGATAGTTAAGTAGCTAGCCGGCGTATTAGCAGCCAAAAGTCCAATCTTGCAATGTGAGTTATTGATAATATTCTGCAATTTCCCATTAAGTACCAATACTTCATCATTCAATTGTTGAAAAGTCCAGAGTCGCCCTTCAAAGATCAATGCTGTTTTATTAGGGACAAGTCCTGCTTGTTTATTTAACCAATTTTCCAAAGTTTAATTACTCCTCTTCAATAATTATTAAGGGAATTTAGGAAACTGATCAAAATCTGGTTTTCGCTTTTCATTAAAAGCATCTCGTCCTTCTTTTCCTTCATCAGTAGTATAAAAGAGCATTGTAGCATCTCCAGCTAATTGCTGAATACCAGCCAATCCATCTGTATCAGCATTCATTGCAGCTTTTATAAAGCGTAAAGCAGTAGGTGACTTTGTAAGTATCTCATCACACCATTCAAGAGTTACTTCTTCTACCTGTTCTAAAGGTACAACTTTATTAATCCAGTTCATTGCATACGCTTCATCAGCCGTATACCAATGGTTCATAAACCAAACTTCTTTGGCACGTTTATGACCAATTACTCGTGCAAGATATCCTGAACCATAGCCAGCATCAAAACTGCCCACCTTTGGACCCGTTTGTCCAAACATTGCGTTATCCGCAGCAATCGTCAAGTCACAGACTAGTTGTAAGATATTTCCACCACCAACTGACCATCCTTTAACCATTGCAATAACGGGTTTAGGAATTATTCTAATAAGATGCTGCAAATCAAGCACATTTAATCTAGCAATCTTATCAGAACCAACATACCCACCATTTCCGCGGATGCTTTGATCCCCACCAGAACTAAAGGCCTTATCCCCAGCACCTGTCAAAATAATTACGCCAATTGTACTGTCATCACGGCAAATCGTAAATGCATCAATCAGCTCTTCAATTGTTAAAGGTGTGAATGCATTATGTTTCTCTGGTCTATTCATTGTCAACTTAGCAATTTTTCCTGTTCTCTCAAAAATCACTTCTTGGTAGTCCTTAACCTTAGTCCATTCTCTTGTTGTCATTTCCATAGTCCTTTCTGTTACAATAGAATAAATTAACCTTGGAGGCATTCTAAATGAATCTTCTTGAATACTTAAATATTAAGACTGTTAAAACATCCAAGCATCAAGTCATACTTTCTCTAGAAGTTGAAGAAAGACATAAGCAGCCCTATGGTTTATTACACGGGGGGATTAACGCCGTTCTTGCTGAAACAGCAGCTAGTATATTGGCTAATCTTAACGCACCTGCAGATTTTGTTGCAGTTGGTGTTAGTATCAACACAAATCATCTCTCAGCTGTAAAAACTGGGAAAATCGAAGCCATTGCTGAGCCTATAAAAATTGGTGCAAAAATACAGGTCCTTGCAGTCACAACTATCAGCTACCCGCAACAAACCAAAACAAGCTATAGTACGGTCACAACAACATTCCAGAAAAAGTAATATTTTCGTACATCCGTAATTTTAGCATAAAGGTGCACCAAAAGTTAAAATTATCTCTTGGCTAGATTAATATTCTTCGTATTTGCTACTATTTCATTGCCCAAATATTTGGCATTTCTTCCGTCATTTGAAGTCGACTTTTATTGATCATTGCAAGTATACTTTTTTCAATTACACTGGTATCTGGATTCATGCCCTTTTCAACCCAAAGTATCAAAATCCCTGAAATTCCAGTCGTAATATATGCATAGAGATAATCAAAGTCATCATTTGTTATCATCTTTATTTCTCTCATCACAGTTGGCCTAATAGCCTCTTTAAGACTTGCGAATATTCTCCCCACACATTGACTGCCATTTTTCTTGTTCAATGCTACTCTAACAACCTCTGGATCACTTTTTTTAAGTACCTCAAATATTACTGGTAGAATATTCCAATCAGCATTATCGAATCGTTTCTTAATTAAAGCTATTATTTCTTTTGCCAAATTATTCCTAAGCTGATCCATCAATGCAAATGTACTTTGATAGTATCGGTAAAATGTTCCTCTAGTAATTTTGGCATCCTTACAAATATCAGTTACAGTAACCTCTTCAAATTTTCTTTTTTTCAATAACTTTAGAAAAGTATGTCTAATTGTTAATTTTGTCTGCATTACTCTCTGATTGTTTTTTACCCCTACCACTTTTTTCACCTTTCATTTCCCAGGAAATATTATTCATGAAGTTCTAGTGGTAACCCATCAGGATCGAAGAAAAAAGTCATCTTCTCACCTGTAAAGTCATCTCTTCTTATTTTCTCAACCATTATTTCTTTTGCTTTCAATTCTTCAACAATTTCTTCAATATTGCTGACTTTAAATGCTAGATGTCTTAATCCCGTTCCTTCACCAATCGGATATGATAACCGCTCGGGTGCATTCGGTTTAATAAATAATTCTAGGCGTAAATTTTGCTTCTCAAGATCTATTTTTTCATCATTTTTCTCAACTCTTTTGTAATCTGAAATAATTGCAAAACCTAATTTCTTAACATAAAAGTCAAGTGCCTCCTCTCTATTATGACAAATTATCGCTATATGATGAATACTTTCGAAAATCATTTAAAATCACCCTCTAAATTTATTCCTTAACTATTTCAAAATGGCTCCCAGTCTCATCTACTATCCCGTATAAATGTTGAATCTTTTCCACATCAACATAACCCATATCAATCCTTCCAAATAATTTTTCACCATCCTCGATAGAAACATCAATAAACATCTCATTAACGAATTTTTTACAAATCACAACTTGCTTTTTTTGTTTATCGGCTTGTTCAGCGGCTTTAGGAAGAGTAAACCCCTCATCCAAATATTTCTTGATAGCTCTTACCTTATAAAAAGCTTCAAATTCATACTTTCTTGTAACATTTTTTTCGGTCACTGGAGCTTCCAAGTATCCTCGCTTTTCCCAATAACGCAACTGGCGTGTTGAAACTCCGGTTAGTTTACTCAGATCCCCTATTCCTATGACTAGATCTGCTTTTAGTGAAAATTGTTTCTTCATCATCTCTACTTCATCCTTCATAAATCGTACCGTTATAGTTAGATTAATTCTATCTAATTTACTTAAATTGTCAATCGATTATATAATTTTGATAACTAATAGATTAAATTATTTCCGTATGTTAAAATCACCTTATAATATCATCTTTTTATGAAGGGAGTCCGCTTAATGTTTACCTTATTTATCCTATTACTCCAACGGCTTGGAATAATACTTGTTTTAGCATTTTTATTAGTCAACGTTCCCTTCTTTCGCAAACTCATTGATAAAAAAACGCGAAAAGCAAAATTCTTTCTAATTATAATCTTTACTATTTTTGCTATAATATCCAATTTAACTGGGGTCGAAATAACTAAAGACAATACTTTGATTCAAGCTCCCTTTTTAACTGGTCTACCTCAATCTGATTCTATAGCCAACACTCGTACACTAGTCATTACAGTTGCTGGAATAGTAGGTGGACCTTTTGTCGGAGGTTTCGTTGGCCTTTTAGGTGGTATTCATCGTGTAATTCAAGGTAACTTTTCTGACTTTTTCTACATTATTAGCTCTACATTAGTTGGTCTTTGTATTGGATTTTTGTCAAAAAAATTTCGCCAAAACAATTTCTATCCTTCATTTTTCAGCGCTGCACTTCTTGGATTATTTGCTGAACTCATACAGATGGCCTTTGTTGTAGTTTTTAGTGGCCTAGACCTTGTTAGGTTAATTATAATTCCAATGTGCTTACTCAATAGTATTGGTGTTTCGGTATTTATTTCAATATTGAACGCCTATCTTTCAAACGAACAACAATTAATGGCCGTACAAACTCACAATGTATTGAATCTAACAAACGAAACACTTCCTTATTTTAGACAAGGACTTAACATCAACTCTGCTCAACAGGCCTGCAAAATAATTAAAGAATTTACTAACTTTGATGCTGTTGGCATTACAGACATGGTCAATGTTCTTGCCCATATTGGCTCTGGGGAGGACCATCATCTTGCAGGTCAAGCAGTTTTAACAGATTTATCGAAACACGTGATATCTAGCGGTGAAACTAAATACGCTTACCATCGTGATGAGATTGGATGTCCCCATAAAAGCTGTCCCCTTTCATCCGCAATCGTACTCCCCTTAAAAGTAAACAATAAGACTATTGGTGCACTTAAGATGTATTTTAATAAAGCTGAAAGTCTGACACCTGTTGAGGAAAATCTTGCTATTGGCCTTGCATCAATATTTTCGGGACAATTAGCTCTAGGAATGGCCGAGGAACAATCAAAGTTAATTAGTGATGCAGAAATAAAAGCATTGCAAGCTCAAATAAACCCTCATTTCTTCTTCAATGCAATCAACACCGTAAGTGCACTCATGCGGACAAATGTTGAACAGGCTCGCAGTTCCTTAATGCAGTTAAGCACATTCTTTCGTTCAAGTTTGCAAGGAATCTCTGAAACCGAAATTCCCTTAGAACAGGAGCAAAAGCATGTAAATTCATACCTATCTCTTGAACAAACTAGATTTCCTGAAAAATATATAATTGATTATAAAATTTCTGCAAGTCTACAAACCAAAGTTCCACCGTTTTGTATTCAGGTTTTAGTTGAAAATTCAATTAGACATGCTTTTTCCACTAGAAAGAAAGACAATAAAATCACAATAATCGTCCGCCAAACACAACAAAATACAGTCATTATTGTTGAAGATAACGGTGTTGGAATTGACCCGAAATTACTTTCTCGCTTGGGTCAAGAAACCATTGCATCAAGTACAGGAACAGGAACTGCATTAGTTAATCTAAACCGACGTCTTATTGGCCTATATGGAAATGAGAGTCATCTACAGATTACAAGTTCTGAAAGAGGAACAACAATCCAAATTAATATTCCAAGAACAATTTATTAACTTATCTTTTTTTACTCCACTAAAAAACAGTTCTATCACTGTTAATTTTACCTAACTGTGTTAGAACTGTTTAATTCACTACCAATCTAGTATATCTATTCTTTTGCTTTCTTAATTAACTCCTGCAAAGCCTGCTTCTTAAAATCTTTTTGCGCTTGTGCACTTGCCTTAGCAGTTAAAGATTGTTGTTCTTGGGTTGACATGGTTGGATTCTTCGTTAAAGCTGCAGTTAACTTTTCTTTGACTTGTGCTTCAACATATGCTTTAGCTTGTTTTTGGACCGTAGCTTGGTCCTCACTTTTAGCTAATTTTTGTAATTTCTTAGCTTGCTGAGTGCTAAGAACAGCCCAATTATCATTTATTTTAAATGTATTGTAATGTCGAATTAATTTATGACCATTTCCCGAGATTCCAAACCAAAACTTATAAAAGTCATTTTTGTATTCCCATCTGAATGTTCTCGTAACGAGTTTTGCATTTTCAGCTATCTTCTTCACCTTATTTTGAGTCTTTGAAGGATCTGGGTTAGTTGTGGTTGCTTTTTTCTGACTTGTTTTGGATTTATAGATGTACACTTTTTCTTTACCCGAAGTACCAACTGCTTGGTATAATAACAAATTAATTTGTTTTGAAGCAGCTGCCGAAACTAATTTGCTGGTTTTAACAGTTTCTACCTTATGCATTCCAAAATGACGTTTATCATTTTCAATCATAAAAATCATCGAAACCACTAAACCTAAAGCAAAAATAATACTTAAGACATTTCTTAAAACAGCCTTATCAATACTAATCATCGAAACAAATAACAGTATGGCACAAATAATTACACTAAAAATTATCATTTCTTGTCACCCCCAACTGGTTGCTTTTTGTGCAACATCTCATTTGGAGTACTGCTACTTACAAAGAAAGCTACAAGAAGACCAAACGCACTAAATCCTAAAGCCACAATAAAGGCTGCATGATAACCGCCTAAAGTTGCCGAAAAAGCAGCATTTTTGTAAGCTAATGGATCAGATTTAAGCATTGCCTTAGCTGGCATATCATTCTTAGTAATATTTGTTAAAATACTAATTAGAATAGCCGTACCTACTGATGATGCTACCTGCCGAATAGTATTATTTACGGCTGTTCCATTACTCATCATCTTAACAGGTAATGAGTTCATCCCAGATGTCGTCACTGTCATCATCGACATTGCTATCCCTGCCATACGAAGTGCATAGAGTGTAACTATATAGACAAAAGGTGTCGTTGTTGTCACAAACATAAATGGAATTGTACCGGCTGTTAATAAGAACAAGCCCGTAATTGCTAAACGTTTTGCCCCAATTCGATCAAAAGCACGACCTGCAATTGGGCTCAGTATCCCCATCATCAGTGCCCCTGGCAGTAGAGTAAGACCTGAATGAAAGGCACTCTCTCCTCTAACAGTCTGTAAATACAATGGTAAAACCATTTCAACACCAATCATTGCCATCATCGAAACAGAACTTAACAGTGCGGCAATTGAAAATTCGGGATTTTTTAATACCCGTAAATCCAAGAATGGTTTTTCTAGATGCAATTGACGAACACCGAAGGTTATGACAAAAAGCACACCAACTATGATACCAATTATAACTACCGGACTTCCCCAACCTTTTTCGCCAACTTCAGAAAATCCATAAAGTAAACTACCAAAGCCAACTGTAGAAAGCATTGCTGAAACCCAGTCTAATTTAATTTTGTGTGTTGGTAAAACACTCTTCATCAGCCAAAAACCTGCAATGAACACAATTGCAGAAATTGGAATTAAAATCCCAAATAATGCTCTCCAATTGTAATTATCAATAACCCAACCAGAAAGTGTTGGTCCAATAGCAGGGGCCACACCAATCACCAGTCCCGCCATCCCCATTGCAGCTCCACGTTTATTAGCAGGAAAGATTGTTAACATTAACGTCTGTAATAATGGCATTGTTACACCAACACCCAGAGCCTGCACCAATCTACCAATTAACAAGAAGCTAAAATTAGACGCTGTATAACAAATTAATGTTCCTATCAAAAAAATAAACATTGCACTTTGATACAATATTTTAGAATTCACCCTTGTTGTAAGCCATGCACTTATTGGTATCATTACCCCACTGACCATCATAAATCCTGATGACAACCACTGTACAGTAGATGTATTGATATCAAAGGTTTTCATAAGAGTTGGAAATGCTGTTGTTAAGATTGTTTGATTCAATACCGTACAAAACGAACCAACTAATAATAAAGTCACAAGAAGTGCTCTATTATATGGTTTTCCGTTTTGATCAATTGATTTATCCAATTTACGTTCTCTCCCTTTTGCAAAGTACTATTAATATTAAGTATTAGTTTTCTTTATATGAAAAAAATACAAATCTTACTTTTTTAAATCATATACTCATCTTTTTTCTTTGTCAAATTAATTGACAAATAAGTAATAAAAGTTACAATTATTGAATATAAACTTACAAAGGAGATTATTATGGATAGTGCACAAACTAATATTTACGTTGATAGATTCAAAGATATTCTAAAAAATGAACATTTTCTTTTAGGCATTGGCGAAATATCAAAAGCAACTGGTGTCTCACAACGTCAACTGCGCTACTGGGAAGAAAGGGGCTATATAAAACCTGAAGAAACTACAGATGATTCAAACAAATGTGACCGCCGCCATCGAAAATATAGCCATTTTACTTTTTTAAAAGTATCAATGATTCAATCTTTCATCAATGACGGCTATACTTTAAGTGCTGCTGTGCAAAAAACCAATGAACACAGCCTTTTGAGTAAAGCCGTAAAACAATTTCTAAAAGAAAGAATCTTAGATGTAAAAGTTATCCAAGATGGCTACGAATTAGATTTAGGAGCACTAGAGGATATGCCAGACAAACATGTTTATGCGCTTATTCGAAAGAATGCAAAAACAAAACTTATTTTAAAAGACTTGGCATAAGGTAGTACCGTAATTTGCAAAGTACTCGAGGCTGTGCCAAAAGTTGAGTTTTGACCCACCCTCGTTAATTATTCCGGATAAGCGTGTAACATAAGTCAAAGTTCTCCGTCTAACTTCGAGTTAGTACTCAAATTTTCTTGATTTATGTCACACTCCCATTTGCTTACAATTATAAGTTACTATCTTTGTTTAATAGATTTCTATTACCCATCTTTCACCATAGATTCTCTTTGCGGTATAATTAATTTGTATTTACATAATCATTATTTGGAGGAAGATAAATGAATGTTCTTATTATTGACGATGAACCTCTTGCCCGCAATGAATTAGAGTTTCTTTTAAAACAAAACATTGCTGTTACAACTACATATCAAGCAGAAAGTATTCAAGAAGCACTTGATGTCATCTTGAATAAAAAAGTTGATTTATTGTTTCTAGATATTTCTTTAAATAATGAAAACGGCTTTAAACTAGCTAATGAACTCAACCAGTTGGCTGTCTCTCCCTTTGTAATTTTTGCAACCGCATATTCAAATTATGCTGTCCAAGCTTTTGACATCAATGCAATTGATTATGTCCTAAAACCTTTTGAACAAGGACGGATTAACCAAGCAATTAAAAAAGCTCAATTAGCTATCCTCAATCGTGATAAACAAAAAAAAGAACAACACTTATCAGAAAAAAATCGATTTATTTCAATTCCGACAGAGGATCGTACAGTTGTAATAAAAAGTAATGAGGTTGTTGCAGCTGTTACGGAAAATGGACTCTTATCAATTTATACAATGGACAACACTTACGTTTCACATGAAACTCTTTCTTGGCTGCGCGAATATCTAGATCAACAAAACTTCGTTCAAGTTCATCGCAGTTCAATTGTTAACATTAATACCATTGTTGAAGTTCAACCTTGGTTCAACCACACCTTCGTACTAATATTAACTAATAAACAACGTATTCCGGTAGGACGTTCGTATCTAAAAAACTTAAAATCCATCCTGAACATGTAGTTATTCAACCCATCAAATATGCAACTCACACCTTTCTTTTTACAATTAACCCCGTAAACCACTTTTTTTACTCTATTTTAAGTTATCCTTACTTTGAAAATAATTAAAGGAGGATGATTTATAATGAATTCAAAAAAAAATGAAGCTCCTATTCTATTACAGATGGGCATCTACTCAGGTATTCTCTTTATCTCAAATATTATTTCTAGCTTATTCCCGGCATCAATGCCTGTTCCTACCCCAGTTATTGGGCTAATAATCTTATATTCCCTATTGACCTTTAAAATCATTAAAATTGAGTGGGTTGAATCTTTAGGTGCTTTTCTTATCAGTATTATCGGTTTTCTCTTTGTCCCCTCTGGAATTTCGCTTGCAGCTAACCTAGATATTATGAAAGCTGCAGGCGTGCAACTAGTGATGGTTGTACTGTTCTCAACAATCATTTTGTTGGTCGTGACTGCATATACAACACGCCTCTTTATCTTCTTGCACACACATCAAGAAAAAACTAAACAACGCAAAGTACTTACAAATAAAATATATGCTAACAAAGCTCAGGTAACGAATGGAGATGATCATAATGGCAATCTTTACTAACATCTTTTTTGGAATTTTTCTTTCATTATTTGTGTATCTGATAGGTCAGAAATTATTCAAACAATTTAAAGGCTTCTTCTTATTCCAACCTTTGTTTGTTGCAATGGTACTAGGTATCTTTATATTATTCATACTTTCAAAATTACTTAACACAGATATTTCCAGTTTTTATCAAAAAGCCTATAAACCTGGTGGAGACATTCTTTTCTGGTTTTTAAGTCCTGCAACTATTGCTTTTGCAATTCCTCTATACAAAAGAAATGATATTGTAAAAAAATATTGGAAAGATATCTTGGCTGGTTTATTGATTGGAACAACCCTATCTTTAGTGTTAATCATCGCTTTTTCAAAACTCATGGGGCTTAATCACACCAGCATTGCTTCAATGCTTCCTCAAGCAGCAACGACAGCGATTGCTTTACCTATCTCTACTGCAATTGGCGGCAATGCATCAATTACCGCAATGGCTTGTATTCTAAATGCCGTCATTATCTATGCTCTCGGAAAATATCTCTTCAAGATTTTCCACTTAGGTTCTGATCCAATTGGTGCGGGCCTTGGATTAGGAACTTCAGGTCACACAATTGGTGCTGCATTTGCGCTTGAAATAGGTTCTGTCGAAGGTTCGATGGCAGCAATTGCGGTTGTTGTGATTGGTGCAGTTGTTGATTTATTAGTACCTATAATTTCACATATCTTCTTATGATTTAGAGAAGATCATAATATAAAAATACTAAAAAAAGTGTGCCATAAGTATGCTGTTAAAAAAGCTAGACAGATAATTTAACTTATGGAACACATTTACTCCAAATAAACACGGCGAGGCTAGGTCAAAAAATAAAATTTGACTTAGCCTCTTTGTATATAAATATTCTATGCGGATCTGCTCACATATTTCACTTTACTAGAAAAGTGATTGCTTATCCAAGGCGGTGCCAAAAGTTAAATTTTGCCCCAATTTCGCTAATTATTCCGTATAAACGTGTTCCATAAGTCAAAAATCTCCGTCTAACTTTCTGGATCCAGTCTTCTTCCAATACTTTTTATCAAAGACACATCGTCTTTATATTCTTGTGACGTCATGTCAACATTTGCAAAACATGATGTCAATTTACCTTTAATCTCATACTTCTTATTCTTACCCTTTTTGGACAAAATAATATAAACGCGGCGTCCATCTTCTTCGCTGTGTTTACGTTCTATCCAACCATCCTTTTCCATCCTCTTTAGCAGTGGTGTTAAGGTCCCATTATCAAGACTTAATTTTGCCCCAATTTCCTTAATCATCATAGGCTCGCCATTTTCCCACAATGTTAACAAGGTAATGTACTGCGGGTAGGTCAACTTATATTCCTTTAGTGCACTCGCATAAAACTTATTGTAAATTTTTTGTGCCGTATAAATAGCAAAACAAAGCTCATCATCCAATTTATCTGGCTTGTGATCTAATCCCATGTTATTCTCCTTCTTCCGCAAGATATCGTTATTCATTATACAATTAAACACGTGTAATTCCGATATATTTTTAGTAAAGAATTAAAACACTGTTATAAGCTTATATATCTTTTTATAAAAAATATTGAAGATATCTTCAAAAAATATATTCGCTAATACCTTTTTTATTATAGCATTTTTTTTCATAATACTTGTACAATATTATTCTTTATTTCTTCGTTTTATTTTGAAACTGTACAGCATTTTACCACAATATCTGTTAATGTAGTAAAATAGTACCAAAGGTTCATAATTACTTGGAAGCGAGGTTTTTCGATGAAAAGTTTGATAGATACTTATACCCTAAATAATGGTATAAAGATACCAATTGTTGGCTTCGGTACTTGGCAAACACCTGATGGAGCAATTGCAAAAGTAGCTGTAAAATCAGCATTATCTTCAGGTTATCGCCATATTGATACTGCTGAAATGTATGGGAACGAAAAAAGCATTGGAGCAGCTATTAAGGAAAGTGGAGTTTCTCGTAATAGTCTTTTTATAACAAGTAAATTATCTAATTCTGCACACAGTTATGAAAAGGCAACCGCAGCTATTGAAAAATCATTGAGTGATCTTCAAGTCTCTACGTTAGATCTTTTTTTGATTCATTGGCCAAATCCTAAGATGTTTCGCGACACCGATTGGGAAAGGCATCTACAAGATACTTGGCGTGCATTAGAAGATGCTTACACTGCCGGAAAATTAAAAGCTATTGGCGTTTCCAATTTTAGAGAACATCATTTTAATATTTTAAAAGAAACACAAACAATCAAACCAATGATTAACCAGATTCGAATCTGTCCTGGAGATTACAATGAAGAGCTCATAAACTATTGTCGAAACGAAGAAATTTTGTTAGAAGCATATAGTCCTCTTGGTACGGGTAAGATTTTTACAGATAAAACAATGAATGAAATTGCTGAAAAAAATAATAAAACAGTTGCCCAAGTCTGCCTTCGTTGGTCCTTACAACACGGATTCTTGCCTCTTCCTAAATCAATTCATGAAGATCGAATTGAAGAAAATTCGCATTTATTTGATTTTGAATTATCTGAATCAGATATGGATACAATTGATAGTCTAGAGGGAATTGTCGGCTATGTTGTCGATCCCGATAAAGCTGAATTCTAATCTAATTTATCTTTAGGTTTAGTTATTCTGTTTATTTTGAAAAAAGGAAGCGTGTTTATGACAAAAACGATAAATAAAGATTTAATAAAAGAGAATTTATATCAGGCAGTAAATGGTGAATGGTTAAAAACCGCCAAAATTCCTGCAGATAAATCCTCTACTGGCGGATTTGCAGATTTAGCTGATAACATTGAAAAATTACTAATGTCAGACTTTGAAAAGATGTTAACAAATCCTGATAGTGTAACAGACCCTTATCTGAAAGAATTCATAAAGTTCTACGCGTTAACTTCGGACTTTAAAAAGAGAGATGCTGCTGGTTTTGAGCCTGTCAAAAGTTATTTATCTGTAATTGAACAGCTAGATTCTTTTGAAACTTGGGAAAAACAGCTCGGTTCATTGACGCTCGCAGATTATCCAATGCCATTTTCAATTTATCTTGAACCTGATATGAAGAATACAACTGCTTACGCGCTAACTGCAGATGTTCCTAGTCTGATTCTCCCAGATAAAACCTATTATGAAGAAGATAATGAATCTTCAAAGGCCCTTCTCGATATTTATACCAAGATGTTGACCAAGCTTTTTAAACTTGCTGGATATTCTGCCGATGCTACTGATAAAATAATTACCGGCACACTTGCTTTCGATAGGTCAATTGTTCCCTATGTAAAAGACAGTACCGAATTAGCAGATTACGTAAAGAGTTACAACAAATATACTTTTACTGACTTCCTTAAATTCAGTGATAATATCAATTTGAAGAATTATATTGAAACACTAATTCATGATGATCCTGACCAAGTTATTGTCGCGGAACCAAAATTCTATGAAGCTTTTGATAAAATTATTAATCCTGAAGCTTTTGATAATATGCGTAGCTGGCTCCTCTCAAAAACCTTATTATCAGTGAGTTCTTCTCTTTCTGATGAAGCGAGAATTATCTCAGGTGAATATTCTAGAGCAATCTCGGGAAGCAAGGAACCAATGTCACCACAAAAAAGTGCTTTTTATCAGGCGGTTAATGTTTATAGTCAAGTAGTCGGCTTATATTATGCACATAAGTATTTCGGAGCAGAAGCAAAAGCAGATGTAACTGAGATGGTCAAAAAAATGATTAATATCTACAAAGAACGCCTGCAAAACAATGAGTGGCTGGGAGAAGAGACACGTAAGAAGGCTATCCTAAAATTAGAGAAACTTGGAATTCAAGTTGGCTATCCCGATAAACTAAAAGAAATTTACAAGAAACTTATTGTTGAAGGAACTGACCTCTTCAGCAATACTCTCAAATTTACCCGTTTATCCATTATTGAACATTACAATAAATGGAAAAAACCTGTTGACCGAACAGAGTGGGAAATGAGTGCATCTACTGTCAATGCTTATTATCATCCTTCTTATAATATTATTGTCTTTCCTGCTGCAATTTTACAAGCACCCTTTTATAGCTTAAATCAATCATCAAGTGAGAATTTTGGTGGAATTGGAGCTGTTATTGCTCATGAAATCTCTCATGCTTTTGATAACAACGGTTCTCATTTTGATGAATTTGGGAATTTAAATAATTGGTGGAGCGATTCAGATTTAGAACATTTCCAAAAACTTGCTGATGCAATGATCGCTGAATTCGATGGACTTGAAACCCCTGCAGGCAAAGTAAATGGTAAATTAGTTGTTTCAGAAAACATCGCTGATGTTGGTGGCCTAAATTGTGCGCTTGAAGCTGCCAAGAAAGAAGAAGATGTAAATCTCAAAGATTTCTTCTTCAACTGGGCTCGTGTGTGGTGCCTCAAATCCTCATTAGAAAGACAGAAGTTACTGCTCAATATCGATGTCCATGCACCTCATGAATTAAGAGCAAATATCCAACCACAAAACTTGGCTGATTTTTACTCAACATTCAATATTTCGTCTGGAGATGGAATGTATCTACCAGAAGAAAAACGAGTTGTAATCTGGTAGAATTGCTGATATTTCCAAAAAGAGATAAGCTTTTGACTTTAGAAACACAGCTATTCATAGTAATCAAAAAAGGTACTAGATCGAAATTTTGATCTGAAGTGAACCCACAAGTTTGGACAACTAAATTAAGCTGCTAACTGATTGGCAAGTTCTCGGTATTGTACCGGTGACTTGCCTTTTAGTTTGGTCCTGATTCTACGGTTATTATAAAATTCAATCCATTCAGTCATCGCTTGCGCGAGACTCTCTGAATTTTCGAAGTGTTCATCCATCATCTCTGCTTTCATGAGATGAAAAAATGATTCCATGGCGGCGTTATCTAAGCAGGTAGCCTTACGGGACATACTCTGAAAGGTATGATGAGTTTTAAGCGTTTTTTGCCACTGTTTATGTTGATACTGAAATCCTTGATCTGTGTGTACCGTTGTTCTATAAGGAAGCTCAGGTAATCCATCTAATGCTTCTTTTAGTGGTTTCAACGCAAATTCAAGAGTTGGGTGTGCACTAATGTTAAATGCCAAAATTTCACCCGAAAATAAATCCATGATGGGTTCTAAATAGATTCGCTCACTTTGACTCATCTGACCGTATCGAAATTCACTAACGTCGGCGACGAGTTTTTGATATGGTCGATCTGTCTTGAATCGACGGTGTAACTTATTTTTGGCTATTCTACCAACAGTTCCTTTGTATGAGTTATATTTGCGAGTTTGCTTATTAAAGGCCTGACATGTCCAGCCTTGCTCCTTCATAATTCGGAGGACGCGTTTATGATTAACTTTAAATCCCTGTTCATGCATAACTAACGTTATGCGACGGTAACCGTATTTTTGAGTATACTTGGCATCTGTTTGCCGAATTTCATCAATGGCTTGGATAACCTGGTCATTCTCATATTCTCGTCCCTGACTGTGCTTAGTGTAATAGTACGTGCTACGTGGTACCTTAACGGCTTTAAGGATAAAACTAATCGACGTTTTGAAGACCCGCCTCAGATCATCAATTAAGGTCACGGTTTCTCGTGAGCTGATTTTTCGTGATCTAAGGCATCGAGTTTTTTTAAAAATTCGTTCTCGATTCTTAACATCTTATTTTCTTGCTTGAGTTGCTTTAACTCATTTTTATCGTGGCGTGCTTGGATTTGTGCCGTTGTGGGTTTGGTCACTTTTTTATGTTTAGACATAGTCTTTGGATTTCCTCTCACTCTATTTAGTCCACTGAGCCCCTCTAAATCAAACTTTCTTTGCCATTGCCAGATAGTACTTGGTGAAGAGAGGTTGAAATGTAGTGCTGTTTCTGGAAGCGAAGCTTTGTGCTGTTGTTTCCAGTTTAATACTTCTATCTTGAATTCACTAGAGTATTCCAAATTCATAGATTTCGGTTTTAATCCTGCAATGCCAAAACGATTAAAGCGATGAACCCATAGGAGAATCGTTTCATTGTTGGCAATATGGTATTTTCTGGCCAATTGAATGGAACTAATACCCGTTAAATATTCTGTCACAATAGAAATCCGTAACTCTAAATTAAATTTAGTCATAGTAAACCCCGAGATTGTTGTCCAATCTCGGGGGTTCACTTCAGATAAGCATTCACACTTCATCTCTTTTTTATTTAAAATCCAAGATATTAACCTGTTCATCAGCCAATATAATTGAAGGATTTTGTAGACTAAGCCTCGTTAAGCAACCATAATTCATTCTTTGTTGCTTTAGTTCCTGCTGGAAGCTTTCTTTTTTCCCCATATACATACATCCTGGTACTTGTATCATTTCTACCATCTACAATCGGTACACTAAAAACCTTAATGGCTGAGATCTTATGTTTTTTCGTATAACTATCAATTGCTTTATTGAACTTAGTAGAGTTGAGACCATTTTTCATCCCATTAATTTCATAAGATGTATGGCTTGATTCAATATAAGTTGTTCCTAGTGAACGTATAAATGCAAAAAGCACAAGTAAACAAATTATACTCACAAAACTTACTACAACATGTCTCGTTCTCTTCAACACAAACTCCTCCTGAACTACTATGTAATAACTATCTTAGTATACTCTCTTAAAAAATATTTTTTGTTAATTAATCATATAATTAAAATTATTATTAATTAATTTAAAAAATAATTATTGTACAAAAAAGCCAATAACTGTTGGATTTAATTAAAATCAACAATTATTGGCTTTTTCTAGTTCCAAGATTGATACTAATTTTTACTGTTACTCAAAAACCGATATCTCTATTTTCTTTTACTTTTATAAGCTCTTCGCTTTGCTTTTTCTATGGCTCTCTTTTTATCTTTTTCAACTTTTTTCTTTTCTTCACGTTCACGATTAATTTTAAATGGATTACTTATTAATAGTGTTTGTCCTGCTGAAAAGGCATTTCCTATCACCCAATAAAGCGATAGTGCTGAAGGCAAAGAGACAGCAGTTATTAAGATAAATATCGGCATCCCATATGTCATTGCAGTAGTCATTCCATTTTTTTCTGGTTGTGACATCATGCTCAGCTTAGAAGTTAAATACGTAAATATCGCAGCTAAGATTGGCAAAATAAAATATGGATCCTTATCTCCAAGTTTCATCCATAAAAATGTTCCACTTTTCAAAACCTCAGATCTCAAAATAGCTTGATACAACGCAATTAGGATTGGCATTTGTATCACCATTGGCAGACAACCTGCAACTGGATTAACTCCAGCTTCAGCATACAGCTTTTGTTGTTCCGCACGTAATTTATTCTGTGTTTCCATATCCTTTGTAGAATATTTACTTTGTAATGCTTTCAACTGCGGCTGCAATTCTGTCGTTTTTCTCATGCTCTTCATTTGATAAACCATAAGTGGCAAAAGAATGACACGAATAATGATTGTAAACAAAATTATGCCTAACCCATAACTATTACCAAAAATCTTACTTAAAAAGACGATTGCTTGGATAAAACTCCAGATTATGTAATGATCCCATATACCAGAGCTATTTTGAGTTACTGTTGACGTACTACAACCACTTAAAATAAAAACCAGTCCCACAACACATAACAGCGTGAGAATCCGTTTTGTTTTTTTCACTACATTCCCCTCACTTCACAAGCTTATTTCAGCAAAACATGAGCTAGACGTAGGACATGTATCAAGTTTTTCTTGGTATCAGTCATTGACACACCCGAAATCGGTGGACGCGCAATTATTATAAAATCACAATCCTGCCGTAAATCAGGTTTTAGTTCCGTTAAGCTCTGTCTAATTCTTCGCTTAACCCAATTACGTGCTACTGAATTTCCAATTCTCTTCCCTACAGATATCCCAACTCTAAAATGTAATTGACCTGGTTTATCAATTACATAAACAACAAATTGTCGATTCGCACAAGACTTCCCTTGCATGAATACCTTTTGAAAATCCGCTTCTTTTTTGACACGGTATGATTTTCGCATAATCCATCTCCATGTGTCGTATAAAAATCTACATCAAAATAAAAGACCACTGACGGTCAGTGGCCTATGCAGACAATACTTTTCTACCTTTACGACGTCTACGTGCTAAAACAGCGCGACCGTTACTTGTACTCATACGTTTGCGGAAGCCATGCACTCTTTGACGATGACGTTTCTTAGGTTGATATGTTCTCTTCATTAGATTTTCCACCTCCTTGCTAGACACTTAACAATGATACTGAAAATCCTACTAAAAAAAACAGCTTTTGTCAAGTCCCTATCTACTCAAGACATCTTATCATAAATTGTCTGTGGGTTAAAGTTATTTTAAATCTCCATTCTTCAAAGTTATCCACAAAAATATTTAAAGATGCTTATTCTCTGTGGATTTCTTTTTTAATCATTTTTTATTTCCACAACACATTTAACAACCTTTTACCCTAATACACAGCTTGTTTATAGTTTATCCACAAAAGAACATCTAGCTGTGCAAAACTGCAAAAAACATTGCTATATCAGCCTCAATTCTCAATTAGTTCTTTGTGGATAACCCGAACAAAGCTGGCCTTTTTTTATTAGCTTTTTCTTCTTGTGGATAATTAATTGACACCCTGTGTCCTTTGTTTCTTTCTTTTATACATACCTGTGGAAAACTTTTCAAAAAAATGCTAGACTGTTATAGTGAACATTACATCAAAGGAGGTATCTATGTGCCTGATCTTGAAACCTTATGGCAGTACATTTGTGATGAATTTAAAACAAAATTATCTACGATTAGCTATAATACTTGGCTTAAAGCCGTTAAACCAATCGCATTTTCATCGCAAACACTTATTATTGAAGTCCCGACTGCCCTACATAAAGATTATTGGAAAGCTAATTTAAGTAAACAAGTTGTCTCTCTTGTTGCTGATTCCATTGGCCAAACCATCACGGTTATTGCAAAATTACCAGATGAACCAAACCCACTTACGTCAGGTCTTTCCAATAATAGAATTCAAAAAAACACTAAATTAGCTGATTCACGACCAACTTTTATGCGCGAGACAAAATTAAATGAAAAATATACTTTTGACACGTTCGTTATTGGAAAAGGAAATCAGATGGCTCACGCCGCAGCTTTAGTCGTTGCAGAAGAACCTGGCGCACTATATAATCCCCTGTTCTTCTTTGGTGGTGTTGGTTTAGGAAAAACCCATTTAATGCATGCAATTGGTCATCAGATGTTGACTAATAATCCGCAGGCAAAGGTTAAATATGTTACTAGCGAAGCCTTCGCTAATGATTTTATTAATTCTATCCAAACAAAACGTCAGGAAGAATTTCGTAAAGAATATCGCAGTGTTGACTTGCTTTTAGTGGATGATATTCAATTTTTTGCTGATAAAGAAGGAACACAGGAAGAATTCTTCCATACTTTCAATGCACTATATGACGATAAAAAGCAAATCGTTCTTTCATCAGATCGCTTGCCGAATGAAATTCCTAAACTGCAAAAAAGACTTGTCTCACGCTTTAAATGGGGATTATCCGTTGATATAACACCACCTGACCTTGAAACTAGAATTGCAATTCTTCGTAACAAGGCTGACGCTGATGACTTGGATATTCCAGATGACACGTTAAGCTATATTGCCGGACAAATTGACTCAAATATTCGTGAATTAGAAGGTGCCTTAGTTCGAGTACAAGCCTATTCTTCAATGACTCACTTACCAATTTCTACAAGTTTAGCAGCTGATGCCTTAAAGAACTTAAAATTAAACGGAAAATCAAATGAGATTTCTATTTCAGTTATCCAAGATAAAGTAGCCAAGTATTATCACATCTCCATCGGTGATTTAAAAGGAAAGAAAAGGGTCAAGAATATTGTAATTCCGCGGCAAATAGCGATGTATCTTGCACGTGAACTTACAGATGCTTCACTACCTAAAATTGGTCATGAATTTGGCGGAAAAGATCATACGACAGTTATTCATGCCCATGAGAAAATTTCAGGCGCATTAAATACCGATTCTGAATTACAACGAGAAGTTAACGACCTAAAGAGCAAATTAAAAAAATAATTGGGTTGTGAATTACTGTGAACAAAAAACGTACTTATACACAAGATATACACATGTGCATATCTTTTAAATTCCAAGCTATTATTTAGTTTTCCACAGAATCAACAGGCCCTACTACTATTACTATCTCTTTTATAATTAATATATATACACTTAGGAGGCACTTCATGAAATTTACAGTAAATAGACTCGAATTCATTAAAAGTCTGACCGACGTTCAAAGAGCAATCTCAACAAAAACAACTATTCCGATACTTACAGGTCTTAAACTAAAATTAGAAGCAAAAGGCTTAACACTTACAGGTAGTGATGCTGATATTTCAATTGAGACTTTTATTCCTGCTGAAGATGATAAAGCACAATTACAAGTTGAAGAACCCGGGCAAGTAGTTTTAACTGCCAGAATATTTAGTGAAATCATCAAGAAACTTCCCGAAGATACACTAACTTTAGAAGTAACAGAGAATTACCAAACAGAAATCTTATCAGGAACAGCGTCATTTTCAATTAAGGGACTAAATGCAGAAAATTATCCTCATTTACCAGAAATCAATGCAGAAGATACATTGAATCTTGAGAGTGATATTCTAAAACAAATTATTGGGCAAACTGTTATTGCAGTCTCAACACAAGAAAGTCGCCCAATTCTTACGGGTGTACATCTAGCCATTAAAAATGGACAATTATCTGCAGTTGCAACAGATAGCCATCGTTTAAGTCAACGTAAAATTGCAATAAATGTAGCTGATAGTGTAACTTATGATATTATTATTCCGGGAAAATCTCTTAGTGAGTTATCAAAAATGATTGGTGAGGATGTCGCCCAAGTTGAGGTCAGAATATCAGAAAATCAAGTTTTATTTGAATTTAATAATACGACCTTCTATTCTCGTTTACTTGAAGGAAATTATCCGGACACAGATCGTTTAATTCCAAAAGATTCAGATACTGAAATTGACTTTAATGCGAGTGAATTTCTTGCCTCCATTGAAAGAGCCTCTTTGCTATCACATGCAGGTCAGAATAATGTTGTAAAATTAGCTTTGAATACTGAAAATCAAAAAGCAACAATTTATAGTAATTCACCTGAGATAGGAAATGTTGAAGAGGAATTAAAATTCCAAAAACTAGCAGGAAATGATATTGAAATTTCATTTAATCCAGATTACATGAAAGATGCACTCAGATCTTTTGGACAAAGTACAATTACAATTTCGTTTAATGCTCCGTTGCGTCCATTCACACTGGTACCTAGTGAAGATCAAGAACACTTTATCCAGTTGATCACACCGGTTAGAACTTACTAAAATTGCTAAATAAAAAACCTAAAAACAAGGGAGTGTGACATAAGTGAAGTGCCTTACAAAACTTGGACATGTAAATCAAGTTTTGGAGGTGCTTTTTTGACACGTAATTATACCTACAGCTTTAAGTTGAAAGTAGTTAAAGAATATTTAAATGGTGAAAATTCACTCCACACACTGTGTCTGAAATATAAGATGCCGAGTGATACTCCATTAGTAATTTGGGTGTCGCGTTATAAAGCTTTTGGTCCTACCGGACTTAAACAGCTTAAACGCCGGCACTATTCTAATGATTTCAAGGTAGCGGTTATTACATATTACTTGAACCATTCTACCAGTATTCAAAAAACAGCCATCCACTTTAATATCAGCCACACAGTCGTTTATAATTGGCTTAAATTAATGCGGCAATTTGGAATTAAAGCCGTAATTTCATCTAAGATAGGACGACCCAAGATGGTTAAGAAAAAGAAAGAAACATCCAAGAAAAAGACCGAACAACAGTTAATAGAGAGACAACAAAAACAAATCAGACATTTAGAACAGGAACTTTCCTATACTAAAATTGAGAATGTTTATCTAAAAAAATTGGATGCCGTAATTCGAAACAAAAAACAGCACTAAAAGTTAAAACAATTAACGAATTGCGGCGTGATTATCCCTTTATTACGCTCTTAAAAGTTGCGGGACTTGCGCGTTCGACGTATTACTATCATTTAGCTTGTCTAAACCGGCCTGATAAATATCGTCAGGTTAAACAAATTATTCGGCAAGAATTTGCCCGCTCTCATCAAACTTATGGTTATCGTCGCATGAGATTTGTTTTAAAACAGCATCATGTTAAACTTTGTCTAGAAACTGTTCGTAAAATTATGTTTTCTATGGGTCTGAAAGTTACTCTTTTTTCAAAACATTCTGGTCGGTACAACTCATATCATGGTCATGTTGGACAGGTGGTACCTAACTTGCTCAAGCAACAATTCAAGGCCCATAAACCATATACTGTTTTGCATACTGACGTCAGTCAGTTTAAACTTACGTGTGGAAAATGGGGTTATATTTCGACAGTTATTGATGAGGCTAGTAATGAAGTTTTAGCCGCTAAAGTTAGTTCAACACCCAATCGTGTTTTAATCGATCAAACCCTTGAGACAGTCATTAAAAAGATTCCCGCAACAACTAAACCAATTCTACACTCTGATCAAGGATGGCAATATCAAATGACCAATTATCAAGCTAAACTAAGACATCATCATTTCATTCAAAGCATGTCCCGTAAGGGAAATTGTTTAGACAATGCTCCAGTTGAGAGCTTTTTCAGTATGCTTAAACGTGAGTGTTTAAGGCGCATTAAGGTTACTTCTCTCAATGAACTAAGTACGTTAGTGGAACATTATGTTGCTTGGTATAATACCCAGCGAATTTCACTTAAGCGGCATGGATTAACTCCAGTTGAATATCGTAAACAGTATCTAACTAACAATTAAAACAAACATGTCCAACTTTTTTAAGGCAGTACAAAGTCGGGAAAATTTGAGTACTAACCCGAAATTATGAACATAGCGAGTACTTTGCTATGAGTAATTCGAAGATAGACGAAGAATTTTGACTTATGGAACACGTTTATATGGAATAATTAGCGAGGCTGAGTCAAAATTTAACTTTTGGCACAGCCTTTTGTTTTTTTGTTAATGAATATTTTCCAGCTATTTATCGCCACATATAAGATAAGTTCCAGTAATTATAAATTTTAGATATTCAATGATACTGGTTAATACTACTTTACATATAATATTTATTTATAATAACTTCAATTTTTGACTATATCTGAAGTATACGTGTATATTCCTTATGTGCAATAGTGAACAATGGAAATTTTAAAAAATAAGGAGAGTTAATTTATGTTGAAAAGTTATGAAATATTACGTAATCCTTTTTTAAATAAGGGAACTGCATTTACAAAAGAAGAACGTGAAAAATTAGGTTTAGTAGGAATCCTACCAAGCAAGATACAAACTCTTGAAGAACAAACAGAGCAAGTTTACGCTCAATTTCAAAGTAAACCAAGTCTTCTTGAAAAAAGAATTTTCTTGATGAATCTTTTCAACGAAAATGTTACATTATTTTATCATCTGATGGACCAACATGTTGTTGAATTTATGCCTGTTGTTTATGATCCAGTTGTTGCAGATTCAATTGAACAATATAACGAAATCTATACAAATCCTCAACAAGCAGCATTTTTGTCAATTGATCGTCCTGAAGATATTGAAACTACCTTAAAAAATGCTTCTGATGGTCGTGATATTCGCTTAATTGTTGTTACGGATGCAGAAGGTATTTTAGGTATGGGTGATTGGGGAGTAAACGGTGTCGATATTGCTGTTGGTAAACTAATGGTTTATACAGCTGCAGCTGGCATCAATCCAGCACAAGTATTACCAGTAAGTATTGATTCTGGTACAAACAATCAAAAATTAATTAGTGATCCGATGTACTTGGGAAATCGACATGCACGAGTTGCAGGTAAACCATTTCTAGATTTTATTGATAAATTTGTAGAAGCACAACAAAGAGTTTTCCCTGAATCACTTCTTCACTTTGAAGACTTTGGACGTGCAAATGCACAAGTTATTTTGGATAGCTACAAAGACAAAATTGCAACATTCAATGATGATATTCAAGGAACTGGAATGATTGTTTTAGCTGCTGTAATTGGTGCAATGAAGATTTCAAAGCAGGGACTAAAGGATCAAAAGTTCTTAACATTTGGTGCAGGTACAGCAGGTATGGGGATTGCTAATCAAATTCTTAACGAACTTGTCCAAGAAGGATTAACAAAAGAAGAAGCACGTAAGCATTTTTACTTGGTTGATAAGCAAGGTTTGTTATTTAACGATACTCCTGATTTAACACCCGCACAAAAAGCTTTTACACGAGATCGTTCTGAATTTGCAAATGCAGAGGAGTTAACAAATCTTGCAGCTGTTGTTAAAGCAGTACATCCTTCGGTTATGGTGGGAACTTCTACTCAACCAGGGACATTTACAGAAGAAATTGTTAAAGAAATGGCAGCACATACAGAGCGTCCACTTATTTTCCCACTTTCAAATCCTACAAAGTTGGCAGAGGCTAAGGCAGAAGATTTAATTAAATGGACCAATGGAAAGGCACTTATTTCAACCGGAATTCCAGCTGCAGATGTTGAATATAATGGGACTACTTATCATATTGGACAGGGAAATAATGCCTTAATTTATCCGGGATTAGGTTTTGGATTAGTGGCTTCTACAGCTAAAAAATTGACACAAGAAACGATTTCGGCAGCAATTCATGCACTTGGTGGACTAGTTGATGCAAATGAAGCTGGCGCAGCAGTCTTACCACCAGTTTCACAACTTACAAAATTCTCACAAATTATTGCTGAAGCAACTGCTGAAAGTGTAGTTTCACAAGGCTTGAATCGTGAAGAAATTACTGATGCAAAAAAAGCCGTTGCTGATATGAAGTGGACTCCAGAATATTAAAAGCGGGATAATTTGAGGATGAACACATGGAAGAAGTAAAGAAAATAGAACAGACAGAGGAAAAAGAAGTGAGTGAATCGGCTCTAAAAAAATTTTTTTCAATCAAAATTAGCGGTGTTGGAATGCCGCTTTATATAGTAATGCTGGTAATTCTTGCAGCAACAATCTTTTTGCACAGGCTGCCTAATACGATTTTAGGTGCAATTGTATTGCTAGTTGTTTTAGGTCATGTACTTTATTTTATTGGAGAGAAGATTCCTGTTTTTAATAGTTATTTGGGTGGAGGTTCCGTATTTTGTATTTTTGCTTCAGCAGCGATGGCTACTTTTGGAATTATTCCTGCTGATGCTGTTAAAGTTGCTTCTAATTTTGTCAGCAATGAGGGCTTTTTAGACTTTTACATTGCTGCGCTGATTAGTGGTAGTATTCTTGGGATGAATCGGAATCTTTTGATTAAAGCTTCCGTTCGCTTCATTCCTGTAGCTTTCCTTTCAATGATAATTACATTTTTTGCAGTGGGTCTAATGGGAATGCTAATTGGTAATGGTTTTGGACATTCAGTAATGTTTGTTTCACTACCAATTATGGCTGGTGGAATTGGTGCAGGCGTTGTACCATTATCTAATATTTATGGTCATGTACTTGGACAACCTGCAGCTAATATGATTTCACAACTCATACCAGCTTCGGCAGCAGGAAATGTTTTGGCGATTATAGCTGCTGCATTAGTTGCCAAACTTGGTGAATCTTTCCCTAAGTATAACGGACAAGGTGTTTTGATGGAGATTGATCCAGAGTTTACTAAACCACGTAAAGTGAAGCTTGATATTATGCAATTTGGTGTTGGAATGATGATGGCATTATCATTTTTCATGCTTGCAACAATCTTTAATAGCTTTACACCAAAAGTACACACATATGCATTTATTATTATTATTGTTTTTATCTGCAAAGCAACTAATATCTTGCCAAAATATTACGAGGATGCTGCAATTATATTCAACCAATTAATTGTTAAGAACTTAACGCACGCTGTTCTTGCAGGAATAGGAATAGCTTTACTTAATCTAACACTTTTAGCACATGCATTAACATGGCAGTTCGTAGTGCTTGTAGTTACAAGTATCTTAACTATATCGATTGCTAGTGCATTGATTGGTAAATTATTTGGTTTGTATGAAGTAGAGTCAATTATAACAGCTGGTCTTTGCAATAATAGTATGGGTGGTACAGGTAATGTTGCGGTTCTTTCAGCATCAAACCGTATGGAATTAATAGCTTTTGCACAAATGGGAAATCGTCTAGGTGGAGCAATCATACTTGTTGTTGCTGGAATCTTGATACAATTTTTACACTAATTGGAAAATTAAGAAGGAATGAGTTAATAGCTTGTTCCTTTTTAGTTTGTTCAAAGTAGTCTTAGAAAGCCAAAAAATACAAATCTATGGGTTTTAAGCCATAGATAGTCTCTTTATATTAATGGACCTTAAAATAGCTTATAACGGATAATAGGCCCTTATATGATTGTTATTTGTAAAAGAAAAGTTTATAATTGAAGTTAAATGAGGAAGTTGGTGAAATCTGTTGGATAATGAAATTCTTCTGAAAACTGAGTATATTACTTTGGGGCAAATGTTAAAAATAGCTTCAATAATTGATTCTGGTGGTCAGGCAAAATGGTTTTTGCAAGAAAATGAGGTTTGGGTCAACGGGGAACAAGACAATCGAAGAGGTCGGAAACTTTATGCGGGTGATCAAGTCAGCATCCCGTCAGTAGGAAAATTTTTAATGCGTTCAAAACAGGCAAAGTAGCCTATGTATCTAAAAGAAATGACACTGAAAAATTTTCGTAACTATCGTGATGTAAATTTAGTATTCTCGCCACAAATTAATGTATTAATCGGCGAAAATGCACAAGGAAAAACAAATCTACTTGAAGCAATCTATGTTCTAGCAATGGCAAGAAGTCATCGTACTAATAATGAACGTGAGTTGGTAAATTTTGCAAAAGATGAGGCTTTAATTCAAGGAATATTGGAACGTAAGTTGAGCAAACTAAAACTTGAACTCTTTTTGGGTAAAAAAGGCAAAAAAGCAAAGGTAAATCATCTGGAACAAGCAAAGTTGTCACAATATATTGGTCAAATGAACGTTATTTTATTTGCTCCAGAAGATCTGGCACTCGTTAAGGGATCACCAGCAGTTAGGCGAAAATTTATTGATATGGAATTTGGGCAAATAGACGCACATTATTTATATAATTTGAGCCAATATCGCGTACTTTTAAAACAAAGAAATCATTATTTAAAACAACTTCAGTTGAAAAAGGCGAAAGATTTAGTCTTGTTGGAAGTATTATCTGATCAAATCGCAGCTTTTGGGGCAGAAATTATAGCAAAGCGAATTATTTTTTTAGATGAACTTGAGAAGTATGCTCAAGGTGTTCAAGCTCAAATAACAGGCCAAAAAGAAGAATTAAAGTTCAACTATGATACTAGTGTAGAAAATATTTATGAAAAAGATGTTAAGCAATTATACACTGATTTAAAAAAACTGTACGAAACTAATCAAAACAAAGAAATATTTCAAGGTTCAACGCTGTATGGACCGCATAGGGATGATGTTCAATTTTTAATTAATAAGAAAAATGTCCAAGTTTTTGGCTCACAGGGTCAGCAGAGGACGACTGCTTTAGCTGTAAAATTAGCTGAGATTGATGTGATGAAAAACGAAACAGGCGAATATCCAATATTATTATTAGATGATGTCTTATCGGAACTTGATGGAGCTCGCCAAACACAGCTACTGCGTGCAATTCAAGATAGAGTGCAGACGTTTTTAACAACGCCTAGTATGAGTGAGGTAACAAGGAAGTTAATAAAAGATCCTAAAGTATTCAGGATTGAAGCTGGAAATATAAAAAACGAGGAATTTAGATAATATTGTCTTTATAATGAAAAGCTGGAGGGATTAAAGTTGACAGATAACGAAATGGAAGAGGTCAAGGAAGCACAGGCAAAAGAATATGACGCTAGTCAAATTCAAGTGCTAGAGGGACTTGAAGCTGTAAGAAAACGCCCAGGAATGTATATAGGGTCAACAAGCTCACAAGGGCTACACCATTTAGTATGGGAAATTATAGATAATGGTATTGATGAGGCACTAGCAGGATTTGCAGACGAGATTAATGTAACTATTGAAGCCGACAATAGTATAACGGTTATAGATAATGGGAGGGGGATACCTGTCGATATTCAAACAAAGACAGGAAGACCCGCACTTGAAATAGTCTACACAATCTTACATGCTGGTGGAAAGTTTGGTGGCGGTGGATACAAAGTTTCTGGAGGTCTTCATGGTGTTGGAGCATCTGTTGTAAATGCTTTGTCAACGACTCTTGATGTTGAAGTTAAGAAGAACAGTAAAATCTATGCAATTGATTTTAAACGAGGAAAAGTAAACCATGAGATGAAAGTTATCGGTGAATGCGGTGAACATGAGCATGGAACTAAGGTTCACTTCTTACCGGATCCAGATATCTTTTTAGAAACAACAGTTTATGATATTAAGATATTAACTACAAGAATACGAGAACTTGCATTTCTAAATAAAGGATTAAAGATTACAATTACTGATAATCGTGAAGAAAATCCTAAAACAAAAGAATTTCATTATGTTGGTGGAATAAAGCATTATGTTGAATTTCTTAACAAAGGAAAGGAAGTTCTATTTGACGAGCCAATCTATGTAGAGGGCGAGCAAAAGGGCATCACGGTTGAGGTTGCCTTACAGTACACAGATGATTTCCATTCTAATTTAATGACATTTACCAATAATATTCATACGTATGAAGGTGGAACACACGAGGCTGGATTTAAGACTGCGTTAACTAGGGTGATTAATGATTACGCACGCAAGAGTGGAATGATGAAAGAAAATGAAGATAATCTTTCCGGTGAAGATGTGCGTGAGGGCTTGACAGCAGTTGTTAGTATCAAACATCCAGATCCACAATTTGAGGGACAAACGAAAACAAAATTAGGCAATTCTGATGCAAGAACAGTTACGGACAGAATGTTTGCTGAACATTTTTCTAAGTTTATGATGGAAAACCCAACAATTGCTAGGCGAGTTGTAGATAAGGGATTACTAGCTTCTAAGGCAAGAATTGCTGCTAAACGAGCACGTGAAGTTACAAGGAAAAAAAATGGTTTAGAAATTAGTAATTTACCTGGAAAATTGGCTGATAATACGAGTAAAGATCCGGAAATTTCAGAATTATTTATTGTCGAAGGTGATTCTGCGGGTGGTTCAGCGAAGCAAGGACGTTCAAGATTGACACAAGCAATTTTGCCTATTAGGGGTAAAATTTTAAATGTTGAAAAGGCAACATTGGATAGAATATTAGCTAATGAAGAAATTAGATCATTATTTACTGCCTTAGGAACTGGATTTGGGCAGGAATTTAATGTTGAAAAAGCAAATTATCATAAATTAATAATAATGACAGATGCCGATGTTGATGGTGCACATATTCGTACATTATTATTGACACTATTTTATAGATTTATGCGTCCTATGATTGATAAGGGATTTGTTTATATTGCCCAACCACCGTTATACCAAGTCCGTCAAGGTAAATTAATTAAGTATATTGATACAGATACTGAACTAGATGAAGTTTTAGGTCAGTTACAGCCATCACCAAAACCAGTTATTCAGCGTTATAAAGGATTAGGTGAAATGGATGCGGAGCAATTATGGGAAACAACTATGAACCCAGAAAATAGACGTTTGTTAAGAGTTAGACTTGAAGATGCAGAAGAAGCAAATGGAGTTTTTGAAATGTTGATGGGAGACAAAGTTGAACCAAGACGTGAATTTATTGAAGCAAATGCAACCTTTGTTGATAACTTGGATGTATAGATATTTCCCCGGAAATATTTAGAAAATTAGGAGGGATAGACGTTGGTGGATCTTCCAAATAGAATTAAAGATTCTGATTTATCAGGGATTATGCGCAAATCTTTTATGGAATATGCAATGAGTGTAATTGTAGCTCGTGCATTACCTGACGTACGTGATGGATTGAAGCCAGTTCATCGGAGAATTTTATATGGCATGAACGAGTTGGGGGTAACTCCTGATAAGCCATATAAAAAATCTGCAAGAATTGTGGGGGATGTTATGGGGAAGTACCATCCCCACGGAGATTCTGCAATTTATGAATCAATGGTCAGAATGGCACAAGAATTTAGTTATAGGTACATGCTTGTTGACGGACATGGTAATTTTGGATCTGTTGATGGGGATGGTGCAGCTGCAATGCGTTACACAGAAGCACGAATGAGTAAGATTGCAACTGAAATGCTACGAGATATTAATAAAAATACAATTGATTTTACGGAAAATTATGATGGATCAGAGAGAGAACCTGTTGTGCTTCCAGCAAGGTTTCCCAATCTGTTAGTTAATGGTGCGACCGGGATTGCGGTAGGGATGACCACTAATATTCCGCCCCATAACTTGGCAGAAGTAATTTCTGGACTACATATTTTAATGAAGAATCCAGATGCAACAACAGCTGATTTGATGGAAGCAATAAAGGGACCAGACTTTCCTACAGGCGGGATTGTTTTAGGTAAATCTGGAATTCGTAAGGCTTATGAAACTGGTAAGGGAACTGTCACAATTAGAGCCAAGGTTGAAATAGAAGAGTCGGCAAATGGACGTGAACAAATTATTATTAATGAGCTGCCCTATATGGTTAATAAGGCGAAACTGATTGAAAGAATTGCCGAATTAGCTCGGAATAAAAAGATTGAGGGAATTACGGATATTCGTGATGAGTCAGATCGAGAAGGAATGCGTGTCTCAATCGATGTTAGACGAGACATGAGTGCCTCTGTAATTTTGAATAATTTATACAAATTAACATTGATGCAGACGACATTTGGCTTTAATATGCTCGCAATTGTCAAAGGAACACCTAAAATTCTTAGTTTGAAACAAATTCTGAAATACTATCTTGAACATCAGGAAATTGTTATTAGACGTAGGACAGAATTTGAGTTAAAGAAAGCTCAAGCAAGAGCTCATATTTTAGAGGGATTAAGAATTGCGCTTGACCACATTGATGAAATTATCAATATTATTCGTAGTTCTAAGAGTGGAGAAATTGCTAAGGTTAAGTTAATAGAGGGTTATCAGTTATCTGATAAGCAGGCTCAAGCCATTTTAGATATGCGTTTGGTTCGGTTAACAGGCTTGGAACGTGAGAAGATAGAAGATGAGTATAACAAGCTTCTTGAAGCTATTGCGGATTATAAAGATATTCTTGCGCATAATGAAAGAATTGATGAGATCATCTATCAAGAATTGCTGGAAATTCAAGAAAAATATGGTGATGAGCGCAGAACTGAATTATTGGTGGGAGAAGTGCTTAGCATTGAAGATGAAGATCTAATTGAAGAAGAAGATGTTGTAATAGCACTTACACATAATGGCTATATTAAACGATTGGCAACAAGTGAATTTAAGGCACAACGTAGAGGTGGCAGAGGTGTTCAAGGAATGGGAGTTCATGATGATGATTTTATTGAACATTTAGTTAATACTTCTACACATGATGAGCTTTTGTTCTTTACAAATATGGGAAAAGTCTACCAGATGAAGGGCTATGAAATTCCTGAATATGGACGTACTGCAAAAGGGATACCTGTTATCAATTTATTGGGTATAGATTCGGGAGAAAAAGTTCAGGCAGTAATAAATATTTCTCGTGATATGAAGACGAAAGAGATGTATCTGTTCTTTACTACACGTTTAGGAATTTCAAAACGAACATCAGTTAGTGAATTTTCAAATATTAGAAGTAATGGGTTAAAGGCAATTACTCTGAAAGAAAATGATGAACTAATTAGTGTTTTAATTACCGATGGAGATAAAAATATTATAATCGGAACGCACTTAGGATATGCTGTTAGTTTCTCTGAAAGTGATGTTAGATCTATGGGAAGATTAGCAGCAGGTGTTAGAGGAATTCGTCTAAGACAAGATGATTATGTAGTTGGTGCAGATATTTTGTATCCAGATAGCCATGTCTTCGTAATTAGTGAGAATGGTTTTGGTAAACAAACGCTGGCTTCAGAATATCCAATAAAGGGTCGTGGAGGCAAGGGAATAAAAACCTCTAATGTGACTGAAAAGAATGGACCAGTAGCAGGTTTAACGACAGTTATTGGTACTGAGGATATTATGCTAATTACAAATAAGGGTGTTATGATCAGATTTAATATTAATAGTGTTTCTGAAACTGGAAGGGCCACATTAGGTGTTCATCTTATCAAAGTTGAGGAAGGTGCACTTGTTTCAACGATGGCAAAAGTTGCTCCTGAAGAAATTGCAGAAGAACAAGAGCAGAATGAACAAAATTAATATTTGTCAAAATTGATAATTTTGCGTATTTAAAAGTATCGACCATATTAAAGATTTGGAAGCCTTGTAATCTTACTTTATAAATGATATAATGTTTGTTCGTTAGTATCTAACTAGAAATAGCATTAGATTACTTTCCTTGTTCTTAACAGAATTAAGAACCAACAGTCCATAAGGAGGTGTATACAGTCATGACATACGAAATTACTTATATTATCAGCCCAGCAATTGATGAAGCTGCTAAAGCTGCATTAGTTGAACGTTTCGACAGTATCTTAAAAGATAATGGTGCTGAAATCGTAAATTCAAAAGACTGGTCTAAGCGTCGTTTTGCATACGAAATCGGTGGTTTTACAGAAGGCACATACCATATTGTAAATGCTAAAGCTGATGATGCCGTAGCAATCGACGAATTTGATCGTCTTGCAAAGATTAATGACGCAATCTTACGTCATATGATCGTTAAACGTGAAGCTTAATTTAGAAAATAAATAGTTATAGAGGGGGAGTAGAACTTTGATTAATAGAGCTATACTTGTAGGTCGATTAACGAGAGATCCTGATTTGCGTTATACCTCTAGTGGTGCTGCTGTTGCAACATTTACTATCGCTGTAAATCGCCAATTCACGAACCAACAAGGGGAACGTGAGGCTGATTTTATTAATTGTGTCATTTGGCGAAAAGCTGCAGAAAACTTTGCAAACTTTACGCACAAAGGATCTTTAGTAGGCGTAGAAGGGCGTATTCAAACAAGGTCTTATGAGAACCAACAGGGAAATAGAGTCTATGTTACAGAAGTTATTGTTGATAGCTTCTCATTACTCGAATCACGTTCACAATCTGAACGTCAACAGGGTAGTAGTAATTCTCAAAGTTCTAGTCCTTCGCAAGGAACAAAGTCAAATTCAGGAGATAATCCATTTGGTAATGTGATGAACAATAACAATAATTCATCCAATAATACAAATGATGCCGATCCGTTTGCCAGCAATGGCCAACAGATTGATATCTCAGATGATGACTTGCCATTTTAGGATAGCAAGGAGGGAAAACAATGGCACAACAACGTAGAGGTGGCCGTCGTCGCCGTAAAGTAGACTTTATTGCAGCGAACCATATTGAATATATTGACTATAAAGATACTGATCTTTTGAAACGTTTTGTTTCTGAACGTGGTAAGATTTTACCTCGTCGAGTAACTGGAACTAGCGCAAAAAACCAACGTCGTTTGACAATTGCAATCAAACGCGCACGTATTATGGGTCTTTTACCATTTGTAACAGAAGACTAAAAAGCAAAGATGTGGCTAGTCCGCATCTTTTTTTGTGGCAAATTTATCTTAAATGAATATGTAAAGCAAATTAAAAAGTGTCTTCTGAGCTAATTGCTTTTTTAATCAAAGGACCTATAATTTTATAAATAACAACATATAGTGACTATCTTCGAAAAAGTTCAATATGTTGTATGAATGGAACCGAGAATATGATAAAATGTTCTTGGCTCTTTTTTTGGTGAGAATGAAAAAGATGTTAAAATTATTGAAAAGGGATGGAAGCATGTTTAATCGTTACGTGGATGTTTTATCAAATTTACCAGAATATTCTAAGAATGTTTTTAGGAATAATTATTTTAGTTGGTTGCTGAATCAGTGCAAAGGCTGGGGAAAGTTTAGCTATGGTTTACTTTTATTTAATTTTGTATTACAAGTGTTTTCATTACTGCAATCATTTAGTGTCGCCCCAACACAATCAATTTTATCATTTATTGGTGGAAATCTGTCAGTAGCTTGTGTTATAGGTATTTCTAACCGTTCGGGTATTCAGGGTTGGGCAGGGGCCTTAAGTGCAATTTGTATAGCGAGTGTTGGTTTCATGGCTGGTAACTATGCAACCGCTTGGGAACAAATTGGATACTTAATTTTCTTGGATATTTTTTGTATTCTTGACCCTAAGTGGAATGATAATATTCAAGCTGAAAAATTTGAGAATATTAAAGATTGGATTTATTATATTCTATTCTTTATCGTGGCCTGGGTAGTTATCTATTATATTTTTAGCATGACGAATGATCCACGTGTCTTTTTAGATAGTTTGAACTTAGCAATGGCTATTACAGGCTCATTATTGGAATTAAATCGGAAACGTGAACAATATTTTGTGTGGACGATAAGTTCAATTTTTACGATTGCATTGTGGATGCAAACAATGCTGCAAGGTGATGGTAATTTCGCACTTATTTTTAGTTATGGTGTCTTTTTCTTGAATGATATGTATGCATTCTTTAGTAAACGTGGTTGGTTTCAGACTACGGAACAAACTAAGTAAGTTTTTGATATAAGAAGAAAGTGACATGAGACGAAAAGATTTTAGCACTAACTCGAAAATACAAACATAGTGCGCGTGTTGCTATAGGTAATTCGGGGTTAGATGAAGAATTTTGACTTATGACATTTTAGTTGTAACAAGGAAGAGGCTGGATCAAAATTTATTTTTTGATACGGCCTCTTTTTTAGTGGAATCAATAAATAGCATGAAGATTTCATTTTTAGTGAAATGTGTATCTCAGTTGTGTTTGTGATAAAATAAGGAACAAAGTCTATGGCGCAGTCCGTATCTTAGATGGACAAGATTTTTCTATAAGAAAAATCAATTTAATAATTAAAATATTTGAAGGAACGGGGAGAATATTTTGAAAAAGTTTTTTTCAAGGGATTTTTTACATTTCCCTTCATTCATGAAAAATGAAAAATTGCGTGTTATTGCAATATTTCTGTTAGTGATATCTTTAGTGTGTGCGGTTATGTCCTTTGTAGTTAATTGGATTTTGGGCATTTTCATAGCTACGCTTGTTTTAATAACTATTATTGTTTCTTTTTTTGTTCTAAAAGCAATCACTGAGGATACTACTGAATATATTTCTGATTTGTCATACCGGATAAAAAGAGGGGAACAAGAATCTTTAATAAAAATGCCGGTGGGGATTATGTTTTTGAATGAAGCAAATGAAATTGAATGGGTTAACCCTTATCTGCAAAAGTATTTTGGTCAAGAAGAAATATTAGGCAAAGTTCTCTCTACTGTAGATAAAGAATTAGCTGCGGTAGTGGAGAAGTATGTTGCAGAAAAAAAACCCGTTGAAGTTTCATGGCGTGAGTATCGTTTTCAATTGTTAATTGAAAATGATATCCATGCGGTATATTTAATGGATATTACGCGCTATGCAAGGATTGAACAACATGATAAGGATACTGATGTGGTAATTGGTCAGATTTTTATTGATAATTATGATGAAGTCACCCAAACAATGAATGATAAAAATGTCTCGAACATTAGTAACTATGTGACAAATGAACTTTCTAATTGGGCAAAGAAGTACCAGATGTATTTGAAGAGGATAGATGACGATCATTTCTTTATCCTAGCTTATGCAAATGTCTTAGAGAAGTTAGAAGAAGATAAATTTAAGATATTGGATAGAATTCGCGAAAGAACATCTAAACAAAATCTTCCACTGACGTTGAGCATGGGAATTTCTTATGATGAAGATGATCTTGCTCTTCTCTCAAAAACTGCACAGAATAATTTAGATCTTGCTTTAGGAAGAGGTGGAGATCAAGTTGTAGTAAAAACTCCAGAAGGACAAGCCCGGTTTTATGGCGGAAAAACAAATCCGATGGAAAAAAGAACTAGGGTTAGGGCGAGAATGATTGCGCAGGCTTTGCAAGAACTTATGAGTCAAACAGATCAGATTTTTGTTATGGGCCATAAATATCCAGACATGGACTCAATTGGTGCTTGTTTAGGTTTACGAAGAATAGCTGCAATGAACAAGAAAAAATGTTGGATAGTCTTAGATAATGAGAAACTTCATTCAGATGTAACTAGGTTAATGGATGAATTATCACAATATCCCGAGATAAAAGGAACGGTTATTTCTGTTGAGGAGGCTCTCGAAAAAGCAACGAAACAAAGCTTGTTAATAATGGTCGATCATTCTAAACCTTCAATCTCTACCAGTCAGGAATTGTACAAAAAATTGACTAATAGAATGATGGTAATTGATCATCATCGACGTGGTGAAGAATTTCCTGAGAATCCGATTTTAGTTTATATTGAACCTTACGCGTCTTCAACATGTGAGCTAATTACAGAGATGTTTGAATATCAGTCACGTGATAGTGAACCAATTAATAAGATAGAAGCCACAGCAATGTTGACCGGAATAATAATTGATACAAAGTCATTTACTTTGCGTACAGGGACAAGAACTTTTGATGCGGCTAGTTATTTGCGGTCGGTTGGTGCTGATTCAGCGATGGCACAACATTTTATGAAAGAAAATGTTGATAATTTCTTACAAAGGAACCATTTGATTGACCGTGTGGAATTTATTGGCAATCGGGTTGCACTTTGTGTTGGAGAAAAAGATAAGATATATGATTCAGTGATTGCTGCACAAGCAGCAGATGCGTTGCTGAATGTAAGTGGTGTAGAAGCATCATACGTTGTTACAAGACGTTCAGACGAAAAAATTGGGATATCTGCAAGAAGTAATGGTAAAGCAAATGTACAAGTTGTGATGGAAGAACTTGGCGGTGGGGGGCACCTTTCCAATGCTGCAACACAGCTAAAAGACATTACGATTGATGTTGCTAAAGAAGAGTTGTTAAGAGCAATTGAAGAAAACAGTTAATATAAATTTTTGGAGGGCTAAGTTATGAAAGTTATTTTTTTACAGGATGTAAGAGGCAAAGGAAAACGTGGGGAGATTAAGGAAGTCCCTGATGGTTATGCAAATTTTTTGATTAAGGCTAATAAGGCAAAATCTGCAACTGCACAGGCAATGAGTCAACTTAAGGGACAGCAGAAAGCGGAGGAAAAGCGTGAAGCCGAAATTTTTGCAGAAGCAAAAGAATTAAAGCAAAAACTAGAATCAGGTGAGATGGTTGTTGAAATGAAAGCTAAGGCAGGAGAAGATGGACGATTATTTGGCTCTATTACAAGTAAGCAAGTTGCCCAAGCACTGACACAACAATATTCATTAAAAATTGATAAAAGAAAGATGGAGCTCAGTGAACCAATCAAGACATTAGGGTACTCAAATATTCCTGTTAAGCTGCATAATAAAGTTACAGCAAAAATTAGAGTGCACATTGCAGAACAATAAATTAATTTTAGCAGGTGAAAGGTGAATGGATTATGAGCAACGAAGAATTGATTGATCATTTGCCTCCTCAGAATGTCGGGGCTGAACAAGCTGTTTTGGGTGCGGTCTTTTTGCGTTCAGAGTCTCTTGTAGAAGCAATGGAGTATTTACAGCCAGAAGACTTCTACAAAAGAGCACATCAAATTATTTTTCAAGCAATGATTGATTTGAATAATCAAGATGAGGTTATTGATGTTATTACAATCAATAACTATTTAACTGCTAATCAACAAGTTGATGATGTTGGCGGAGTTGCATATATTGCTGAACTTGCAGCAGCCGTTCCAACCGCTGCAAATGTAGCATATTATGCGAGAATTGTTGAAGAAAAAGCTTTGTTGAGAAGATTAATCGCAACCGCTACTAATATTGTTACACAAACTTATTCGCAAGATGATGATGTTCCATCACTATTAGATGATGCTGAACGCCAAATTATGGAGGTTTCAGAACGTAGAAATCGAACTGGGTTCAAGCCAATCAACGAAGTATTGAACAGCACCATGGAAGAGATTGATCGACTCTATCAACAAGATGAGGAAGTAACAGGATTGCCTACGGGTTATCCGGATCTTGATAAAATGACCGCTGGGTTACAACCAGATAATTTAATTATTTTGGCAGCACGACCTGCTGTTGGTAAAACAGCTTTTGCTCTAAACATTGCACAAAATATCGGAACAAAGACGGATAGTACAGTGGCTATTTTTTCTTTGGAAATGAGTGCTGAGTCATTAGTCAATAGAATGTTATGTGCTGAGGGTAGCATAAATGCTAATCATCTAAGAACTGGTCAACTTGAAGCTGATGAGTGGCAAAAATTAGTTGTAGCAATGGGGTCGCTCTCACAAGCATCTATCTATATTGACGACACACCAGGTATTAAAATGGCTGAAATTAGAGCAAAGTGTCGTAGATTAGCAAAAGAAAAGGGAGAATTAGGATTAATTGTAGTGGATTATTTACAATTAATTGAGGGTTCAAATAAAGAAAGTCGGCAGCAAGAAGTTTCAGAAATCTCAAGGCAGCTAAAAAAGCTGGCCAAAGAATTATCTGTACCAATTATTGCTTTATCACAGTTATCACGTGGGGTCGAACAGCGACAAGATAAAAGACCTGTCTTATCTGATATACGAGAATCTGGTTCAATTGAACAGGATGCGGATATAGTAGCCTTTTTATACCGTGATGATTATTACGAACGTTCAGAGTCGGATGGTGATGAGGGTGAAAAACCAGATGAAGCTACTCAAGATGTTGGTGAAGTTGAAGTTATTATTGAAAAAAATCGTTCTGGAGCACGCGGAACAGTAAAGTTGTTATTTGTAAAATCTTATAATAAATTTTCCTCGGTCTCTTATATTCCAACTCAGGGATAGGGTAAGAGAAGAGAGTAAAAGTTTATATCTGTATAAAGGAAGGGTGACTAATCATTTAAGATCATCTTTCCTTTTTATTTTGTGTAAAGTACTGTTTTGAAGTATTTAATATGAAAAGAATCCTCTGCTCACAAATAAAGCGGTAAGCAAAAATTTTATATCATCATGTGTTTAAAGTTCGTTATTAATGTAGTCAGTAATGATTAATAATAATAATATTCGGAATTTACTTGAAAAATAGAACTGCTACTGATACAATTATCGAGGTTGATGGTAATACAAAAGTAAGATATTCAAATCATTTTATGAGGTGAAAAAAATGTCATCAGTAGTTGTTGTGGGTAGTCAATGGGGCGATGAAGGAAAAGGAAAGATTACAGATTTTCTGAGTCGTAATGCGGAAGTTATTGCAAGATATCAAGGTGGAGATAATGCAGGACATACGATTGTCTTTAATGGAGAAACGTATAAATTGCGTTTGATTCCGTCAGGGATATTCTATGAATCAAAAATCAGTGTGATAGGTAATGGTGTTGTATTAAATCCCAAGTCATTAGTTGAAGAATTGGGTTATTTAAAAGAACGAGGAATTTCTACTTCTAATTTACGTATTTCTGATCGTGCACATGTCATTTTACCTTACCATATCCTTTTGGATGGATTACAAGAAAAGGCAAAGAAGGATCAAAAGATAGGGACAACGAATAAGGGAATTGGGCCAGCTTATATGGATAAAGCAGCACGAGTAGGTATTCGGGTTGCTGATCTCTTGGACAAAGAGATTTTTGAAGAAAAGTTACGCCAGAATCTTGAAGAAAAGAATCGAGAATTTGTTAAGTTTTATGAGGTTGAACCTTTGAAGTTTGAAGATATATTCGAACAATATTATGAATATGGGCAACAATTTAAGGATAACGTTACTGATACTTCTGTAGTTTTAAATGACGCTTTGGACAGTGGAAAACGTGTATTATTTGAAGGTGCACAAGGTGTAATGTTGGATATTGACCAGGGAACATACCCATTTGTGACATCTTCGAATCCTGTTGCTGGTGGTGTAACAATCGGCAGCGGAGTTGGACCTTCAAAAATTGATAAGGTTGTTGGGGTATGCAAGGCATATACATCACGTGTAGGTGATGGGCCATTTCCTACAGAGCTAGCTAATGCTACTGGTGACTTTATCCGTGAAGCAGGTCATGAATATGGAACTGTTACGAAGAGGCCACGCAGAATTGGTTGGTTTGACAGTGTTGTAATGCGTCATGCTAAACGTGTGTCGGGATTAACTAATCTTTGCTTAAACTGTGTTGATGTTTTGACGGGATTGGATGAGGTAAAGATTTGTACAGCATATGAATTAGATGGAAAACGGATTTATCATTATCCAGCAAGTTTGAAACAACTAGCACAGTGCAAACCTGTATATGAAACCTTGCCCGGTTGGAGTGAAGATATTACGCAATGTAAGCGACTCGAGGATTTACCTGAGAATGTAAGAAAGTATATTCATCGAATTGAAGAACTTGTCGGAGTCAAAATTTCGACTTTTTCAGTTGGACCAGATCGTGAACAAACAAATGTATTAGATAATATTTGGGCAAAAATATAATTTAAAGTAAATAGATGAAACAATAAAAAGCAAAAGTCGCAAATACAAGTAAAACCTTGTCTTGGACGATTGCTTTTTATTATATTATTGAAGCTTATAAGTTAAGATTCAAGGATTAATTACTAGCTGCTTATACTAGACAAAAATTAGTTAAAATTATTTAAAACGAGAATACTTTGTACTCGTTTTTTTGTTTTAAACGGTATAGAATATTAGGAGTGGCGAATATCAGGGTGATTGAGAGGTTGTAAAAATGGTTCATAAAGTTGATACTGAGTCGGCAGTTAAGGAAGTAATGAAACAACGTGCATGTACATATGAAGAGGCTGTTGCCTTTCTAATACAGGTTGTCAAGAAACAAGAATTAGATATTTGATGCTTATATTGCAGTTATTCAAGTGAAATGGAGTCAGCAATTGTTTTAAATGCAAGTGAACTCTTTTTATATTCAGCCCGTCGCTGAGAATATGAGTTACAAATTGTAACTTCCTCTGGCGATTGTGGTACAAGAGTAGGTAATTCTATTTTTTTGTCGGTTAGAACGAATGTTAAAAAAGAAGTAGCTGCTATGAAACGTTTACCAGAATTTAGGTGTTCACCAATAATTTTTGCAAAAACTTCAATTGAACTGTTACCAATGCCACTGACATAGCTCTTAATGATTAAGGAATCATCTAATTTTAATGGGGCAATAAAATCGAATTGGTTGACAGCTGCAGTCACCGTACTATTATGGGCAGTTCTTGCAGCTGATATTGATGCTGTACCATCAAGAAGCTCAAGAAGACGTCCTCCAAAAACGGTTTGATGCTCATTTAAATCATTTACTAAGATGCGATGTTCAGTTATTGTGATAGTTTGTGAACAGTATATAGAAGATTTATTAGTCAATGAAATAACCTCCTTTGATTAGTATACTGATATCTTCACGCAATTTAGAAAATAATTCAAGTGGATATCCATGTAATTTTTGACTGATAATTTTGAATAAAGATTTATTAAGTGTGTGACTTACTTTGCTTTTAAAAGATAGATAGTATTTATCTAACTAAAATATAATTTTTTGACAAAAAATGTTTACTTGTTAAGTAGAATATGGTATAAATATATACATGCTAATAATATTGCTCAGTAGTTCAGTGGTAGAATAATTGACTGTTAATCAAGAGGTCGTAGGTTCGAACCCTACCTGAGCAGCTAACTCATAAAGTATCCTACTGGTGTTTAGTAGGATGCTTTTTTATTTTAACTTAGAGAATCAACGAATGAGAAAAGTTAAATTATAATTATAAAAAGAACACGATAGTTATCAATTAGCCATTATATCTCAAAGAAAATTATAAATATAGTTAGTGTACGCCTGTGTAATTAATTAAAGGCTAAACAGCTAATCATGAAGTGCTGCCTAATAAAAAGGGTGGGTCAAAAGTTAATTTTTGACTCACCCTCTCTATTTATTCCAGATAAACATATTCCATAAGCCAAAATATACCAGTTAACTTCGAATTACTTATAGCAAAGAACTCGTGATATTCACAATTTCGAGTTAATACTCAAATTTTCCTGACTAATGTCAAATACATACTTATTACAAAAACACTTTTTTAATTTTTGACTCTTTTTTCACTGTTACCTTCTGATAAGATTACTCAAATTCTTCATATTCATTTGGATCTTGATTGTCTATTCTTCCGTCACTGCGAGATAAATTATTAATTGTAGTAATTTCTTTTGACGATAGTTCAAAATCAAAAATATCTGCATTTTCTCGTTGATGCAATAAGTTGCTAGATTTTGGAATTGGAATAATACCACGTTGCACGTGCCATCTTAAGATGATCTGTCCAGCATTTTTTTGATACTTTTCAGCTAGATCTTTAATCACATTCTCTTGTAATGTACTATTTCCACGTCCTAAAGGGCTCCATGCTTCAGTAATAATCTTACGTTTAGTATTTTCAGCTAGCATTCTTTCTTGGACCCAATAGGGATGAATTTCAATTTGATTGACAGCAGGTGTAACTCCCGTGGCAGCAATAATTTTGTCTAAATGCTCGGGTTCAAAATTAGAAACCCCGATTGAATGGCAAAATCCCAGTTTTTTAGCCATCACTAGGGCACGCCAAGCTTCAGTATACAGGTCTCTTTTTGGAAGCGGCCAGTGAATCAAGTAAAGATCAAAATAGTCTAACCCCATGCGACAGAGGGATTCTTGAATCATCATTAAGGCGTCTTCATAATGATGATATTTCCCGGGCAATTTACTGGTAACAAAGAAATCAGCTCTAGGGATTCCAGAACGACGAATTGCTTCACCAACTATTCCCTCACTATCATAGTTGGTAGATGTATCAAGTAAACGATAACCATCTTGAATAGCAGATAAAATTTGATCAATACCTTGACCACCTCGAATTTGATAAGTACCGAGTCCAATTTTGGGAATTAGGTGTCCATCATTCAACAATCTATTTGGAATTTTCATAAATTTTTCCTCCCGCAAATATATTTGAGTCCACTTTTACTTTATTACAAAACAGGGTTGGTGGTTAAATAATCTGCTTGTGTGTAAATTATAATTGTTCTGACTGCATTTGATACATCTGATGGTATATGCCGTTTTTTTGGATCAAGGATTCATGTGAACCTCGTTCTACTATTTTACCTTTTTCCAATACTAGGATTTGGTTGGAATCTTTAATCGTTGATAGTCGATGGGCAATAATAAAAGTAGTTCTCCCTTTTTTTAGGATACCCATTGCTTTTTGAATCAACGTTTCTGTTTCAGTATCAACATGGCTAGTTGCTTCATCCAATATTAATATTTTAGGGTTAGAAACAAGTGCTCGTGCGAAACTTATCAATTGTCTTTCACCGCTAGAAAATTCGGTCCCTTTCTCAACAACAGGATGATTAATCCCATCTGGATAACGATTTAATAAATATTCTGCTCCAACTTGTTTGAGCGCATTAATGCACATTGCATCTGAAATTCCTTGGCGGTTCATACTTATATTACTTGCAATTGTTCCTGTAAATAAATAAGGATCTTGCATTACGATGGCCATTGATTTGCGAACACTATAACGATTATAGTCAGAGATTACTTGATTATCGACAGTAATATTTCCTTTTTGCGGGTCATAGAAGCGAAAAAGAAGATTCAGAATACTTGATTTACCTGATCCAGTGTGTCCGACAAGAGCAAGCGTTTCTCCAGGGTCAACATGAAAATTAATCGAATTTAGAATTTGTTGATCGGGGAGATACCCAAAAGAGACATTATTAAAACTAATAGCACCTTTTTTTATCGAAATATTTTTCGTCTGTACAGATTCGGTTTTTTCATCAGTAAATTCGAAAATTCTTTGACCTGCGGCTAGTGATTGTTGAATATTTGCAATCGTTTGAACGAATCCATCAATAGGATCGAAAAGACGGTTAATATAATCGATAAGTACGTATAAGAGGCCTGCTGAGATAGCCAAGGTATTGTCTAAGAATAACCAAGATAGAGTAACTAGCATTAGTAGAATTGTTAAATTACGCAATAAGGTAGCAAATCCCCAAGCTATACCAGTATCTAAAAGTAAGGCTTTACGGCCAACCTTAACCCATTTGTCGACTGTTTTTTTGAATTCTTCAAGGAGTTGTTTTTCCTTTTGAAAGGCTTGAATAATCGCAATACCTTGGACAAATTCATTAAGTTGTCCACTAATTTGTGAGATATATTCACGCATAGCTAAGTTATATTTTGAAGCATACTTTGTGTAGAATTTCTGCCAAAAAAACATAATAGGAACTAGTAAAAGAAGATACAGGCTCAATGTTTTATTTAAGTAGACTAATGCGATATAGGCTCCCACAACTTGAATAATGTTACTTAGCAAGTTACTAATAACATTGACATAAAAATTGCTCCGAAGTACTTCAGTATCATTTGTAATACGAGCAACGACTTTACCAGAAGGAATATTGTCAAAGTATGAAATCGGTAATTTATGCATATGGTTGAAGAGCTGGTGGCGCATAATTTGTACGATTTTATTTGACATTTTACGTAATAACAATAAGCTGATGTATCTAAATAATGCTCCAAATATATTCAAACCCAGGTAAATGGAAAGGAGGATAAGTAACAGTTCTATTTTTAAATTCCCGTTCTTGGCGGCTGGTGTCATGACTTGATCAATTAATTGCTTTGCAATCATTGGTGAATATAACTCGAGACTTGAAGCAAGTAATAATAATCCAGTCCCAATAATAAATTGTTTTTTATAATATTTAAGATAATATAAGAGATGTCTAATGGGAACTAACAAATTATTTTTCCTCCTTAATTTGTTGATGATGATATTGTTCTTGATACCATCCAGATTCTTTTATTAGCGACTGATGAGTTCCCGATTGAATAATTTTTCCATCATCTAATACGATAATCCAGTCAGCATCAGTAATTGTTGATAGTCGATGACTGATAATAAATGAGATTTTATTTGAAACTTGATTTTTTAGATTGTTAATAATTACTTGTTCAGTTTTTGCATCGACTGCAGAAAGGGCATCATCTAGTAAAAGGATCTCACTAGTATTTCGTAGAAAAGCTCGAGCAAGGGATAATCGCTGTTTTTGTCCACCAAACAGAGAAATTCCTTTCTCGCCTACCAGTGTTTCTAAACCATCTTTCATTCTTTTGATATCGTCGGCGAGACATGCTTTTTCCAGTGCTTGCCAAAGTGTTTTTTCACTTGCTTCTGAATTACCAAAGAGAAGATTTTCGCGAATAGTTCTTGAGAACAGTGTATGTTCTTGTGGAACTTCAGCAATTTTTTTTCGAAGATCTGTCGTAGAATATGAAGTCAAAGGTTGACCATTAATTAAAGGAACTTCACTAGAATAGGGATAACGATGACCAAGTTGGCGTAAAAGTGTGGTTTTACCACTTCCGGTTTTTCCGACAATCCCAATTACTTGACCACTTTTTACCGTGAGATTAAGGCCATTGAGTACAGCACGATCATTACAATCATATTTAAAATGAAAGTTGATAAAGGCAATAGTGCTAATTTTTTGAAGACTTAAGTTACCAGAAAGTTCCAGATTGTCATCGGTTTTTAGTACTTCATTAATTCTTCGCCAAGATGCAGCACCTTGTTGCATAGTATTAACTAAATCCCCAGCTGAAATCATTGGCCAGACAATCATTGTTAAATAGACTTGAAAAGAAACCATTGCACCAATAGAAATTTGATGATGTGCTACAAAGAAAGCCCCAAGCCCAAAACTGAAAACATAACTAATAGCTAAAATAATAGTTATTAACGGCATAAAGCGAGAGTCAATTTCAGCCACAATATCATTTTGTTTTCGAGATTCTAAGACTTTTTCATCGAATTTTTGAGAAACTGAGTCTTCTAGCCCAAATGCACGGACAACGCGTAGTCCATCAATAATTTCAAGAACTTCGTTATTCATTTCTGAGACAGAATTCTGTGCTTCAGTAAATTTTGCATCAACTTCTGAACCCCATTTAAAGATGAAGTAAACAAGAATTGGCATTGGTATCAAAGCAAAGAGGGTTAATTGCCAAGATACTGTGACCATCATCATTAAGACAATGAATGTTAGATAAAGGCTGGTATTTAGGAAAACCATTAGGCCATAACCAACAGTCATTCCCATAACACGTACATCATCACTTGAACGTGTTATTAAATCACCCGTCCGGAAGCGATGATAAAAAGGGGCACCCATTTTTAGAAAATGTGTCATTAAATCATTACGTAATTCTTTTTGAATATCATAGGAACCGATGAATAGGAAAAATGTCCAAATTGCTTCGGTAAGATACGCTAAAATAATGATTAAAGCAAAAAATGTTATATAAGTTATTAATATCCGAGTGGTAAGATTTTTTTGAACAATTGCATCAATTATTAGACGAATGATATAAGTTGGTGCAACAGCGAGGATGCTCGCGATTACCATGAAGATGAAGACAGTAGTATAACGAGCTTTGTGTTGACCAAAGTAAATTATTAAATGTTTTATAACGTAATTCATTGTGTTCTCCTTTAAGTATAAATTGCACAAAAAGACTCTGCCCCTTAAACCTAGGACAGAGTCTAATTAAAATATACAAGTTAAAATTTTTATTGTATGCTAACTAAACAAAACCTGTGAAGGAATCGGTAAATTAAAATATTTTGATGGTCGGCGTGATATTAAACTAAATAATATAATCATAATACGATTCCTCCTTTGGTAGTTTTGTGTTTCAATAAACTTAAGGTAACACAGGGATATTAAAAAAAACAAGTCTTTTTTTAATTTATTTTTAAATAACTTATGAAAAAATAAAAAATGTGCCTCTACTAAATCTACGCAAAGTGTACTTGCAACAAGAGATACAGGGATCGTGGTTAGAAGTATACAGGGGAAATTTTTTCAAAAAAATCGATTAGCACCTATGTATGAAAGCTTATTTCAAAAAGCAGCTTTAAATAATGTAATTTTTGAATAATTATTTATTATAAGCTAATAATTCTTCGAATAAATTAGTAGCTAATTTTGAAAAGTCAGTTTTTTATTTTATAATCATAAATATTAGGTAAAAAAATATATTATTAAAGGAAGGGGATTTAATGGTAAAAATGATAGAGATTATTATATGAACAAGTAGTAAATATGTGGACTAATGTTGTAGTTGCAACAAGAATCATGCTTGTTGATAAAGAAATAGCAAGTTCAGATATCGCTAAAGCCGGAATTAAATTAGCAAAACCAGCCGGCATTAATCTAAGTATTTTAAATAAACAAAAGACAATTCACAATATTAATGATGGAAGATATGAAGCGCACAAGGTGTTAAAAAACATCGTGAAAGTAACAGAGAAAGTTGGGTTAGGTTTCTAAAAGATACCGTTGTTTCATGTGAAACACAACTAGTGTTTTTTTAATTATTTATAAAGAGCATAAAAGAAGCTTGTTAAATTAAAGAGAAGGGCGTTTACTAATGATAATAATGAAAAAAGCTTAAGGTGTATGTATGAATAAAAAATTATTATCAGGTTCATTTTGGCTATCCTTTGGGAGTGTGTTTTCAAGGGCGTTAGGTATACTTTATTTGATACCGTGGTTAGCCATGATGGGGTCAAAAGAAAACATTAATTCTGCGCAAGCTTTATTTAACTCAACTTATAATATATATGCGATATTTTTATCGTTAGGCATGGCAGGTTTTCCTTCTGCAATTGCAAGAAAAGTTGCGATGTATAATGGTAAAGGCGAATTTGCAAATAGTCAAAAAATTTTTAAATTAGGCTTGGGCTTGATGTGTATTTCAGGTCTAATTTGTACGCTAATTTTGTATATTGCAGCCCCAATTTTTGCAGCAAATAGTCCAGTAGTTTCACAAAGGGACTCAGTAATTGCTATCAGAAGTATGGTTCCAGCAATTGCGATATTGCCTGCTATGAGCGTAATTCGTGGTTGGTTTCAAGGTAACCAAGATCTTAAACCATTTGGGATTTCTCAGTTGTGGGAGCAAGTATTTAGAGTACTTTTTATATTAGTATCCAGTTATCTTTTAATATATATATTCCATACAAGTTATGTGGTTGCGGTGTATGCAAGTGTATTTGCTGCTTTTGCAGGAGCAATAGCTAGCTATATATATTTGATTGCCCACTATAGGGTTAAACTACCTGAATATAGAATGAACCTTAAAAGCAGCAAGGACCTCACGTTAGTTAATGTACGAAAAATTTTTATGGCCATTACATATGAATCTATCCCTTTTGTAATTGTAGGTGCAGGAATAAATTTATGCCAAATAATTGATCAGTTGTTTTTTAAACAAATCATGCAAGGTGCATTGGGCTTATCAGCAGCATATACTCAACAGGTATACACTGCATTTTCGGCTAATCCATCCAAACTAACATCGGTAATTATTGCATTAGCAGCTGCAATTGCTGGAAGTAGCTTACCATTACTTGCAACAGTTAATGCAGGAGGTCAGAAGCAAGATGTACGACGTTATTTAACGGATAATATTAACTACCTAATTTTCATTGTTTTTCCTATTTCTACAATATTCAGTGCATTGTCTTTTGAAGCTAATGGGATTTTTTTCTTTTTTAGTAAGGACGGTGCACTCTTCTTGGCTTATAATATTTGGCAAAGTTTGATTATGGCCATTGCAGTCAATGGATTAACTGTACTTCAAGCACTTCGTTATAGTAAAAAAGCCATGTCTTATTTAGTAGTGGGTTTGATAATTAAGATGTGTCTTCAGTATCCCTTTGTTTTCATATGGCAGGGAACTGGAGCTATAATGGCAACTAATATTGCCTTTTTAGTTATTTGCATATTAGTTTACAGAAAAATAGGAAAGGTTTTTACTGTTAAATTTAAAAAGTTTATGCCCAACATATTGCTGAATATATTTTTCCTTATTATTGTTACGGTGTCACAGTTCGTTATTGCTAGTGTTTATATACCACAAACTAAACTAATGGCACTTTTGTATAGTGTGATATTTGGCTTATATGCAGGATTGCTTTATTTTGTGATTTCAAAGAAGTTTGGCTTTTGGAATAAAATCTTTGAATGAATGATAACGAATTTTTCATGATATACCGCAAATATACTCGTGGAAAATGAGAGGTTAACGTAGCTTTGACTTATGGAACATGTTTATCCGGAATAAATAGAGAGGGGCTGTGCCATAAGTCCTTCAAAATAGAAGAGATTAGTGAAAATCGTTCTTTGATTTTCGCTAATCTCTTCTTTTTGTTTATAGAACAGTTATAGTTGGTAACCTTTGCCACCAATTTTCTAATGTTCATTGCCATCAAGGCACTTCCAGCTTCCTTTTTTACCTTCTCAAGACCTCTAACCGAAAATCTTTTAAAACCCAAACAAGCCTTCAATCCACCAAAAACTGATTCAACATCTATTTTACGTTGTCCGTAAATTGAACTAGTTTGGTGATTTGAAAGCAACTTGCGTTCCTTAGCTTTGAAATACTCCCATGCGCTATTAATACTTATTTTACGAGGATTTCCGTTTTTAGTGAATGCTCGGTGATCAATTTTAAAATCGTTATCGTATTTGTTTGCCTGATACTCTTTAAATTCACGTACAAATCCGTACTTATCTTTGCGCTTACGGTAAGCATAAAAACTAAATCTAACTCCCTGCAGATCAATAAAATAATCGTCTTTAGGATGATACGCCCAATTCATGACCTTACGGTCATCACTTTTCCATTTGCGACTATTTTCTTTTAACATTGTCCCATATGGAATTAACGCTGTATGTTCAGGTAATTCATCTTCGAGATATCGATAATTTGATTCTGAACCGTATCCTGCATCAGCCACAATATACTTACCTAAAGTTCCAGCTGCTTTTTGTTGCTGTAAAAAAGGAATTAATGTTTTGGTATCTCCTGGATTTTGAAAAATGCCGAAGGCAGTTACAAATTGTTTACTTGTGGCGATTTGTAGATTATAAGCCGGTTTTAGCTGTCCGTTGAGCATTGGATCTTCCTTAACACGCATGAAAGTTGCATCATGATCTGTTTTTGAATAACTATTTCTTTTACCATAAATTCTGGTTTGTATTTTATGAGCTAATAATTTAGTTTGCCGTAACTTAAGTTTTCGTTTTAAAGATTTTAGTTTTCGACGCCTTGACTTGTCTGGGTTTGGAGAGATATGTTCTTTTTCAATCTTTTTATTCAAATCTTTCAAGTCATTTTCTAACCGCAAGGTAATTTCATCAAGCATTTCTAAAGTAAGATCTGTCTCTGCTGGGAGCTGACACTTAAACTTAGCGTCATTTAATTCTTCCAGAAGGGTTATAATCGCAGAGCGATTAAGCTTGTCAAAACGAATCGTATTCTTACGCCAAACAAAACTATATTTATTGGCATCAGCTAAAATTTTAGTCCCGTCAATAAAAGTAACTTCATCAATAAAATTGTTTTGTTTCAGATATTTGGTTAGTTTTAGAATACATTGATTAATCAAGCTCTCAACTTCATCTGAAATTCTAAAACGACAAATTGTTCGGTAGGCTGGAACCTGTTCTTGTGTCAGCCAACGGGCTGCCAAATTCTGTTCTGCCAAGGTATTAATACGGCGACTACTAAAGATACCTTTTGTGTACGCAAACAAAATTAATTTTAAAAGTACACGCAGATCATACTTACGCGGTCGTCCAAAGATGTAAGGATCATTAATTTTAAGGTCTTCAACTATTTGATTAATCATCCGTGCAGGATGATTTTCTTTTTGGCTCCCAGTCAGTTTTAATACTAAGTACAGTCTGATTTATGTTATAATTATTGTACATTTTGATTATCCTTTCTATAGGGGTATTGTTTTTGAAAGTACTGGCTCCAACCAGTGCTTTTTTATTTTTAATTATACCAAAAGAGCTTCACCAGAAAAATCATTACTTTCTCTGGTGAAGCTCTTTCACTTAGGACTTATGGCACAGCCCCAATTTTTTAGCTAACTTTTTTTGATTATTAATGACATTATATGAAATACAAATCTTTTTTAAAGTGGCAGATTGCAAGAAATAACTTGAACAAATTTAGTAACGCAGATTACGCAAAAAGATCTCAATCGGTGTTCGCCAATTTAAACATTTGAGTGGTCGGGAATTCAAATACCAGTTAATTTGAATCAATTCATCATCGGTAATCTCATCAATCGGTTGACCTTTGGGAATGAAGCGGCGTAGTACTCGGTTGCGATTTTCATTACTGCCTCGTTCATGTGGCGAATAAGCGTGCGCAAAGTACAGCGGAACACCGGCCTGTTCTTCAATCAAGCGCTTTAGGTTAGTCGTTAAGATGGTTTTACGACCACGATGACTAAGTTTAACTTCATGGTCAGTTTGAGCCTTAACTGCGTGATACTCACCAGCTAAGCGATGAACCTCATTAAAGATAGTGGTTTTACTAAGGCCTAAATAATCGGCAATATATTGAAGTGAGTGCTTTTCATGATGAAGTGTTTCGATGACAACGCGGTCTTCAAATGATAAAATAGTGGTGCCCATAAAGGTCCTTCTTTCTAGTGGAATGTTGTGGTGACACCATTGAAGACCTTTATGGGTTTTTCTGTCCACTAATATGTTCAACTTAAATTTTACAATCTACCAAGTACAAAAAAACCAGTAACCACGGCGTTTTTAACACCTAATGATTACTGATAGTAAACCTCTGATGGGTGGCCAGGGGATCGAACCCTGGACCCACGGATTAAGAGTCCGTTGCTCTGCCAGCTGAGCTAGCCACCCATATATTCTTCATCAACAAGAAATATATTACCATGTGTTAGAAGAATATGCAATAGAAAAATAAAAAAATGTATAATGGCATTTTTGTTTAATCTTTGTTAATAGCAAAAAAAGCCTTACGTAATAGAAAATATAATATAGGAACACAGATTGCCGTTGAAATAGAATTGATAACTGTTGCTGGTAGGCTCAAGAAAGATGCAACAATAGCAGTTTTAAACGCTGTACCGACCATCAAGGCTTCAACAATTGAAGTGCAGTAAGAGGTGATGATTTTCATGGCTCCTGCTGTAATAGCAACAATAATAATATTGCGCTTACTGTCATTGTGATGGAAATATTTAAAAACAGCTTCGATAGTTAAACCGACTATAATTACTTCAAGAACTGTTAACCAAGATGTTAATGCATACCCATTAAGCACATCAAAACCACCAAGTCCGATGACCCCTGCAATAATCCCATTTCTGGGTCCTAAAAATAAAATAGCTAAAGCAGCAAGTGTATTTCCGAAATGAATAAATGGTCGCCCGACCATTGCAGGAATAGGTATTCTTAAAATGAAAATGCCGAGATATATAATGGCAGCAAATAAACCAGTTAAGATAATCATTCTGAGAGAATTCTTATTTTTTTGCATTTTTTAACCTCCTAATTTAATTGTTTTAATAATACAGGCAACTCAAGAGAATAATCAAGACCAAAATGGGGATCAACGCAATTTAATTGCATATTTTTTTTAATCGTATTACTAATAAAGTGCATTGCTCTTTCTGCTGCTTCTTTTAATGTGTTACCATGCAATAACGCACCAAGTAAAACACTTGCAAAAATATCGCCAGTTCCAAAGAAACTTGAACCAATTTTTGGTGTTTCAAGTTGCCATATTTCCTGGGAAATGTTATCGACACCCACAATGCCAATTTTCCCATCAGGTTTAGGAATTCCAGTTAAAAGAATTTGTTTATTTTTGAACTTGTCATTAAGCTCTTTAGCTAAAGTAAGAGCAGAAGCTGAGGAAAGTACACCTGTAGTACATTCTTTATCTAGCAGTAATTGAGCTTCTGTTACATTTGGCGTAATAAGATCAGCTTTTTTTACCAACTGTTGCATTTGATGAGCATAGTTTTCATTAAAGCCGCGATACATTTTACCATGATCCCCCATCACAGGATCTAAAAGAAAAAAGGCATTAGGCGAAAGGGTGTCAATCTTCTTAAGAAGAATATCTAAAGGACTGTTTCCTAGGTAACCTAGATATATTGCAGAAAAGGAAAGAGGGATTGTTTCCCAGTGGGCAATAATCTTCTCCATTTCTGAACTGAGATCTAAGTAAGTGTTTTTTCCAAAGCCACCTGTGTGGGTTGATAAAATTGCAGTTGGTAGAATCGTAGGGTTGAAACCGAGTGCACCAAGGATGGGCAAAGCAATAGCCATGGAAACTTGACCAGCACAAGAGAGGTCTTGAGAAATTAGTATTGATTTTTTCATTTTTACTCCTTGTCTATGTATATAAATTAAAAACATTATAGCATGAATTAAAGTTATAATAATATTTTGGATGCAGGTTTGGCATCATTCAAACGATAGGTTATAATATAGGCGGTTGTACCTTATTTAATAATAAAAAATCTCCATTAAAATAAATAGAGATTCCAAATCACAAAAAAGTGATTTTGGGAAAGGAGCCACAAAGTGAAGAAAATTTTAGTAGTTGATGATGAAAAACCAATTTCCGACATCGTCAAGTTTAATTTGACGAAGGAAGGCTTTGATGTTTATACAGCATTTGATGGACAAGAAGCTGTTGAACAAGTGGAAGAGATCGTACCGGACTTAATTTTGTTAGATATCATGTTGCCAAAAATGGATGGACTTGAAGTAGCAAGGGAAGTTCGTAAAAAATATGATATGCCAATTATAATGGTTACAGCTAAAGACGCAGAAATCGACAAAGTTCTAGGATTAGAACTGGGGGCTGATGACTATGTTACAAAGCCATTTTCTAATCGTGAATTAGTCGCACGAGTTAAAGCTAATTTGAGGAGGCAGACGGCTGCTTCGTCTTCTGCACAAAATGAAGAAGAAAAAAACAATGAGATTACTATTGGTGATTTAACAATTCATCCAGAGGCATATATGGTTTCAAAAAGAGATGAAAAAATCGAGTTGACACATAGGGAATTTGAACTTCTCTATTATTTAGCGAAACATATTGGTCAAGTTATGACAAGAGAACACCTTTTACAAACTGTTTGGGGATATGATTATTTTGGTGATGTCCGAACGGTAGATGTAACAGTTCGAAGATTGAGAGAAAAAATCGAGGATAATTCTAGTCGACCAATTTGGTTAGTAACTCGACGTGGAGTGGGTTATTATTTGCGTAATCCAGAAGCAGAATAAATAAGATTTTCAGTGGAGTAATAATGAATAAGAAACTACATTTTTTTCAATCTATCCATTTTAAAATAGCACTAGTTTTTGCACTGTTATTGCTAATAACATTTCAAATAGTAGGTGCTTATTTTGTGCAACAGTTAAAAAAGGATAATTTGAAATCATTTAAGCAACAGGTTGAATTATCAAGTTATATTGATAGTTCCTTAATCGGCAATCTTTCTCGTGGTAATACGACTAAAGCTAATACGAATATCAAAGATATACTTGAAGATGTAGATAATTCAAATGTTACAAAGATCCAGGTAGTTGATACAAAAGGAACAATCCGTGGAGACAGTGATGTAAATAGTCAAGATTTAATAGGTCAAAAAACAACTGACAACGATATTAAGCAAGTTTTATATAATGAACGTTCATACGCAAAATCAGCATATGATCGAACGGATAATAAACGATACTATGTATCAATTACCCCACTTTTTAGTACAACTGGAAATACAAATACGTTAGTAGGGGCCGTTTACTTGAGGGCGAGCTTAGAGCCAGTATATAGTTCTATTAACAAAGTCACTCTTATTTTTGCAACTGCGGCATTAATCGCAACCGGTTTGGGCTTAATTTTAGCTATTTTTATCTCTAGTGCAATTACGCGCCCTATTGATGAAATGAAAAAACAAACGACGAGAATTGCGCGTGGGGATTATTCAGGGCAAGTTAAAATTTATGGAACGGATGAGTTAGGGCAATTGGCACAAGCTGTCAATAATTTATCAGTCAGAGTTGAAGAAGCTCAAGAATCATCAGAGGCCGAGCGGCGTAGATTGGACAGTGTATTGTCCCATATGTCTGATGGTGTCTTGGCAACTGATCGGCGC